>DATEDR010000300.1:0-6584 GCA_035281605.1 Sphingobium sp.
GGTTGGTCAATGATGCGTTGCGGACATGGCTGCGCCATCGCGGCGCGAGCGAAGCGGAAGCGGCGCTCCGGATGCGCCTCAATGAACTGTCGAAGGAGCTGGCAGCCGCCCGCCGCGACATCGACATTATGGTCGAAAGCCTCGCCTTGTTCATCCGCTACCAGCTCATGGTGACGCCGCCGCTCGGGGAGAATGACGAGGTTGGACGGGCGCAGGGCCGCCAGCGCTTCGAGGCGTTCATCAGCCAGGTTGGCCGCCAGCTTGCAACCGGCAAGCGGACGATCGCTGCCCCATCGGCTAAAGGAGGCGAGGGGTGACCAGGCACGAAACATCCACAGCGACGACGCGCGATGAAACGGCAGCCGGACGGCGCAAGGCCATGCTGCACAGCGCGATGGGGCCGGCCATCGCTGCGGCGCTCGATGATCCCCGCGTCATCGAGATCATGGTCAATCCCGACGGTGCCCTGCGGCTCGATCTGCTGGGCGAGGGACGCGTCGACACCGATATTGTCCTTGGGCCCAGCGAAGTCGAACGGATTATCCGCCTGGTTGCCTCGCATGTCCGTGCCGAGGTCCATGCCGGCGCGCCCATATTATCAGCGGAACTGCCGCCGCAGGCCGAAGGAAGGGCCGGCGAGCGTTTCGAGGCGATCCTGCCGCCGGTTGCGGTCGGCCCCTGCTTCGCGATCCGCAAGCCGGCATCCCGGCCCTACAGCATGGATGATTATGTCAGCGATGGCATCATCAGCGACACCGCCGCGGCGCTTCTGCGTCGTGCGGTGCGTGAACGGTGGAACATCCTTGTCGCCGGCGGCACCAGCTCGGGCAAGACGACCCTTGCCAATGCCCTGCTGGGTGAGATTGGGGCGAGCGAGGAACGGCTGATCCTCATCGAAGACACGCGCGAATTGCAAAGCCCCTCGGTCGATACCGTGGCGCTGCGCACGCGGGCGGGCATCGTCACCATGACCGACCTTGTGCGTTCCACGCTCCGGTTGCGGCCCGACCGGATCATCGTTGGGGAAGTAAGGGGACCCGAAGCCCTCGATATGCTCAAGGCCTGGAATACAGGTCACCCCGGCGGGATTGCGACCGTGCACGCCAATGGGTCCGCCGCTGCGCTCAACCGTATCGAAAGCCTGGTACAGGAGGCCGTGGCGACGGTTCCGCGCGCCCTCATCGCAGACGCCATCGACCTCATCGTTTTTCTGTCCGGTCGCGGCGCATCGCGGCGCGTCACCAGCCTCATGCGCGTCGATGGTCTCGACCCGCAGGGTGGCTACCGGCTCATAGAACTTCTCGTCCCTCTAACCCCCACAGGATTAGCTTTATGACCAGAATATCATTGTCCCAACGAGCCGTCCTTCGCGGCGCCGGGTCCGTCGCCATCATCCTCGCCGCTGGTCTTGCCATGGCTTCGGCCGCCGCGCATGCCGCCGGCTCCGGCATGCCCTGGGAACAGCCGCTCGAACAGGTGCTCGAATCCGTGCAGGGGCCGGTGGCGAAGATCGTCGCCGTGATCATCATCATCACGACCGGCCTCACCCTTGCCTTTGGCGAAACATCGGGCGGGTTTCGCCGCCTGATCCAGATCGTCTTCGGCCTTTCCATCGCTTTTGGCGCATCCTCCTTCTTCCTTTCCTTCTTCAGCTTCGGCGGCGGGGCGCTCGTCGCATGAGCGCGATCGAAGGCTTCGAGGTGCCCATCCATGCGAGCCTCGCCTCGCCCATTTTGCTGGGCGGAGCGCCTCGTGGCCTGTCGATCGTCAACGGGACGCTGGCCGCTGCGATCGGCCTTGGCCTTCAGATATGGCTGGTCGGGATTGCGGCATGGGCCATCGGGCACAGCATCGCGGTCATAGCGACCCGCCGCGATCCTGATTTTGCGCCCGTCCTGCTTCGCCATCTACGCCAGAAGGGATATTGGGCATGCTGAACCTGTCTGAATATCGGTCCCGCGCCGACCGCATCGCCGACCATCTGCCCTGGGCCGCGCTCGTCGCGCCCGGCGTGGTCCTCAACAAGGATGGCAGTTTCCAGCGCACATTCCGCTTCCGTGGGCCAGACATTGAGAGCGCGACGGAAGCGGAACTGGTCGCCACCTGCGCGCGCGCGAATAATGTTTTGAAAAGGCTCGGTTCGGGCTGGGCGATTTTCTTCGAGGCCCACCGACGGGAAGCGCAGGGTTATCCCGATGGCAAGTTCGGCGATCCTGCTTCCTGGCTCGTGGATCAGGAACGGCGTGCGCAATTCGCGTCTCACGAGCAGCATTTCGAAAGCGTATATCATGCAACCCTCCTGTGGCTGCCGCCTGCTGACAGCAGCGACGCGGCGGGACGTCATCTTGTCGAACGCGAAGGGAAGGACAGGCAGCGTGATTGGCGTCAGGCGCTCGGTGGCTTCATGGCCGAGACAGGGCGGATCATCGATCTGTTCAGCACCTTCATGCCTGAAATCCAGCCGCTGGATGATGCCGCGACCCTGACCTTTCTCCATGCGGCCGTGTCGGACCGGGATCATGGCGTGCATGTCCCCGAGACACCCTTCTTTCTTGATGGCCTGCTGGCGGACACGCCGCTTGTCGGCGGTCTCGAACCGCGCCTTGGCGGGCAGCACATCCGTACGCTGACGCTGCTCGGCTTCCCCAATATGAGCAGGCCGGGCCTGCTCGACGCGCTCAATCACCAGAATTTCGGCTATCGCTGGGTCACGCGCTACATCGCGCTCGACAAGAGCGACGCTGACCGCGCGCTAACAAAGCTCCGGCGGCAATGGTTCAACAAGCGCAAATCGGTCGCGGCTCTGCTGCGCGAGGTGATGTACAATCAGCCGGCCCAGCTGCTCGATAGCGACGCCGACAACAAGGTGATCGACGCGGACCTCGCCCTGCAGGCGCTGGGCGGCGATCATGTCGCCTTCGGTTATCTGACCACGACGATCACGGTGATGGATCGCGATGCCACTGCCGTCGATGCCAAGGTCCGGGCCGTCGAGCGGGTTGTGAACGGCCTTGGCTTCACCTGCATCCGCGAAACCGTCAATGCGGTCGAGGCCTGGTTGTCGGGCCTGCCCGGGCAGGTCTACGCCAATGTAAGGCAGCCGCTGGTGCACAGCCTCAATCTCGCGCACCTGATGCCGCTTTCTGCCGTCTGGGCCGGACCTCATGGCAATCGTCACCTCGCCGGGCCGCCTTTGTTCCAGGCAAAGACCAGCGGATCGACACCGTTTCGCCTGTCGACCCATGTCGGCGACGTTGGGCATATGATGGTGGTGGGGCCAACCGGCGCGGGGAAATCGGTTCTCCTTTCCTTCATCGCTTTCCAGTTCCGCCGCTATGCCGGTGCCCGCGTCATCATGTTCGACATGGGCCGCTCGGCGCGCGCGGCGGTGCTTGCCATGGGTGGAAGCTATCATGCGCTGGGCGCCGGTGATGGGGAAGGCGATCTGCTTTCCTTCCAGCCGTTGCGCGACATCGACAGGGAAAGCGAGCGCGGCTGGGCGGCCGAATGGCTGGGCGGCATTTTCGCCCAGGAACGGGTGCTGCTGACCCCCGAGATAAAGGACGCGCTCTGGTCGGCGCTCTCCAGTCTGGCAACGGCCCCGGTCGAACAACGGACGCTGACCGGCCTGTCGCTTCTTCTCCAGTCCAATGCCCTTCGGCTGGCGCTCGCGCCCTATATGCTGGATGGCAGCCATGGCGGATATCTGGACGCTGCGGAAGAGTGCCTCGCGCAGCGCGATGTCCAATGTTTTGAAACCGAGGCGTTGATGGGGCGCAAGGGGCTGGCCGCTCCGGTCCTCACCTATCTTTTCCATCGGATCGAGCAGCGCTTTGACGGCCGGCCGACGCTGATGATCCTGGATGAGGCCTGGAGCCTGTTTGACGATCCGCTCTTCGCCGCGCGCATCCGGGAATGGCTGAAGACGCTCCGGAAGAAGAATGTGGCGGTGCTGTTCGCGACACAGAGCCTTGCCGATATCAGCGAGAGCAGCATTGCGCCTGCCATCATCGAAAGCTGTCCCCAGCGCATCCTGCTTCCCAATGATCGGGCAGTCGAACCGCAATCGCGGGCAGCCTATGAGCGTTTCGGCCTCAATGCGCGCCAGATCGAGCTCATCAGCCGCGCGACGCCCAAGCGCCATTATTATCTCCAGTCCCAACGCGGCAACCGTCTGTTCGAACTGGATCTGGGACCGGTCGCCCTCGCTCTATGCGGTGCGTCTGACCCCGACAGCCAGAGCCGGATCGATGCGATCATCACCGGACATGGTCTCGACGGATTTGCGGGCCACTTCCTGCGCGGCTGCGGCCTCCCGGCAGCAGCGGACGATCTTGAGCTTTTTCCATCCCCTGTTTCCCTCCAGTCCAAGGAGAAATGAGATGCAAGCGCACATTCCGCTCCGTAAATATCTTGTCGCTTCTGCCCTCGCATTGGGCGGGGCCGGTGCAATGGGCGGGGGGCTGTTCCTCCAGAGCCGGCCCGCTTATGCCATCCCCGTATTCGACAGCGCCAACTATGCGCAGAACCTGCTGACCGCTGCCCGAACGCTCCAGCAGATCAACCAGCAGATCCAGTCGCTCCAGAATGAAGCATCGATGCTGACCAACATGGCGAAGAATCTGAGCCGCATCAGCTTTCCCGAACTCACCGAGCTGACGAATAGATTGCGCGCCGTCGATCGGTTGATGGCGGCTGCCCAGGGCATCGACTTTCGGATCGACACGCTCGACAGCCAGTTCAAGCGATTGTTTCCCGACAATTACGACGCTGCGATGCGCAGCGACGAACGCCTGGCAGCGGCGCGGGAACGTTTCGACGCTGCCAGGCAAGCCTATCAGCAGTCCATGCGCATCCAGTCGCAGGTGGTGGGCAATGTTGCCCAGGACGCTGAAGCCATCGAAACGCTAGTGGGGAAAAGCCAGGGCGCGGAGGGCGCATTGCAGGCGGCCCAGGCGACCAACCAGTTGCTGGCATTGGTCACCAAGCAGCAGCTTCAGATCCAGAATATGATGGCCGCGCATTTCCGCGCGCAGGCGGTCGAAGAGGCGCGCCGGATCCAGGCGGAGTCCGATGCCCGGGCGGCGACCAGGCAATTTCTTGGGTCCGGCACCGCGTATAACCGAAATTGAGATGAGGCAGCGCCCGTCCCGCCGCTCCCCCACGGCCGGACGCTGCCTCGTCGCGGAGCCTCGCTCATCAACAGCCCCTCTCGCAGCGGGGCTCCGCGACATCAAACCCATGAGGACCCTGTCTCATGAATGATCTCAGTGTCATCGACCGATTTCTCGCGGCCTTCATCGCCTATATCGACAGCGGCTTCGGCCTGCTGGGCGGCGATGTGCGGTTTTTGACGGCCACGCTGATCGGCATCGACATGACCCTCGCAGGGCTCTTCTGGGCGATGGGCGGCGAGCAGGATGTGATCGGGCGGTTCCTGAAGAAGATCCTCTTCGTTGGCGCCTTTGCCTTCATCATCAACAGCTTCTCCTCTCTTTCCGAAATCATCTTCCGTTCCTTTGCCGCGGCCGGGCTGACGGCGGGTGGAGGCAGCATCTCGGCGGAGGATCTGCTGAAGCCCGGAAGGCTGGCCGGAGCCGGTTTCGAGGCGGCGTGGCCGCTGCTCGACCAGGCGTCCGATCTGATGGGGTTCACCAGCTTCTTCGACAATTTCCTGACGATCGCCATATTGCTGTTCGCCTGGGTGATCGTCATTCTCGCCTTCTTCATCCTTGTCGTGCAGATGTTCGTCACTGTGATCGAGTTCAAGCTCGTGTCGCTGGCGGGTTTCATTCTCATTCCCTTCGCGCTCTGGAACCGCACGAGCTTCCTGGCTGAACGCGTGCTGGGTCATGTCGTCAGTTCCGGAATCAAGGTCATGGTGCTGGGCGTGATTGTCGGGATCGGCTCCAGCTTCTTCGCCCAGATGGTAGATGCCCTCAAGGGGCAGGAACCCGACATCGGCGCCGCCATGAGTCTGGTGCTGGCGGCGCTGGCCCTGTTCGGCCTTGGCATCTTTGCGCCTGCCATGGCGTCGGGCCTTGCCGCCGGAGCGCCGCAATTGGGAGCGGGAGCCGCCGTTGGAAGCGTGGCTGGTGCCGCCGGGGTCGCGGCTCTGGGCGGTGCCGCCACGATCGGTGGCGGCCGAGCGCTTGCCGGTGGCGCACTATCCGCGATCCGGGCCGGCACCATGATGGGGACGGCGGCGCAGGCAGCCTACAAGCTAGGCCAGGAGACTTCCGGCTCGTCGGGCATGGCCGCCGGACTGAGTGGTGTCGCCACGGCAGCCGGACATGCCGTCCGCAACAAGGCGGCAAGCAGTTTGGGTATCGCCGACGCCGCCGAGCGCGGACGGGAGGCGGCCTGGTCGGCGCTGGGCACGGGTGGTGCAAAATCGGCCGGGGCGCAGCAGGGCGATGTACCGGACTGGGCGCAGGCGATGCAACGCCGGCAGGACGGGCGCCATCACCGCCACCTTGCCGCGCAGACCTTGAAGGAAGGCGATCGCGGCGGCGCGTCCGTCACCCCCGACATTCACGAAAAGGACGACTGAGATGATCTTTCGACGAGCAGTCCAGCGTTAT
>DATEDR010000301.1:0-9938 GCA_035281605.1 Sphingobium sp.
CGTCGATCACGCTCCCTCGGCTGATGTTGACGATCACGCCTTGCGGTCCCAGCGCCTCCAGCATGGCGGCATCGACCAGGCCGCGGGCTTCGGGACCGCCGGATGTCGCGACCATGATGACGTCGCTTTCCCCGGCGAACCGGATCGGGTCGGAAACGTAGCGATAGGGCGCGCCCTCGGCAGGCCGGCGGTTATGGTAGAGAATCTCGCCCGCCACCGGCTCCAGCCGCCGGGCGATCGCGCGCCCGATCCGCCCCAGCCCCAATATGCCGATCCGCCGGCCGGTGACGCTGCCGCTGAGCGCCGGCTTCCTGCCCTCTGCCCAGGCGCC
Organism: Sphingobium sp.; assembly: GCA_035281605.1. Taxonomy (GTDB): domain Bacteria; phylum Pseudomonadota; class Alphaproteobacteria; order Sphingomonadales; family Sphingomonadaceae; genus Sphingobium. The sequence continues at coordinate 332 of DATEDR010000301.1, forward strand.
CGACCGCACCATCCGGTCGTTCGCCGCGATGTTGCGCACCGTGGCATAGAGCAGACCCACTGCCAGGTCGGCGACGTCGTCGGTCAGGACATCGGGCGTGTTGCTGACGCGGATGCCGCTGGCGCGGGCATGGTCGATATCGACCTTGTCATAGCCCACCGAAAACAGGCCGATCAGCTCCAGTTTGGGCAGCGCGTCCATGATCGCCGCCGACGCGCCCACCACGCCGAACGACACCAGCGCGCGTGCTTCCCGTTCCGCGTCCGAAAGCGACGCGGGGTCGGCATCGGCAGCCACGGCATGGACGATGAAGCGCTGGTCCAGTTGCTCGCGCAGATAGGGGGACAGGGGGCCGTAGGCCAGGACGGGAATGGATCGGGTCGGGCTCATACCCGCCCTCTAGCCGATCGCCCCCCGATTGACAGCCTCCGTCCGGGGTCCTAGCCCCGCATCCATCATGGCCAGCGTCCCGATCTCTGATGACAGCCGTTTCGGTCTTCGCCGCCAGGTTCGCCTGACCGGCCCACTGCGGCTGGACAGCGGTGCGGCCCTGGCGCCGGTCGACATCGCCTATGAAACCTATGGCGCATTGAACGAGGATCGATCGAACGTGATCCTCATCTGCCATGCGCTGACGGGCGACCAATATGTCGCGTCCGACCATCCTGTGACCGGCAAGCCCGGCTGGTGGTGGCGCATGGTGGGCGAGGGCAAGCCGGTCGACCCCGCGCGCCATTTCATCGTCTGCTCCAATGTCATCGGCAGTTGCATGGGATCGAGCGGCCCGGCCAGCATCGATCCCGCGACGGGAGAACCGCATGCGATGCGCTTTCCGGTGCTCACCGTCGCCGACATGGTGCGGGCGCAGGCCTTGTTGCTCGACCATCTGGGCATCGATCGCCTGGCTGCCGTCATCGGCGGGTCGATGGGCGGGATGCAGGCGCTGACCTGGCCGACGCTGTTTCCCGACCGCGTCGAAAGCTGCATCGTGATCGCATCGACCGCGCGTCACAGCGCGCAGAATATCGCCTTCCATGAAGTCGGGCGGCAGGCGATCATGGCCGATCCGCACTGGCGCGGCGGCGATTATTATGCCGACGGCCAGGTGCCGAGCGCGGGCCTCGCCGTCGCGCGCATGGCCGCGCACATCACCTATCTGTCGGAAGCGGGGCTCACCGAAAAATTCGGCCGCCGCCTGCAGGGGCGGCCGGAAAATCCCAATGGAGCCAAGACGTTCGGCTTCGACGCCGACTTCCAGGTGGAATCCTATCTGCGTCACCAGGGGTTGAGCTTCGTCGAGCGGTTCGACGCCAATTCCTATCTCTATATCACCCGCGCCATGGATTATTATGACATCGCCGAGGATCATGGCGGCAGCCTCGCCCATGCCTTTGCGGCGTCCAAGGCGCGATTCTGCCTGGTCAGTTTCGATACCGATTGGCTTTATCCGACCGCGGAATCGCGCGTAATCGTCCACGCCCTCAATGCGTCGGGCGCGCAGGCCAGCTTCGTCGAGCTGTCCAGCCCCTTCGGCCATGACGCCTTCCTGCTGGAATGTCCGGAGCTCAACCGGGTCGTCGACGGCTTCCTGCGGGGTGGCCGCGCATGAGCGGGCAGGGGTTGCGGCCCGACCTGGCGCTCATTGCGCGTACGGTTACGGCGGGAGCCCGGGTGCTGGATGTCGGCTGCGGAGACGGCGCGCTGATGGCGGCGCTGCGCGACGCCAAGAGCGTGGACGCGCGCGGGCTGGAGATCGACGGGAGCAATGTCGCGGCGGCGGTCGGGCGCGGCCTGTCGGTCGTTCAGGGCGATGCAGACACCGACCTCGCTTATTATCCCGACGCCAGTTTCGATTACGCGATCCTCAGCCAGACGCTGCAAACGACGCGGCGGCCCGACCGGGTGGTGGAGGAACTGCTGCGCATCGGCCGGCAGGCCTTCGTTTCCTTCCCCAACTTCGCGCACTGGCGGGGCCGGCTCTCGCTGCTGTGGGGGGGGCGCATGCCGGTGACGCGACTGCTGCCCGACACCTGGTACGACACGCTCAACATCCACCATGTCACGGTCGATGATTTCCGCGCGCTGGTGAAGGAGCGCGGCTGGACGATCGACGGGCAATGGTTCCTGAAGGGCGACAAGGAAACGACGCACGCGAACGCCAATTTGTTCGCCGAACATGCCGTGTTCCTGTTGCGACGCTGAATTTCAGCCAGCCGCGATACAGCGTCCCGGCCTCTCCAGCGACCTAAGCCCTTGTCACAATCGACGAACCGTTCGCCATCATAGGCGAAACCATTGGACGGCTGGCGCATTTGTCATGAGAATGTCACTTTCGCCTTCGGGCTTTGAGGACCCTTCTCGTGCCACCTTATGCCGACGCGTTTGCCAGCTTCTGGAAAGGCCGCCTTGCCAGGGGCCCCCGCGCGGCTGAACGCCCGGCCCTTGCGCATCTGCTCGGCAACGCATCCATGCCGTACGACCTCGCGCGCAGCCGCGCCAAGGCGGCGTCGCTTGCGGCTTCCATTCGCGGAGATGGGCGCCAGATCCTGCTGATCCCGGGCCTGCTGGCGTCGGAGCATCGGATGGAGCAGCTGCGCTTGGTGCTGACCGCGGCCGGTTTCGATGCGCATGGCTGGGGCATGGGGCGCAATTTCGGACCCCGTGCCGACAGCCTGGAGCAGATCGACCGGCGGGTCGACGCGATACGGCGCAGCAACGGCGCGCCCGTGACGCTGGTGGGCTGGAGCCTGGGCGGGCTGTTCGCGCGCGAATATGCTAAGGTCGCGACCAGCAAGGTCGGGGGCGTCATCACCATGGGCACGCCCTTTTCAGGCGATCCGCGCGCCAATCATGCCTGGCGGCTGTATCAGCTGGTGTCGGGCTTTCCCGTGGATCGCCCCCCTTTCGCCTGCAAGCGGGAGGAAAAGCCGCCGGTTCCCACCGTCGCGCTCTGGTCGCGACGGGACGGCGTTATCCTGCCCGAATGCGCAAGGGGCCGCGCGGGCGAACGGGATCGCTCGATCGAGGTGGACTGCACCCATATGGGCTTTGCCGTCGCGCCCGAGGGGATATTGGCCGTCGGCCGCGCGCTGGAATCTATGCGCGAGCGAGGCGCCTAAGCGCTTCGTCCCTGCCGATCAGCGGCAGTAGCTGGCCCATGTCGGGGCCATGGTCCAACCCCGTCAGCGCGCGGCGCAGGGGCAGGAACAGCGCCTTCCCCTTGCGCCCCGTCTGCGCCTTCAGCGCCTCGGTCACCGTCCGCCATATTTCGGCGTCGAAGGGACTGTCGGCCACAAGCGCGTGCGCGGACGCCAGGAAATCGCGATCTTCCGGCGCCGGCTCGGGTGCGTCGAAGGGGCCGGTGATGATCTGCCACCAATGCGCAACCTGCGACAGGTTTTCCAGATTGGGCCGGATCGCATCCCAAGCCTCCCCCGTCATGCCGGCGGGCAGGCGGTCGTCAACCGCCTCATAGGGCAGGAGATGGACGATCTTCTGATTGAGCGCGGTGAGTTCCGCTTCATCGAAGCGCGCCGGGGCCCGGCCGAAATGGCCGAAATCGAAACTGTCGACCAGCGGCTGCGGATCGATGCAGGGCTCGATCGCCATGCTGGTGCCCAAACGCGCGAGCAGCGAGATCACGGCCATCGGCTCAAGGCCGATCTCGCGGAAATGGGCCACGCCGAGCGACCCCAGCCGCTTCGACAGCTTGCCCTCGCTGCCGGTCAGCAGCGCTTCATGCGCAAACTGCGGCAAGGGCGCGCCAAGGGCGGCGAACATCTGAATCTGGGCGGCGGTGTTGGACACATGGTCCTCGCCGCGCAGCACATGGGTGACGCCCATGTCGATGTCGTCGATGACGGACGGGAGCATGTAGAGCCAGCTGCCATCGGCGCGGCGGATCACCGGGTCGGACAGCAGCCGGGGGTCGAAGCGCTGCTCGCCCCTGATCAAGTCGGCCCAGACGATCGGCTGGTCATGGTCCAGCTTGAAACGCCAATGCGGGCGACGTCCTTCGGCTTCATGGCCGGCGATCTGCTCCGCGGTCAGCGACAGGGCGGCCCGATCATAGACGGGCGGCAGGCCGCGACCGAGGAGGATCTTGCGCCGTAGCTCCAATTCCTGGGCGGTTTCATATGCGGGGTAGACATGCCCCGCCGCCTTCAGCGCCTCGAAGCGGGCCTCATAGAGCGCGAACCGGTCGGACTGGCGGGCTTCCGCATCCCAATGGAGCCCCAGCCAGGCGAGATTGGCCCGAATCGCATCGGCATATTCAGGGCGCGAGCGTTCGACGTCGGTATCATCGAGGCGCAGCAGGAACCGCCCGCCGCTTCTCTGCGCCCAAAGCCAATTATGCAGGGCAGCGCGGATGTTGCCGACATGGAGATGGCCGGTGGGCGACGGCGCGAAACGGGTGATGACGGTCATGGATGCTGTCCTCTCCGTTGGGTTCGAGCGTGTCGAGAGCTGGTCTCGACGGCGCTCCTTGGCGGCGCCTGGGGCGGCGCGAACCGAACGGGGTTTTTTTACAGGGTGCGGAAGGCGTTGGTGATCGGATAGCGCCGGTCGCGCCCGAAATTGCGGATGCCGAGCTTCACGCCCGGAGGCGATTGGCGGCGTTTATATTCGGCGACGTACAGCAGGCGCTCGACGCGGGCCACGGTATCGCGGTCGAAACCGCGCCCGACCAGCTGGTCGACCGACAGCTCCTCTTCGACCAGGCCGTAGAGGATCGGGTCCAGCACCTCATAGGGCGGCAGGCTGTCTTCGTCCTTCTGATCCTCGCGCAACTCGGCGCTGGGGGGCTTGGAAATGACCCGCTCGGGCATGACGGGCCCGGCTGGACCCAAGCCCTGGCCGAGCGAGGGCAGGTTTTCGTTCCGCCAGCGGCAAAGGTCGAACACGGTGGTCTTGTACGCATCCTTCAGCACCGAATAGCCGCCCGCCATGTCGCCATAGATGGTGGCATAGCCGACGCACATCTCGCTCTTGTTGCCGGTGGTGAGCAGCATGTGCCCGAACTTGTTGGAAAGCGCCATCAAGGTCAGGCCCCGGATGCGCGACTGGATATTCTCCTCGGTCAGATCGCGCTGGCGATCCTTGAAGACATCCGCCAGCATGGCGTCGAACGCGCCGACCGCCGGCTCGATCGGGATCGTGTCGTAGCGCACGCCGAGCAGCCGGGCGCATTCCACCGCGTCGTCCAGGCTGTGCTGGCTGGTAAAGCGGGACGGCATCATCACGCACCAGACCCGGGCGGCGCCCAGCGCGTCGACGGCGACGGCGGCAGACAAGGCGGAATCGATCCCACCCGACAGGCCGAGCACCACGCCAGGGAAGCGGTTGCGGTTCACATAGTCGCGCAGGCCCAGGACCATGGCATTGTAGATGTCGGCAGGGCGGGGATCGAGCTCATGGCGCTCGCCCGGGATACAGACCCACTGGCCGTCCCATTTTTCCCATTGCGTCAGAACCAGCGCTTCCTCCCAGTCGGGCATCTGGTGCGCGATGCTGAGATCGGCGCCCATCACGAAGGAGGCGCCATCGAACACCAGCTCGTCCTGGCCACCCACGCGGTTCACATAGACGAGCGGCAGACCGGTTTCGCGGACCCGCGTGCCGGCGACGCCGTTGATCCGCCGATCGTCCTTGTCGATTTCGAACGGGCTGCCATTGGGGCTGATCAGGATTTCCGCGCCCTCCGCCCGCAGATGCGCGGTGACGAAGGGGAACCAGATATCCTCGCAGATGGGTACGCCGATCTTGACGCCCTTGAAGTCGATCGGCGCGGGCAAGGGGCCGGGCGCGAACACGCGCTTTTCATCGAATGTGCCATAATTGGGCAGTTCGCGCTTTTGCCGGATCGCGGTCACCGCGCCATTTTCAAGGAGGGCGATGACGTTGAATAGCACCCCATGCGACGCGACCACCGTGCCGACCAGCATCGCCGGGCCGCCGTCGGCAGTCGCCCGGGCGAGCCGGTCCAGTTCGTGATTGGCGCGTTCGACGAGCGCGGGCTTCAACACCAGATCTTCGGGCGGATAGCCGATCAGCTGCAGTTCGGGAAAGACGATCAGGTCCGCGCCTGCCGCCCGGCTCCGCCATTCCAGCATCGCATCGGCATTGGCGGTGAGGTCGCCTACCGATTGCGTCAATTGGGCCAGCGCGATCACGAGTTTGTCGGTCATGTCAGTCGCCCTAAAGCATTTCGTGATCAGGTGGAAACACCTGCGTCTCGGGAAAAATGCGCGACCCGTGACAAAGTGGCGCGTCACCGCCGCCATTTCGTCCGGCCGAGCAAATGCAGCCTTTCCAGCGACCGGATGCATCGCTAAAGGGGCCCGATTCTTTCAGCGCCATCATTCGTCACGGGGAGCAAGGCCATGAAACTCATGACCGGCAATTCCAACAAGCCGCTGGCCTCTGCCATCGCGGACTATATCGAAATCCCCCTGACCGACGCGAGCGTCCGCCGCTTCGCCGACGAAGAGGTTTTCGTGGAGATTCATGAGAATGTCCGCGGCGAGGATGTGTTCGTGCTGCAGTCCACCAGCTATCCCACCAACGACAATCTGATGGAATTGCTGATCATGATCGATGCGCTCAAACGCGCGTCGGCCAAGCGAATCACGGCGGTCGTGCCCTATTTCGGCTATGCCCGGCAGGACCGGAAGCCCGGACCCCGCACTCCGATCTCGGCCAAGCTGGTCGCGAACCTGATCACCACCGCCGGGGCCAATCGCGTCCTGTCGGTGGATCTGCACGCCGGGCAGATTCAGGGCTTTTTCGACATTCCCACCGATAACCTCTTCGGCGCGCCGGTCATGTCGGCCGACATTCAGGCGCGCTTCGGCGACCGCAACCTGATGGTCGTGTCGCCCGACGTGGGCGGCGTGGTGCGTGCCCGTGCACTCGCCAAGCGGCTGGACAACGCCCCCCTCGCCATCGTCGACAAGCGTCGCGAGCGGGCCGGCGAATCGGAAGTGATGAACATCATCGGCGACGTGAAGGGCCGCTTTTGCGTCCTGATCGACGACATCGTCGATTCGGCGGGCACGCTGTGCAACGCGGCGGGTGCGCTGAAAGCTGCGGGCGCCGAGGACGTGGTCGCCTATGTCAGTCATGGCGTGCTCTCGGGCGGCGCGGTCGCGCGGGTCGAAGCGTCGGAACTCAAGGAACTGGTGATCACCGATTCGATCCAGGGCTCCGACGTGGTGTGTAATGCCAAGAGCATCCGTCACCTGCCGATCGCGCCGCTGCTGGGCGAGGCGATCAAGCGGATCGCGGACGAAAGCTCCGTGTCGAGCCTGTTCGACTGACCCGCGAGAAAGTCGCGCGGCGCGACTTTCAGGCTCCGGGCAACAGCAGCAGCGGAGCGCCGGACAGCAGGATCAGCGCAGTCACGATGCGCTGCGTGCGGGAAATGCCGAGCGGCCTGTCGCGCCAGACCATCGGGCAGGTCAGCAGCGCGAGGCAAAAGGACAGGGCCGACAGGGTCGCGGATCCGCCCACCGGCATGTCCTGCCGCAGCGCGAGCGCGCCGAACAGGGCGATGAAACTCAGGATCCAGCCGACGAGCGCCACGCAAACCTCCTTGGTGCGCAGTCACCCTAGAGGCAGGGCGTTACGGAAGGCTTAAGCGCCCTGGGTCCAGGGATCGTAAGTGCCAAAGCTCCACAGATTGCCTTCCGGATCGAGCGCCTCATAGCCGCGGCCGGGATAGCCTTCATTGTCGTGCGGCTCGCTCACCACCACCGCGCCTTCGTTGCGGGCGTGAAGGCAGTGCGCGTCCGCATCGGGCACCACTATGTAGAAGCAGGTCGTGACGCCGCCCAGATCGCGCGGCGTCGTCCATTTGTAGAGCGATTCCGTTTCCCCGTCCCTGGCGCTGCCCAGCATCACCATCCCCTCGCCCAAAATCAGTTCGGCATGATGGATGATGCGGGGATCGGCTTCATCCTCATGACATGTCCGCAGTTCGAAGCCAAAGGCCTGGCAGAGAAAGCTGATGGCGGCGGGCGCGTCGGCGTAGCGCAGGCCGGGGATGACGGGTGAACCGGACATCTGTTCCCTCCTTCATGAGTGAGCAATGGGGACGGTCCAGCCTAGCGCGGCGGCGACTTTCCCGCTAGCGCAAGGGGCATGACGACCCGCGACGATCTGACCCTTGCCCACCGCCTGGCCGATGCCGCCGCCGTGGCGATCCGCCCCTTCTTCCGGGCGCGGTTCGACACGGAATTCAAATCCGACAAGTCACCGGTGACCGAAGCCGACCGAGCGGCGGAAGCGGCGATCCGAGCCATATTGGAAAAGGAACGGCCCCAGGACGGGATCATCGGCGAAGAATATGGCGCAACGCGCGAGGATGCGGAGCGAGTCTGGATACTCGATCCGATCGACGGCACGCGCAGCTTCATCGCCGGCCGGCCAATCTTCGGCACCTTGATCGCGCTGACGCAGGCGGGATGGCCGACCGTCGGCATCATCGACCAGCCGATCGCGGGTGAACGGTGGGCCGGCATGATGGGTCAGCCCACGACCTTCAACGGCAAGCCGGTGAGAACGCGAGCCTGCCGCGACCTCGATGAGGCAATATTGGCATCGACCGCGCCGCAATTATTCCCCGGCTGCAGCGGTGAGCATTTCTCCCGCCTGGCAGGCCAGTGCCGCGACACGCTATGGGGCGGCGATTGCTATAATTACGGGCTGGTGGCGTCAGGGCATGTCGACATCGTGGTCGAGGCGGGGCTGAAGCTGCACGATCTGGCGGCGCTGGTGCCGGTGGTCGAGGGCGCGGGCGGGCGCATGTGCGACTGGTCCGGCGATCCGCTGACGCACGACAGCGATGGGCGCGTCATCGCGCTGGGCGACCCGGCGCGGCTCGACGACGTGCTGGAGGCGCTGGCCGAGGGGCGTGAGGGGCATTAGGTCCTTGCGCCTTGCGCCTCCACCGCCCGCTCGTATATGATGCGGCTTTCCTCGTCGAAGCAGAGGAAGAGGATGCGGTCGAACGCCGTCGGACTGGCGAGCAGTTCCCGATGCACCGCTTCTGCGGCGATAGTGGCCGCTTTTTCCTTGGGAAAACCGTAGACGCCCGTCGAGATCGCCGGAAAGGCGATGCTGCGCAGGCCGTGATGCCGCGCCAGATCCAGGGAGGCGCGGTAGCAGCTTGCCAGCAGATCATGCTCGCCCGCGCTGCCCCCGCGCCAGACCGGGCCGACTGTATGGATGACATGCCTCGCCGGCAGGGCATAGCCGCGTGTCATCCGCGCCTCCCCAGTCGGACAGCCGCCCAGGGCGCGGCATTCCGCCAGCAGTTGTGGGCCGGCGGCGCGGTGAATGGCGCCGTCCACGCCTTCCCCGCCGAGCAGCGAGCTATTGGCGGCGTTCACGATCGCGTCGACGGCGCAGCGCGTGATGTCGCCGGTCAGGACATCCCAGTGGATGGCGCCCACCATCATGACTTCACTCCGTGGTCGGGCCGCCGATTGACCAGACATGGCCGAAGGGATCGACGAGTTGCCCGTAGCGCTCTCCCCAGAACTGGTTCCCGAGCGGGAACCGGACGGTCGCCCCCGCCCGAAGCGCACGCGCCCACCAGGCGTCG
>DATEDR010000302.1:0-6898 GCA_035281605.1 Sphingobium sp.
GCGCGGCTCGCGCAGTCGCCCTTTCTGAAGGTTGAAGCGTCCAAATTTACCGAGGTCGGCTATGTTGGCCGCGACGTCGAACAGATTGCACGCGACCTCGTCGAGGAAGCCGTGCGGCTCGAAAAGGACCGCCGCCGCGAGGCTGTGCGCGAAGCCGCCTCCGAAGCCGCGATGGCCCGCCTGCTCGACGCGCTCACCGGCAAGGAAGCGAGCGAGGCCACCCGCCTCTCCTTCCGCCAGCGGATCGAGAATGACCAGATGAACGATGTCGAGGTCGAAGTGGAGGTCGCAGATAGCCCCTCCATGCCGATGGAGATACCGGGCCTGGGCGGCCAGGTGGGCATGATCAACCTGTCCGACATGATGTCCAAGGCATTCGGTCAGACGCAGAAGAAGCGGCGCAAGCTGCGCGTCGCCGAGGCGTGGGACAAGCTGGTCGAAGAGGAACAGGACAAGCGACTGGTCCAGGACGACGTCGCCCGCGTGGCTATCGCGAGCGCGGAACATAACGGCATCGTCTTCCTGGACGAAATCGACAAGATCGCCGTCAGCGACGTGCGCGGCGGATCGGTCAGCCGCGAGGGCGTCCAGCGCGACCTGCTGCCGCTGATTGAAGGGACGACGGTGTCGACCAAATACGGTCCGCTCAAGACCGACCATATCCTCTTCATCGCCAGCGGCGCCTTCCATGTGGCGAAGCCGAGCGATCTGCTGCCCGAACTACAGGGCCGCCTGCCGATCCGGGTCGAGTTGAAGGCACTGACCGAGGACGATTTCGTCGCCATCCTGTCGGACACGAAGGCGAGCCTCGTCACCCAATATCGCGCGCTGCTGGCGACCGAAGGCGTGACGATCGACCTGACGACCGACGGCATCCGCGCGGTGGCGAAGATCGCGGCCGAGGTTAACGGCGAGATCGAGAATATCGGCGCGCGGCGGCTGCAGACGGTGATGGAAAAGCTGCTGGAAGATGTCAGCTTCGACGCCGAGGACCGCAAGGGCGAGACGCTGGTGATCGACGCTGCCTATGTCGAAAAGCAGTTGAGCGAAGTCGCGCGCAATACCGATCTCAGCAAGTACGTGCTTTAGCGACGGCCGGTCCCCTCCCCGTCAAGGGAGGGGAGAAGCGGGTCAGTAGCTCCGCCCGACCAGCACCCGCTCCACCGCGCTGTCGCCGGTGAAGATGCATGCGCCGTCCGCCGCGTCCGCGCCCAGCGGCACGTTCCGCAGCGTGAGCTTCTCGCCCTTCAGCCATTCGATGATCTTGTCGAGCCCCGGCCCGGTCGGCTTGGACCACTGCACCAGCGCCCAGCCGGGCTTCTTGGCGCCGCGGAAATAGGCCTTGAGATCATCAAGCGCGGTGATCGATTTGTCGATATTGCCCTGCAACCGCGCATTGGCCTCGGCGAAGAGGGCGTTCTGCACTTCCTCCAGCACGGCGGTTGCCTGGCCGACGAAATCCCCTTTGCCGACGATCTGGCTGTCCAGCTTGCCATCGGCGCGGTACAGCTGGTCGCGGCGCAGCATGGACACGTTGCCGCCCGCAACATCGCGGCCACCGACTTCGAGGATGATCGGCGCGCCCTTCTTCACCCAGCTCCAGCGCTTGTTCGCGGCCTTGGCCGGGCGGCGATCGAGCAGCGCGCGTACCGGTTCGCGAAACACATCCAGCCTGTTGAGTTCGGCAACCAGTTCGCCGCAATAATCGAGGATCGCCGCATCCTCTTCGGTATCGCGCAGCATGGGCACCACGACGATCTGATAGGGCGCGACGCGGGGCGGGACGCGCAGGCCGTCATCATCGCCATGCACCATGATGAGGCCGCCGATCATCCGAGTGGAAACGCCCCAGCTGGTCGTCTGCGCCAATTCCTGTTGCCCCTCGGCATTCTGGAACTTGATGTTCTGCGCCCGGCTGAAGGTCGTGCCCAGAAAATGCGAGGTGCCGGCCTGAAGCGCCTTGCCGTCCTGCATCATTGCTTCGATCGAATAGGTCGCGACGGCGCCGGGAAAGCGCTCATTCTCCGGCTTCTCGCCCGCGACGACCGGCAGGGCGATGCATTCCTCCGCGAAGCTGCGATAGACTTCGAGCATCTTCATCGTCTCTTCCATCGCCTCATCGACGGTGGCGTGAGCGGTGTGCCCTTCCTGCCAGAGGAATTCGGCGGTGCGCAGGAACATGCGGGTCCGCATTTCCCAACGGACGACGTTCGCCCACTGGTTGATCAGCACCGGCAGGTCGCGCCAGCTCTGCACCCAGCGGGAAAAGGCCGCGCCGATCACCGTTTCCGAGGTCGGCCGGACGACCAGCGGCTCTTCCAGCTTCGCTTCCGGATCGGGAATGAGCTTGCCGTCCTTCTGGATCAGCCGGTGATGGGTGACGACCGCCATTTCCTTGGCAAAACCATCGACATGCTCGGCCTCCTTCTCGAAATAGGAGAGCGGGATGAAGAGCGGAAAATAGCAATTCTCATGGCCGGTCGCCTTGATCCGGTCATCGAGCAGCTTTTGGATCCGTTCCCAGATGCCATAACCCCATGGCCGGATGACCATGCTGCCGCGAACGCCGCTTTCCTCGGCCATGTCGGCTTCGGAGACGACGGCCTGATACCAGGCGGCAAAATCCTGTTCGCGGGTAACGGAAAGGGCGTGCTTCACGGGGGTCGGCCTTGATCTGTAAGTCTAGAGGATGGCGCGCCATAAGCCAAGCGCGCCGCTCCGTCGACCCCGAAGCTGCAGCTTCAGTTCAGCTTGTCGATCTTGGCATTGAGGGCGGCGAGTTGCGCCTTCAGGTCGGCAATCTCGTCATCCTTGCTGTCGTCCGACGCGCCCGGCGCCGAACTTGGCGCGGGCTTGGCGCCCGGCGCTCCCGGCATCCCCGGAACGCCGCCAAAGGCGGTGGCCGCCGCTTCGAACATCTGCATGTTGCGCTTGGCGATCTCCGCGAGCGGGCCGCCGCCAAAGGCGCCCTTCATCGCTTCCTGGAACTGCATCTGGTTCTTGCGGAACGCGTCCATCGACGCTTCCAGATATTGCGGCACCATGGATTGCATGGAATCGCCGTACATGGCGATCAACTGGCGCAGGAAGTTGACCGGCAGCATGTTCTTGCCCCGCTGCTCTTCCTCCATGATGATCTGCGTCAGGACATTGTGGGTGATGTCCTCCCCGGTCTTTGCGTCGACTACGACGAACTCGCGCCCCTCGCGCGTCATCTGCGACAAAAGATCGAGCGTGATGTAACTCGACGTTTCCGTGTTATAGAGACGCCTGTTCGCATATTTCTTGATGATGACCGGCTCTGATTCATTGGCGGTCTTGGTTTTGGCCATGGATTCCTCTCCCACACCTGCACTTTCCGCATTAGCACAGCAGCATGACGCACCGCAACATGGGCCGCGGCCATTACCCCTTTTTCTCAATATTTTATGGCGCGAAACGGAGGATGATCCCGAATTGAGACGGCGCGCCTTTCTGGGTTTGCGCAAATATCAACGGGCTAGCCGGCCGCCCCCTCCTCCCCCTCCGCAGATTGCTGCAACGGCGGGCAGCGCCACACTGCTCCACTATGGGACCGAAAACGGCCGCGCGCCGGTGGTGTTTGTGCCCTCCCTGATCAATCCGCCGCAGGTGCTGGACCTGTCGGAGGATCGATCCATGCTGCGCCACATGGCTGCAGCAGGCCATGACGCCTACATGGTCGACTGGGGCCATCCCTGTGCTGCAGACGCGACCTTGGGATTGGACGGTCATGTGACCAAAAGGCTGCTGCCGTTGCTCGCCGCGCTGCCCCGTGATCCCATCCTGGTCGGCTACTGCCTGGGCGGCACTTTGGTGTTGGGCGCAGCGGCGACGACCAAAGTCAGGGCCGTCGCCGCCATTGCAGCGCCCTGGCAGTTCGACGATTTTCCCGATGCGGACAGGGAACTGATCGCGTCGTTGTGGCGTGGGGCAAAGGCGACGTCCGAACGGCTCGGCTATGTGCCGATGGAAGTCCTGCAATCCGGCTTCTGGGCGATGGACCCGGGCCGCACCATTCGGAAATATGCCGCCTTTCTGGAGATGGAGCCCGGATCCGATGCGGAGCGGGCCTTCCTGGCGGTCGAAGACTGGGCGAATGGCGGACCGCCGCTCAGCTTTGCTGCGGGGCGGGATTTGTTCGAGCAATTTTATGCTGCAAACGCGAGCGGATTGCTGCAGTGGCGGATAGACGGAACGCTGGTGAACCCCGCGACCCTGTCCTGTCCAACGCTGTCCGTCCGATCAGCCACTGACCGGATCGTTCCGGCGAGCGCGGCTCCCGACCTTGCCGACGGCTTCACGCTGGATCTGGGACATGTCGGCATGATCGTAGGCGGCAGAGCACCCGATTTGCTTTGGAAACCGCTTGCCCGATGGCTTTCCAGTCATGGCGGATGATGATATTGCCGACCGCCTCGGTCACCGTCATTAAGGATCAGGATTGTGTCAGACATCGTCATCACGGCCGCCAAGCGCACTGCAGTCGGCAGCTTCATGAGCGCCTTCGGTTCAACACCCGCGCATGAACTGGGCCGCACGGCTATCGTTGCTGCACTTGCTCAAGCCGGCGTCGCGCCCGAAGAGGTCGATGAGGTGATTCTCGGCCAGGTCCTGACCGGCGCTCAGGGCCAGAACCCCGCCCGGCAGGCGGCTGTGAATGCCGGGATTCCCGTCGAGCGCACCGCGATCGGCATCAATCAGATTTGCGGCTCGGGCCTGCGCGCGGTCGCGCTGGCAGCGCAGGCGATCCGGGCGGGAGATGCGCGCATCATGGTCGCGGGCGGCCAGGAAAGCATGTCGCTGGCACCGCATGCGCAATATCTGCGCGGCGGCGCAAAAATGGGGCCGGTCTCCCTGATCGACACCATGGTCCATGACGGCCTGACCGACGCATTCAACAATTATCACATGGGCATGACCGCCGAAAATCTGGCGGAAAAATACCAGATCAGCCGCGAGGCGCAGGATCAGTTCGCCGTCGCCAGCCAGAACAAGGCAGAAGCCGCCCGGGCTTCTGGCCGGTTCAAGGACGAAATCGTCCCGGTTACGATCAAGGGCCGCAAAGGCGACACCATCGTCGATGCCGACGAATATATCCGCGCGGGCGCCACGCTGCAGGCGATGCAGGCGCTGCGTCCTGCCTTCAAGAAGGACGGCACCGTCACTGCCGGCAATGCCAGCGGCATCAATGACGGCGCGGCGGCACTGGTCCTGATGACCGCGGACGAAGCGGCCAGGCGCGGCGCTCCGGTACTCGCCCGCATCGCCGCTTTCGCGACCTGCGGCGTCGATCCTTCGATCATGGGCATCGGCCCCGCCCCTGCATCGCGCAGCGCGCTGGCGAAGGCTGGCTGGTCGCTCGGCGACCTCGACCTGATCGAAGCCAATGAGGCCTTCGCCGCCCAGGCGCTGGCGGTCGGCCAGGAATTGGGTTGGGACCCGGAAAAGGTCAATGTGAACGGCGGTGCGATCGCCATCGGCCATCCGATCGGCGCATCGGGCGCGCGCGTTCTCACGACCCTGCTTTACGAGATGCAGAAGCGGGATGCGAAGAAGGGACTCGTCACGCTGTGCATCGGCGGCGGCATGGGCGTGTCCATGTGCCTGGAGCGTTGATCCGACCGATCGTATAAAAAAAGGGGCTGCCGATCCTGACCGATCGGCGCCCCTTTTTCCTTTGGCAAAGGTCAGTTTTTCAGACCCAGATGCGGTCGAAGCGGGCTCCCAGGCCGGTCAGCAACTCATATTGCGACAGGCCCGAAATCGCCGCCGCGCGGGGCAGCGCATAGTCGATGTCCAGCCAATCCCCTTCTCCAAGGGAAGGATGGGACGATATGTCGATGGCTATCAGGTCCATCGACACGCGGCCGACGACCGGCATGGCGGCATCCTCGTGGAGAACCGAGCCCCGTCCGGAAAATCCGCGCAAATATCCGTCAGCATAGCCCAGATTCAATATCGCAATCTCCATGGGTTCTTTCGCGACATGGGTCGCATTATAGCCGATCGCATCGCCTGCCTGGACGCGGCGGCGCTGCAATATCTGGACCTGCGGCTGGACCACCGGCCGGATTGCGCCTGCCGCCTCTGGCCGAGGGACGCCGCCGTAAAGAGCCAGGCCGGGGCGCGTCAGATCGAACGCATAGGAAGTGCCCAGGCAGATGCCGGCGCTGTTCGCCAGGCTGTAGCGGCTGGCCCGCACCTGATCCTTAAGCGCGCGGAAGCGGTAGAACTGCAAGGCGCTGAGCGCGGAATCCTCGTCGGCGGAAGCGAGATGGCTGAGCAGCGTCGCTACCTGAAGGCCGCCCACCTGCGCTGCGACATCACCGCGCCAGTCCAGTCCGAGCCGGTTCATGCCCGTATCCACCATCACGTCGCATACGCCGCCACCCGCTGCGATCCAGCGGCTGACCTGCAACGGCGTGCAAAGCACGGGGCGCGCGCGTGATCCGAGCGCCACGGCCATGTCTTCGTCGCGCACGCCGTGCAGGACCGACAGTGAAACACCACCCTCCAGCAGCGGTTCGAGCGCGCATGCCTCCGCCCAGTTGGAGACGAAGAAATCGCGACAGCCGGCCACCATCAGGCGCCGCATCACTTCTGCCGCGCCGAGGCCATAGCCATCCGCCTTGATCGCCGCGCCGCAGGCCGCCGTGCCGCTGCGCTGCTTCAGCCACCGCCAGTTGGACAGGAGCGCAGCGCTGTCTAGGCGCAGGCGAAGCGGAGCGGTGAAGGCCATCATCACAATGGCGATAGCGCCATCCGCCCCTACCGTCGAGGCTGTCCCGCAGCCGGTTTCGCCCTGCGCGGGGCGGCAAGGCGACGCCGCATCCTCCCTTGCGGGTAGCCTGAGCCCCTATTCCAGCTCGAGGATGAC
>DATEDR010000303.1:0-3125 GCA_035281605.1 Sphingobium sp.
GATGCCACCGAGCGGGCGCGCAAGCTCGGTCATGCCCGCCTGCTGGAGAACGAGGCGTGAGCGGCCCGATTGCGATGCGCCGCCCTGATGCCCTAGAACGGCGGGTGTCGGCCCCATGCGTTCGATCTCTGCCTTACTCTCGGCAAGGAGTAGCTGTTGGCCTGATGCAATGTCAGCAGTCGGCACAAGCTGCCAACCTGGCGGAATTATGCCATCGGCGCGGGCGGCTTCGCGTCGTGCCGTTGTCGCATCAACCGGCGCGGCGGCGGGATCGGACTGCTGGATCTGGCGGCTGTTGGCGAGATGGAGCAGGCGCGACCGGCGGGCGTTCACCTCGTCCTGGATCGGCATCATGTCATCGATCGGACTATAGCGCCCATTATCCGCATCAATGTAGCAGGACTGCGCCTCGATCGGGCAGCGCGTTTCGCCGGTCAGGACGTTGCGATAGGGCGAAAGGTCATATTCCAGCACGCCAGCAGCGATATAGACGCAGCGGAACCATTGCGCGCTGTTGAACGGCGGACGGAACTCGTTGTGATAGAGCTCAACGACCATCAGCCGGTTGCGGGTGCGATCCACCCATGGCGACGTATTGTCGGGCCGGTCCTGCCATGTCGCATCCAGCGCGGAACTGCTACCTGTCATGGGATCGCCCAGCGGGCGCATTGCATCGGGATAGAGCCGCTTCAACTGGTCGAGGTCCATCCACTTCGCGATGCCGAGATAGCGGGCATCCTTGAAGTCGAGGCGGCGACTATAGGGGTCGAAGAAGAATTCTTCCCATCGGATCTGCGTGACCGTCGGATTCGTGCCATCCCACTCAAAGATCGCGGCGCCGGTCCCTTCGATGAAGAAGTTTTCGGCAACGTCGAGTTTCGTCCGCTGGAATCGCGTCAGGTCCGCAACATAGCGCAGTCCCTTGGTGGCAACATCAGCGCTGTCCTGATCCTGCGGATTGCGGGGATAGGCGCGGGGGTCGGTCTGCCCCTGCTCCAGCACGCCGAGAAGCCCATTGATGGCGGGCTTGATCCGGTTGGTGTAGATCGGCGGCTGACCGCGCGCCTTCAGGACAGTGCGAACCTCCGAGGTGAGCTGACCCGGCCCATCATAATAGGACCGGCGCTTCAGGCCAAGACGACGGCTCGCATCCGTCATGGACCGGGCATCATCGAACATCTTGCGCAGGCGCGCGATCGATGGCGGGTCATAGGCGAACTGCTGCGCCGGGATGCTGTCCTGCTTCCCGCTGATCGGATTGTTCGGATCGAGGCTGTCCGCAATCATGCCTCAAGCTCCGCGATCCGCGTCCTAATCTTTTCGACGCGCTGCTTGTAGCCCGGTCCTGCGCGCTCGGACGCGGACAGCATGGCCTTCAGTCGTTCCAGTTCGGCGGCGCGCTCTTCATCGGTCATGCTGCCCGATTACGGGGCAGGCGAGGGGCGGCGCGGTTCTGTTTATCCCCAGACCGAACCGCCAGCATCTTCATTGACCGGTGGCCTATAATCGGTCGGATTGGTCTTCGGCTCGGTCACCGGCACGATTGCGGGATGCGCCATGTCGAGCGCCCGTGCGATGTGCGCGGCGGCGTCAACACGATCATCATGCCGCCCTGCAGGAAAAGCCTTATATTCCTCAATGATCGCATCGCCGATGAACCCTTCGGGCAAATGCACCTCTCCCATCGATGCCTTCGCCTGGAACGGCTGCGCCTTGGTCGGCTTGTCCTTGCCCGCCGCCGATAGCGCCTCGATCCGGCAATAGGCGCCCGTCCGTTTCATTGCGGCACGCACGAATCCCTGGCTGGCCTTCCATGTCGCATCATCCTCCGGGAACCAGCAGAGCGGCTTCCATCGCTTGATCATCGACAGCGCGCCCTCTTCTGGGTTCACCTTCACATTGCCGTCATCGTCATGCTCGATGCCCATGGCCTTGTCGAAGGTCGCCTGGACGCGAAACTCCTCCAGCAGCCAGAGGTGCTGGTGATCGTCCACGCCCCAGACGTTGAATATGTTCCAGTCCGAGCCGGTGCCGCCGGCGGGCGCGTGATCGCTAGTCATGTAGATATTGAGGTGCGCGGGCTTGTGCGTGAACCGCTTGAACCAGTCCTTTTTGAAGAAGGTGCCATCCTCTGGCGTCGGCTTCTGCTGGTAGAGGCTGGTCCAGGTGCGGTGATTCTTCTTGAACGGCTCCCAATGGGCGAGGCTGAACCATTCTGGCCATAGCGTCTCGCCAACCTCGCGGCCCAGCGGATCATCGAGCCGGTCAGCAATGGCGGGACAGCAGATCACGAACCAGCGGCGCCCGTCGCGGCCATCAAACCACCCGCTTTCGCCGTCCCAATTCTCTGGCAGGATGCGCCCCGCTGGGTCGTCCTGATGCCAGCGGGTCAGGATCATCACCTGCGGCGCGCCGGGGACGAGGCGGGAGCAGAAGTCATCGACATAAGCATCCCATGTCTTGTCCCTGATGACCTGGCTCTCTGCCGCCTCACGCCCACGGATTGGATCGTCCAGCACACCGAGCCAGGCGCGGTTTCCGGTCAGGCCGGACAGGATGCCGCCGGCCATATATTCGCTTCCGTTGGTCAGCATCCACTCGTCCGCTGCGGACTTCGCCGGATCGAGACCGATGCCGATCAGATTGTCATAGGATTTCGAGGTGATGAGTTGGCGGGCACGGCGGCCCTGTTTCGCCGCGATGTTGCTGGCATAGCTGGCAAGGATGACATGCCGACGCGGCTTGCGCGCCATGAACCACGGGATGAATACGACATCGGCATAGGTCGATTTCGCGCTGCCTGGCGGGAACAGCAGCATGAGGTTCGGGATCTCACCGCTCTCCAGTTTCTGGAGGCTATCGAGGATCAGGGCATGATGGGCCGCGAGCTTCCCGATCTTCATCACGGAAAATCGGTCTTCATCGTCCGCATCGGACAGCGGCACGGTCGGAATATCGACCAGACAGGCAAAATCGGTCAAGCTCTCGCGCGCCAGGTTACGGCGGCAAGCTTCAACAACGGCACGGTCAATCTTCATATCGTGAGCTTGGCAATCGCCCTCTGGGCCTCAAGCGGGAGGCCGGTGATGTCGATGGTTTGCTGAGTCTGGACCGGCGGCGCGTCG
>DATEDR010000304.1:0-13431 GCA_035281605.1 Sphingobium sp.
CGCGCCTTCCGGGCAAGGAGGCGAGCCGCCTTTTTTCGCGCTCTTTCCTGCGTCGCTGCTTGCCGCTATCGCCTGAAGCGCCATGCACAGCCCCAAGGACAACGCCGCTTCGCAGCCCACGCCGATGATGGCGCAATATCTTGCGCTGAAGGCCGAGGCGCTCGACTGCCTGCTTTTCTACCGCATGGGCGACTTTTTCGAGCTGTTCTTCGATGATGCGAAGGCGGCAGCCGCGACTCTGGACATTGCGCTGACCAGCCGGGGCGAACATGCCGGCAGCCCGATTCCGATGTGCGGCGTGCCCGTGCACAGCGCGGAAAGCTATCTTGCGCGCCTGATCAAGGCGGGCCACCGCGTCGCCATCGCCGAGCAGACCGAAACGCCGGCGCAGGCCAAGGCGCGGGGCGGCAAGGCGCTCGTAGCCCGTGCCATCGTCCGCTATGTAACGGCCGGGACACTGACCGAAGAGACGCTGCTCGATTCCCGCCGCGACAACATGCTGATGGCGCTGTGTTCGATCGGCGGCGAAGGAACGGGCGAGGTCGGGGTTGCGGCCGCCGACATTTCCACCGGGCGATTCGAGACGCTCAGCCTGCGCGCGGCCGATCTCCCCGCCGAACTGGCGCGGTTGCGCCCCAGCGAGATCGTGGTGCCCGACGGGCTCGACCTGGAGATTGAGGACGCGCATGTCTTCGAGCGCGCCGCTTTTTCGAGCAACCGGGCCGAAGCATCGCTGAAGCGCCTGTTCGGCGTAGCGACGCTGGACGGTTTCGGCCAGTTCAGCCGAGCGGAACTGGCTGCGATGGGCGGTCTCATCGGCTATCTCGACCATGCCGGCAAGGGCACCCTGCCCTTCCTGGCCCCCCCGGTGCGCAAGACGGGCGGCGCCCATGTCGCCATCGACGCGGCCACGCGCGAGAGCCTGGAGATCAGCGCGACCATGAGCGGGCAGCGCGCGGGCAGCCTGTTGGGGGCGGTCGACCGGACGGTGACCGGCGCGGGCGCGCGCCTGCTGGCGCAGGACCTGTCGGCGCCGCTGATGGATCAGGGGCTGATCGAGGCGCGGCTGGGCCTCGTC
This sequence comes from Sphingobium sp., assembly GCA_035281605.1. GTDB lineage: Bacteria > Pseudomonadota > Alphaproteobacteria > Sphingomonadales > Sphingomonadaceae > Sphingobium. Next base: position 1,079 of record DATEDR010000304.1, read on the forward strand.
CAGCTGTTCCACGATGAACCGCTGCTGCGCGACCAGCTTCGCGCGGCATTGCGCGCGCTCCCCGACATCGGACGCGCGCTTGGCCGCCTTGCGATCGGCCGGGGCAGTCCGCGCGACCTGGGACAGTTGCGCGATGGCCTGGGCGAAGGGCGGCTGCTGCGCGAAAGGCTAGGGCGCCTGCCCGACCAGCCGCCGCTGCTGCTGCAATTGCTTCCCGCGCTCGACGGCCACGGCGCGCTGGTCGATTCCCTCTCACGCGCGCTGGTGCCTAGCCCGCCGACCGAAGCGGCCAATGGCGGTTATATCGCCGACGGCTACGATCCCGCACTCGACGAACTGCGCGCCATGGCGGGCGACGGGCGGCGCGCCATCGCCGCGCTGGAGGCGAAATATCGCGAGCAGACCGGCATCGCCAGCCTCAAGATTCGGCATAATGGGGTGCTTGGCTATCATGTCGAGGTGCCTGCCCGCGCCGCCGATCCGCTAATGCAGCCCGACAGCGGCTTTACCCATCGCCAGACGCTGGCCGGCGTTGTTCGCTTCAACTCGGTCGACCTGCACGAACAGGCCGGACGGGTGGCGCAGGCCGGCGCTCATGCGCTGGTGGCGGAAGCCGCGCATCTGGAGGACCTGATCGAAACCACGCTGGCGCGCAAGGCGGAGATCGCTCGCGCCGCCGAGGCGCTTGCCCGGCTGGACGTCGCCGCGGCGCTGGCCGAACGGGCGGCGGAAGGCGGTTGGCAGCGACCGCACTTCGTGGGCCAGGATGGCGAAGGCCCCTGCCTGGAAATCGTCGGAGGGCGCCATCCGGTAGTGGAAGAGGCGCTGCGCCGGAATGGCCAGCCTTTCGTCGCCAATGACTGCCGTTTGGCCGCAAGCGACCGGCTCTGGCTCGTCACCGGCCCCAATATGGGCGGCAAGTCCACTTTCCTGCGGCAAAATGCGCTGATCGTCATTCTGGCGCAGGCGGGTGCCTATGTCCCCGCCCAATCGGCGACGCTGACGTTGGTCGACCGGCTGTTCAGCCGGGTCGGTGCATCCGACAATCTGGCGCGTGGCCGGTCGACCTTCATGGTCGAGATGGTGGAGACCGCCGCCATCCTTGCCCAGGCGACCGAGCGCAGCTTCGTCATCCTGGACGAGGTCGGGCGCGGCATATCGACCTATGACGGCCTGGCTCTCGCCTGGGCGGTGGTCGAGGCGGTGCACGAGGTCAATCGTTGCCGCTGCCTGTTCGCAACCCATTATCACGAGCTGACGCGGCTCGCCGAGACGCTGTCCGCCTTGTCGCTGCACCATGTCCGGGCGCGCGAGTGGAAGGGCGATCTGGTCCTTCTGCATGAAGTGGCCGAGGGCCCCGCCGATCGCAGCTATGGTCTGGCCGTCGCGCGGCTGGCAGGAGTGCCGCCCACGGTGCTGAAACGGGCAAAGGACGTGCTGGCGCGGCTGGAGGCCGGCAAGGCCAAAACTGGCGGCATCGCCGCCGGCCTCGACGACCTTCCCCTTTTCGCCGCAGCGGCCGCTGCGCAGGCGGAGGAGAAGGTCGACGCATTGCGCGCCGCGCTCGATGCCATCGACGCCGACGCCTTGTCCCCGCGCGAAGCGCTGGAGCAGCTTTATCGCCTGAAACAACTGGCCGTGGCCCGTGACGAAGATTAGATAAGGGCCATGGTCATGCAGTTCCCCACCTTGGGATCGCGCCGTTCGATCATCGATCGGCGCGCGATTTCCGACCGCATCAATGCGCTCGCGCAGGAGCATCGGGGCGACCCGATGAAGCTGCGCGGCCTAATCGTCAGGGAACTGAAGGCGGCGCTCGACGCCGGGCGACTAGACATCGCCCGCCGTCTTGAGGCCAAGCCGACGCGCGGACGGGAGACGGTGACCGCCTTCGCCTTCCTGATCGACCAGATACTGCGGCTGCTCTACGACGCGACGACGCATCATCTCTACCCCGCGAGCAATCGGAGCACCGGCGAGCGGATCACGTTGATCGCCGTGGGCGGCTATGGCCGCGGCGAAATGGCGCCGCACAGCGACGTCGACATCGGCTTCATCACCCCCTGGAAGCCGACAGGCTGGACCGAGCAGGTCATCGAATCCATGCTCTATTCGCTGTGGGACCTGGGGCTGAAGGTCGGGCATAGCAGCCGGTCCATCGATGAGACGATGCGGATGGCGAGAGCCGACCTAACCGTCCGCACCGCCTTGCTGGAGGCGCGCTATGTCTGGGGAGACCGCGCCCTTTACGAGGAAACGAGCAAGCGCTTCAGCGCCGAGGTAATGCAGGGCACCGCCCGCGCCTTCGTGACCGAAAAGCTGCAGGAACGCGACGAACGCCACAAGCGCATGGGCGACAGTCGCTATGTCGTCGAACCCAATGTGAAGGAGGGCAAGGGCGGGCTGCGCGACCTTCACACGCTGTTCTGGATCGGCAAATATGTGAATCAGGTGAAGTCGGTGGCCGAACTGGTCGATGTCGGCCTGCTCACGACCAGCGAACTGCGGCAATTCCAGAAGGCGGAGGACTTTCTATGGGCCGTCCGCTGCCACCTGCACATGATCACGGGCCGCGCCGAAGACCGCCTGACCTTCGACCTGCAACTGGAAACGGCGACGCGCATGCACTTCATCGGGCGCCAGGGGCGGTCCGGGGTGGAGCGTTTCATGCGCTATTATTTCCTCAACGCGAAGACCGTCGGCGACTTGACGGCGGTATTCCTCGCCCATCTGGACGATCAGTTGGGGGCGAAGGGTCGCCGCTACATCCCGTCCATCTTCCGTCGGCCCAAGAAGCTCGACGGTTTCGTGCTGGACCGCGGCCGCCTCGCTTTGCCGAGCGACGGCTTCTTTCAGGAAGACCCGGTGCGGATGCTGGAGATCTTCGCCGTCGCCGACCGCCACGGCCTGTCGATCCATCCCACCGCGATGCGGGCCGCGAGCCGCGATGCAGGCCTCATCACCGCCAAGGTTCGGCGCGATCCCCGGGCCAATGCCGCTTTCATGGACGTGCTGACGTCTCCGCGCGACCCCGAAACGGTGCTGCGCTGGATGAATGAATCGAGCGTTTTCGGCCGTTTCATTCCCGACTTCCGCCGCGTCGTCGCGCAGATGCAGTTCGACATGTATCATCATTACACGGTCGACGAGCATACCATCCGCGCCGTCGGGTTGCTGGCGAGGATCGAGAAAGGAGAACTGGCGCAGGACCACCCGCTCGCGACCGACCTGATGGGCAAGATGCTCTCGCGCCGGGCGCTCTATGTCTCGGTCCTGCTGCACGACATCGCCAAGGGGCGTGGCGGCGACCACAGCCTGTTGGGAGCGGAGGTGGCCGAGCATCTCTGCCCGCGGCTTGGCCTGAGCCCCGCAGAGACCGAAACCGTGGCTTGGCTCGTACGCCATCACCTGCTTATGTCGGCCACCGCCTTCAAGCGCGACCTGGCCGACTACAAGACGATCCTCGATTTCGTCGATGTCGTGCAAAGTCCGGAACGCCTGCGCCTGCTACTCTGCCTGACCGTCGTCGACATCCGCGCCGTGGGCCCGGGCGTATGGAACAGCTGGAAGCGCCAGTTGCTGGGCGACCTGTACGATGCGGCAGAAGAAGTGCTGTGCCTCGGCCACAAGCAGAAGGGGCGCAGCGAGCGGGTCAAAGCCAAGCAGGAATCGCTGCGCCGCGCGCTCAACCTGTCGCAGGCCGAGTTCGGGAAACTGAGCAAGCGCCTGCCCGAATCCTACTGGATCGCTGAGCCCGAGGACATCCTCATCCACAATGCCCAGCATATATTGGCGTCGGGTGATTCTCCTCTGTCGATCGCGGCGCAATATTACCCGCAGCGCGGCGCCACGCTGGTCACCGTCTATGCCGCCGATCATCCCGGCCTGTTTTACCGAATTGCGGGCGCGATCCATCTGGCTGGCGGCAACATCATCGACGCGCGCATCCATACGACGCGCGATGGCGTGGCGATCGACAATTTCCTCGTTCAGGATCCGTTGGGCGGCGCGTTCCACAGTCCCGAACAGCTGACCCGCATCCGCAATGCGATTGAGGATTCGCTGGCGAACCGGCATCGCATGATCACGAAGCTGGAAGCCCGTCCCCTCACCCGTACCCGCGCCGAAGCCTTCCGCATCGAACCCAACGTCCTGATCGACAACAAGGCGTCGAACCGCTTCACCGTGATCGAGGTCAATGCACGGGACCGGCCGGCGCTGCTGTTCAGCCTGGCCAACGCGCTGTTCCAGTCCAAGGTCACGGTGCACAGCGCCCATGTCGCCACCTATGGCGAACGGGCCGTCGATACCTTCTACGTGACCGATCTTCTCGGCGGAAAGATAGAGAGCAAGGCGCGGCTGCAGACGCTGGAGCGGCGGCTGTTGGAAGCGGCGGGTGGCGAAGTGGGCGAAGCGCTCGAGAGGGCGTAGCACCGCCACGCCGTCAGGGCAGGATTTCCATCACGTCGCCCGGAGAGAGACGGGGCAGCAAGGCGAGCATGTCGTCCCGCTCTACCGCGACGCAGCCCGCCGTCGGGCGCCCTTCGGACAGGTGGAAGAAAATAGCGCTCCCCTGCCCCGACACTGGCGGCGCGTCGTTGTGGCCGAGTATGACGATGACGTCATAGGCATCGTCATGCCGGATCAGTGACTCCGCGGAATAGGCTCGGGGCAGATGGACGGGGCGGTTATAGGCGGGATCGGCGGGATCGTCGGACCAGCCATCCCCTTCGCGGATCCAGCGCCACGGCAGCGTCAGGGCGGGTGCAGGCCCCTTCCCGCGCCTGAGCAGCACAGCGCGGATTGGCCAGGTTCCAAGCGGCGTGCGACCATCGCCCTCGCGCTTGTCCGCGGCCGCGCAGACGCCGCCGCGCCCGATGGCGCAGGACATGGACATATCGCCGAAAGCCAGCCTCCCCGCGCCGGCGTCGACGCGGATCGCGGTCACAGTTGGTGGCCCGTGCGGTCGCGCTTGGTCGCGAGATATTGTTCGTTGTGCGGGTTGGCGGGCAGGATGATCGGCAGCCGCTCCGTCACCGTGATGCCTGCCGCCTCCAGCCCCGCGACCTTCTTGGGATTGTTGGTCAGCAGGCGGACTTCACGGATGCCGAGAAGATCGAGCATGCGCGCCGCGACGGAGAAATCGCGCGCGTCGACCGCAAAGCCGAGCCGCACATTGGCGTCGACCGTGTCATAACCCTGGTCCTGCAGCGCATAGGCGCGCAGCTTGTTGATGAGGCCGATGCCCCGCCCCTCCTGCCGCAGGTACAGCAGCACGCCCCAGGTCGAACCGGCTATTTCATGCAACGCCTGGTGCAACTGCGGCCCGCAATCGCATTTTAGGCTGCCCAGCACATCGCCAGTCAGGCATTCGCTGTGCAACCGCACCACCGGCGGGGAAGCATCCCGCTTGCCGATGACCAGCGCGACATGTTCGCGCGGCTCGTCGGGACTGCGGAAGGCGACGATCTCCGCCGTTTCGCTGGCCGATACAGGTAGCCGGGCTCTTGTCGCGATAGCGAGATGGGCCGCATCATCATAGGCGTCGACATCGTCGGCACCGACCTCCGCCTCGCTGCCGCCCGAAGCCGTGAGGAAGAAGGCCGGCAGGATGCCCGCCAGACGCGCCAGACGCAACGTAGCCTTGGCCGCGAGCGGCGCGTCCAGAGCTTTTGCCAGGAATGGCCCCTTGAGCGGCGAGGCGAGGTCCAGCACCGGATCGGCGATCGCCATGGCGACGTCGCCATCGATCCAGGGCGCGCGGGCGATCAGCACCGGCATGTCGGGATCGGCGGCCGCCAGCTGGTTGGCGAGCTTCAGCGTCTCGCCCCGCGCGGCGGCGATCAATATGTCGGCTTTTCCCGCCGGATCAAAATCCGCCAGGGTGACCGCGTCCGCGCCCTCGACCGCCATGACGCGGATCGCGCCGTCGGCCGCGCGCACCGTCACGGCCCACCCCCGGCGCAGCGCGTCGATGGCGCGGGCAGCGGCGCGCGCGCCCATCAGAAGGCGAATTCCGTGATGATGGGGATATGGTCGGAAGGCTTGATCCAGCTGCGCGCCGGTTCGACCACGCGATGACTGACCGCCTTGTCGGCCACGTCGCGTGTCATCCACATATGGTCGAGCCGCCGCCCGCGATCCGATTCCGCCCAGTCCTTCGCGCGGTAGCTCCACCAGGTATAGAGCCGCTGCGGCGCTGGGTGGAAATGGCGGCCGATGTCGATCCAGTCGTTGGATGCCTGCAGCCGCGCCAATATCTCGCATTCGATAGGCGTATGGCTGACAACGTTCAGCAACTGCTTGTGGCTCCAGACATCGCATTCCATCGGCGCGATGTTGAAGTCGCCGGTCAGGATAGTCGGCTTGTCCTCCAGCTCGGAAGACCATTGGATCATGCGTTCGAGAAAATCGATCTTCTGCCCGAACTTTGGGTTGACCGTCCGATCGGGAATATCGCCGCCCGCGGGCACGTAGACATTCTCGATCCGCACACCGTTGTCGAGCCGCACACCGACATGGCGCGCTTCGCCATTGGCCTGCCAGTCCAGCCGGTCATCTTCGTGGATCGGCACCCGGGAAAGGATCGCGACGCCATGATGCATGCGCTGGCCGTTCAGCACCTGATGGACATAGCCGAGCTGACGGAAAATGTCCGCGGGGAAGATGTCGTTCACCACCTTCGTTTCCTGCAGGCATAGGATGTCCGGCGCTTCTTCGGTCAAGAAGCGTTCCACGATGTCGAGCCGGGCACGGACGCTGTTGATATTCCAGGAAGCGATGCTGAGTGTTTGCAACATGCTGATGCACTAGGAGGCCACGACGAACGGCGCAAGGGTTGCAAATCAGCTGGGCGGGCCTGGATTTCGCTCAGGGTGAAGCGAAAATAGCGGATTCCGAGAACCGGCGCGCAGCGCACTTCCAGTAGGTAAGCACCGGAAGAGCAAAAAGCCGCCATTTGCAGCCCACTCTCGGCGAAATCCGGGAATGCAAAGAAAAGACCCCCGCTCCGGGGGCATGGAACGGGGGTCTCGATCGCGCCCTTGAAGCGCTTTGCGGCGAGAGCGGGTCCCGGGTAACAGGGGGGAAATCCCGGTCTTCGTCTCGCGCCGTGGAGTTCTTTTTAGGGCCCGGCATATGAGCCGCAGATGAACGAAGCGGAAAGATATTCCGTCCGTCTCAAGCCCGGCGCGCTTCACCCTCCGGCGGCGCGTCCCTTGGGGCGAGGATCGGTCCAGCGGAAGGCGGAATCGGCCACCGGCGCGCCATAATTCTGGTTCGACAGGCGCACCGTCGTTCGGTTGTTCTGCGAATCTAGCGCCACCCAGCCATAAAGCTGCAGTCCCGCAGGCCCGGCGCCATCGCGCTTGAAGATCAGCGTAATCGTGCCGAATTCAGGCCGCTTTGGATCGCGCGCCTGCACGCTCAGGACCGTGGGATCGCCAGTCTGCACGACCTTGCCGAATTTCGACAGGTCCTTGTTGGGGTCGAGTAGCACGCCGAGCGGCGAGCTGCCGATCGGCCAGCGCTGCACCTGGCGCACCTCATAATCGATCATCGTCAGCGCCCGACCGTCGCCCACGATCAGCAGCGGCACCCCCTTCTGATATTGGAAGCGGATCTTGCCCGGCTGCTTAAGGGTGAGCTTGCCGGTCAGGGTCTGGCCGTTCCGGTCGGTCTGCGTGAAATCCGCGGTCATCGTAGTGACAGCGCGAATATAGGCGTTGACGCGGCCCAGGTCGGACTGCCCCTGCTGCGCGGCGGCAGGCAGCACCGGCACCAGCAATGGAGTTGCCGACAGGACGAGGAGGAGGGGCGCAGCCAGGCGCTTCATGCAATCTTCTCCGCTTTGTTGAGAGGGTCTGGATAAGGAATGCGGATTGAACCCGCCGTGAACTGTCTCGTTCCTCAATTGACAGGTTCCGACCATCCGCGGCCCTCGAGATACGGCACGGGCTTAGGACTTGTCCGAAGTAAAAAAAAGGCCGGTCCGAAGACCAGCCTTGGAAAGTTTTAGGAGAGGATGCCTGAAAGGCCCGATCCTTTTGCCGCGCCGCGGGCTTTGCTGCAAATGCGAAGGGACCCGATACGATTGCGCGATTTGCAATCACCATCGTGATGCGGTTCATCCTGGCTTAAAGCGGGTTGCCATTCTCGTCGCGCAGCACCTCGCGTCGGCCCACATGATTGGGTCGGCCCACCAGCCCTTCCTCCTCCATCCGTTCGATCAGGCGCGCGGCGCTGTTGTAACCGACGCGAAGCTGCCGCTGGAGCCAGCTGGTCGATGCCTTCTGATTTTCGAACACCAGCTGACATGCCTTGCGGAACAGCTGCGCGTCCGGGCTATCGTCGCCCAGATCCACGCCATCAAGGGCGAAGCTGCCCTCCTCCGGCTCTTCGGTGACGGCGGAAATATAGTCGGGCGATCCCTGCGCGCGCCAGTGATCGGCGACAACCCGCACCTCGTCATCGGAAACGAAGGGACCGTGGACGCGCATCAGCCCCTTGCCGCCATGCATGTAGAGCATGTCGCCCTTGCCCAGCAGCTGTTCTGCGCCCTGCTCGCCCAGGATGGTGCGGCTGTCGATCTTGCTGGTGACGAAGAAGCTGATGCGGGTCGGCAAGTTCGCCTTGATGACGCCGGTGATGACGTCGACGGACGGGCGCTGCGTCGCGAGGATCAGGTGGATGCCGGCGGCGCGCGCCTTTTGCGCCAGCCGCTGGATCAGGAATTCGACTTCCTTGCCCGCCGTCATCATCAGGTCGGCCAGCTCGTCCACCACCACCACGATTTGCGGCAGCGGCTGGAAATCCAGCTGCTCCTCCTCATAGATCGGCTTGCCGGTTTCGGGATCATAGCCGGTCTGGACGCGGCGTCCCAGCGGCTTGCCCTTCGCCTTCGCGGCGCGGACCTTCTCGTTGTAATTGGCAAGGTTGCGGACAGAGATCGACGCCATCATGCGATAGCGATCCTCCATCTGCTCGACCGCCCATTTCAGCGCGCGGATCGCCTTGCTCGGTTCGGTGACCACGGGCGACAAAAGATGCGGAATGTCGTCATAGGTCGACAGTTCCAGCATTTTGGGGTCGATCATGATGAGGCGCAACTGGTCAGGCGTCATCCGGTAGAGCAGCGACAGGATCATGGCATTGAGGCCCACCGACTTGCCCGATCCCGTGGTCCCCGCGATCAGCAGGTGGGGCATCGGCGCCAGGTCGGCGATGATCGGCTCGCCCGAGATGTTCTTGCCCAGGATGATGGGCAGCGTGGCGTCCTGCGCGAACTGTTCGGAGGTGATGAGTTCGCGGAAGGACACGCCTTCGCGATTGGCGTTGGGCAGTTCGATGCCGATCACGGTGCGGCCGGGAATGGTCGCGACGCGGGCGGATAGCGCCGACATGTTGCGGGCGATGTCGTCGGCCAGCGCGATGACGCGGCTCGCCTTGATCCCCGGAGCCGGTTCCAGTTCATACATGGTCACTACTGGGCCGGGGCGAACCTCGACGATGTTCCCCTTCACATGGAAGTCATCGAGCACGCTTTCCAGCAGGCGCGCGTTGCGCTCAAGCGCGGCCTTGTCGATCTTCTGGTTCGGGCTCGCGGGGATCGGATTAAGCAGGTCGGCGGACGGCAGGGAGCTATTGCCGAACAGGTCGTCCTGCGACACCGGCGCCATCTGCCGCTGAGCCGGCGCGGGCTTGGGCGTCTGGATTGTGATCGGCGGCTTGGGTTCGCTGCTGACCGCGCGGCGCGGCGTGATGACGCGTTCTTCAACGTCGTCATCCTCGTCCGCGATCGTCCCGCCTCCCGGCAGGGCGAAGGCGGGCTTGGGCAGGCTGAGCCGGGGCAGTGCCGATCGGCGCAGCGCCAGGATGGGCTTTTCCAGGGCAAGGCCGCGATAGCAGAGGACAAGCCCCGCGATCAGCGCCAGCACGACCAATACGCCGGTGATCCAGCCCTGCGCGGCGCCGGCCTGCGCCGCGAGGCTGCTGACGCCCCGCGCCGTCACGAGTGCGATGATGCCGCCCCATCCGCTCGGCAAGCCGACCAGTGGTTCCGGCTGGAACAGCGACAAGCCGATGCCGACAAGAACGATTCCGCCCAGGCATTTGCCGAACTGCGCCTTCCATCCGGTCATGTCCTGATCGCCCCAGAGGCGGCGGGCGGTGATCGCCATCAGCGGCAGAAACAGCGCGACGGGCACCCCCAGCAGCCAGAGCAGGAAATCCGCGATCCAGGCCCCCGGCGCGGCCATGATATTTTGCACCTGGTCGCCCGCCACCGTGTTCATCGACGGGTCGCTCGGCTGATAGCTGAGCAGCGCGAGGGACAGGAACAGCGTCGCCAGCATCAGCGCGATCGCGCTGATCAGCGCGCCGCTGCGGATCAGGCTGCGTTTCAGCATTTCGCGCCATTCCGGCGTGCGTTTGGCTCCGCGGCTGACAGCCATGGTCTTGCAATGTCCCCCAAATGTTCCGGTCGCCCACAATGCGCCGAGCGGGGAGTCCGCGTCAAGAGTCCGGCGTTCGGCTCGTCCCGTCAGGCGATGCCCGCCTCCACATGCGATTCGCCAGGCCGCGCCCGCGCTGCGATCAGGCAGCCGGCGACGATCAGCCCGGCGCCCGCGGCGGTTGCGATCGTCACCCGCTCGCCAAAGGCCAGCCAGCCGATGATCGCGGCCCAGAGGAAGGCGGTATATTCGACGGGAATCAGATATTGCGCTTCGGCGCGCGCATAGGACCACGCGAATGCCGCAAGAGAAGTGAAGGCTAGCGCGGCGGCGGAGGCGATCAGCATCCAGCTTCCCGCCGCCGGGATCGCGGGCTTCCACCCGGCGATGATCGCCACCAGGCCGAATATCACGAACATCACGCCATGCTGGAAAAAGGCGACCCCCACCGGCGTGGCGAGCTGTGCCTGCTGCCGCTGGAGGATGAGGTTCCAGGCGAAGAGGACGGCGGACGCCAGCACAGCGCCCGCACCGAGCAGCGCGTCCCAGTCATAGCCACCCCGCATTCGGTCCGAAAGGATCAGGGCGACCCCGACCAGTCCAAGCAGCGATGCGCCGATCGCCCGGCCGCCGATCCGCTCCTTCAGCAGCAGCGCGGCCAGATAGAGGGCGATCAGCGGCGCGATGAAGGAAAGGGCGATGGCCTCGGCAAGCGGCATCCGCATCAGCGCCCAGAAAAAGAGGCTCGCCATCAGAGCGACGATCGTGCCGCGCAGGACGTGCAGGCGCAACACCGCCCGGTTGGGCCAGCGCTGACCGGTTGACAGCATGAGCCCGAACCCCAGCACGCTGCCCGTCAGCGCGCGCCAGAACAGCGCGTTGAACAGGCCGATGGACAGGCTCAAGCCCTTCATCGTCGCGTCCATCACCGAAAAGAGCGCGACGCCGATGCAGCAGACGGCGAAGGGAATCGCCAAGGCACGGGATGGAGCCATGAGCGCGCGAGCGGCTATTCCGCCGCTTCCGCTTTCCCTGCGTCGGTCGTCTCAGCTTCGATCCTTGCCGCCTCGATCTCCGCAGCCCGGGCTTCCACCAGGCCGACGATATGGTCGATCATGCCTTCGTCCTGGATCGTATGATCCGTGATGCCGGACAGATAGACCATATGCTTGCCCGCGCCGCCGCCGGTCAGGCCGATGTCGGTTTCGCGCGCTTCGCCCGGGCCGTTGACGACACAGCCCAGCACGGACAGCGACAGCGGCGTGTTGATATGCTGAAGCCGTTCCTCGAGCGCCTGCACCGTGCGGATGACATCGAAGCCCTGCCGCGCGCAGCTGGGGCAGGAGATGACCTTGACGCCACGGGTGCGGATGCCGAGCGACTTCAATATCTCGTAGCCGACCCGCACTTCCTCTTCCGGTTCGGCGGAAAGGGAGACGCGGATCGTGTCGCCGATGCCGGCCCAGAGCAGATTGCCGATGCCGATCGCGCTTTTCACCGTGCCACCGATCAGCCCGCCGGCCTCGGTGATGCCCAGGTGCAGCGGGCAATCGACCGCTTCGGCAAGCTGCATATAGGCGGCAACGGCCAGGAACACGTCGCTGGCCTTCACCGCGACCTTATAATCGTGAAAATCCTGATCCTGCAGCAATTTGATATGGTCCAGCGCGCTTTCGACCAGCGCCTCGGGGCAGGGCTCGCCATATTTTTCCAGCAGGTCCTTTTCGAGGCTGCCGCCATTGACGCCGATGCGGATCGCGCAACCATTGGCCTTGGCCGCGTCCACCACTTCCTTCACACGGGCTTCCGACCCGATATTGCCGGGATTGATGCGAAGGCACGCGGCGCCCGCATCGGCCGCTTCCAGCGCGCGCTTATAATGGAAATGAATGTCGGCGACGA
>DATEDR010000305.1:0-4759 GCA_035281605.1 Sphingobium sp.
CCAGCGGCATGGCGACGAGCACGCGCGAGCTGACCCGGGCTTCGGAGGTGGCGGCTTTCAGGTCGCGCTTGATGCGGATGCGGTCGCGCAGGATCGCGGCGAGGTTCGACAGGGTGGCGGTGATCGAGCCGCCATAGCGCAGGTTGGTGCGGATGGCGGCGGCGAGCATCGACATTTCGGGAACGCGCAGACGGTCCGCGATCTGCTGCATCGCTTCTGCCACCGGAGCGCCCAGTTCCAGGCGGCGGGCGATCGGGCCGAGAAAGCTGCGGACGACGTCCGGCGCTTCGTGGATGGCCCGCTCCAGCGCCTGCGAGAGCGATAGGCCAACGGTCTGCATCTGGCGCATCGCGTCGATGGTGAAGGGCAGGGCGTCAATCAGCGCGTCTATACGCTTGCTGGCGCGCCGCCGGACCCAGGCAAGAAGCAGCACGGGCGCCGCCAGCAGCAGGACGAGCGCCGCGACCGGTCCGGCAAGCAGGAGCAGGAAGAGCGCGAGAAGCGCCAGGCAGCCACCGAAGATGCCGGCGGCGCGCGGGGTGATTTCCAACTGCGCACGTGCGAGCAGCGGCGCGATCCTGTCGGGCATCGAAAGCGGCACGATGCGGCGCGGCGCGAGGGCGCCGCCGCTGGAGAGCAAGGCGAGGCGGCGGTCGAGATCGGCCATGGCCCGCCCGCGCGCTACGAGCAGGGGAAGGACTGCGCCCGCCAGCATCAGCAGGGCAAGGCAGAGGAAGGCGGCGCCCCTCAACATAGCGCCTGCCGTGCAGAGCGTGGGGCGTAATCCTGGAATCGGGAGGCGAAGAAGGGCCGGGAGGACAGGGTGCGGAATTCGCCAAGACCGGACATGGGCGGCTGTTCCTGGAAGGCGAAAAGTTCGTTCAGCGAATAGGCGTCCCCCTCCAGGCCCGTGACTTCGGTGACGCCGACAACGCGGCGGCGGCCGTCGGCAAGGCGCTGGATATGCACGACGACATGGACGCTGCTGGCGATGAAGCGGCGGATCGCGCGCATGTCGTGCTGGAGGCCGGCGAAGCCCAGCAGCATTTCCAGCCGGGCGAAGGCTTCACGCGGGGAATTGCCGTGCAGCGTCGCCATCGATCCGTCATGCCCGGTGGACATGGCCTGGAGCATTTCGACCACCTCGACGCCGCGCACTTCGCCCAGAATGATGCGGTCGGGCCGCATGCGCAGGGCATTGCGGACCAGCTCGCGCGCGCTGACTTCGCGACTGCCTTCGACATTGGGCGGGCGCGTTTCCAGACGGACGACATGGTCCTGCCGCAATTGCAGTTCGGCGGCGTCTTCGATGGTGATCAGGCGCTCGCGGTCGCTGATGAAGGTGGACAGCATGTTGAGCAGGGTCGATTTGCCCGCGCCGGTGCCGCCGCAGATGAGGATGTTGAGGCGCGCCCGCACCGCGGCGGCGAGATAGGCGGCCATGTCGGCGCTCATCACCTGCCGTGCGACGAAATCCTCGATCGTCAGTGCCTGCATGCGGAACTTGCGGATGGACAGGAGGGGCCCATCCAGCGCCACGGGCGGGATGACGATGTTGACGCGCGACCCGTCGGCCAGGCGGGCGTCGACATAGGGGCTGGCTTCATCGACGCGGCGGCCGATCGGGCCGACGATGCGCTGGATGATGTTCATAAGATGCGCGTCGTCGCGAAAGCGCGTGTCCACCTTTTCCAGCAAACCCGCCCGTTCGACATAGATGGTGCCCGGGCCATTGACGATGATGTCGTCTATCCCTGGGTCGCGCAGCAGCGGGGCGAGGGGTCCGAGGCCGGCGACCTCATCCTCCACATCCTCTATCAGCAGCAGCCGTTCCGCGCTGTTGAGCGCAAGCTGGCCGCGGCGGCTGCGGCTGGCGATGACCTGTTCGATCTCTTCGCGCAGGGCACGGGCCCCAAGCGTTTCGGCCGTGCTACCCCGGGATTCGAGCTGTTCGATCACCTGCGCGCAGGTCTGATGTTTCACGGCCTGATAGCTGTCGCTCATCCGCTGGGTGGACGGTTGCGCGACGGGTGCGCTGCGCACCGGAGGCGGCGGCAGGGTTTCTTCGGTGAGGAGGCTCATGCGACGCGCTCCAGCTTGCGCTGCATGACGCGGCGCATGCGGTCGAGCGCAGGCCGGGAAGAGGGCGCGCGGATGCCGCAGGCGCGGCGGATGGCCTGCATATAGGGGCCGCCGTCACTTTCCATCGCGAGCGGCTGGCCCGCGTTGCGGGCATTGCCGGCGCGGACGCGATCGACCGGGATGGGGAGGGCGTCGGCAATGCCCAGCGCCTGGCTCATGCGGCGGCTGTCGAGCAGGATGGCGGGAAGATGATCCCAGACGAGCAGGCGGGTCCTTGCCAGGCTGTCCGGGCCGATGCGGTCGAGCAGACGCCGGGAGGCTTCGAGATCGCGGAGCGATTGGGCGCAGACCAACTCCACCCGGTCGGCCATGCCGTTGAGATCGCGCAGCAGGCCGCTGTGGCGAAGGCTGCCGGCGCATAGTATCACTTCGCCGCAGCAGGCGCGCAGCAGGCGGACGAGCGCGCAAATGTCGGAGGGGGCGATGCCCGCGGGTTCGGTGCCGGTCCCGCCGTCCAGGGTAAGCAGCATCAGGCCGCTCGGGCCATGGCGGCCGAGCGTGCTGGAAAGCAGGCTGGCGTCGATCCGGTCGAGATCGGCGATGGCGGAAGCGAGGCCGTAGCTGACCGGCACGTCGCAATAGGTCTGCGCGGCGCTGGTTGGCAGGGTGCAGTCGATCAGCAGGGTCGGGCTTCCAGCGCGGGCACGGACGATTGCCATGTCGGTTGCGGCCATGGCGGCAGCGTCCTCATCCACGCCCATGACCAGCGTCAGGCGGCCGACGGGGCCGTGATCGGCAACCGCGCCGTTGAGATGACGGGCGAGGATGGCGGTGACCTCCTGCCCTTCGGCCTGACGGGGCACGATGTCGTCGGCGCCTGCCCGCACGGCTGCGAGGATAGGGTCGGCGTCACGCTCCTCGGTCGCGAGAAGGATGGGGCGGCCGTCGGCGCTTTGCCGGACAGCGGAGATGGCTGTGGCGAGTGAGCGCTCGGGCGGGATGGCGGCGTGGTCGATGATGATGACCGCAGGACCTTCCAGCATGTCCGGATCGATATGCTGCACCAGATCGACGGAGGCGCGCGCATCCAGCGCGGCGGCGATCCGCTGGGCGAGGGCGCTGTCGAGCGAAAGGAGGAGGATCTTCGCCATGGGTCAGCGCCTCACCACGCCGAAGGGCGCTCTGCCGGGCAGGGTGTTGCCCCCCTCCATCGCCGCTGCGCCCGGTAGCGGAGGCAGGTCCTTCGCCTCCATCGGGCCGACGAGGCGCGGGGTGGCGACGATGACCAGTTCCTGGCGCTCCTTCTGTTTTTGCTGGCGACGGAAAAAGGCGCCGAGAACGGGGATATCGCCGAGCAGGGGCGTCTTGTCCTGGGTGACGGACTGGCTCGAATAGCTGAGCCCGGCGATGACGAAGCTCTGGCCGCTGCCCAGTTCGACGGTGGTTTCCGCCGAACGGCGGCGCAGGCCCGGGACGACATAGCCCTGAAGCTGGACGCCGCTGGCATAATCGAGTTCGCTGACTTCGGGCGCGAGTTTCAGGACGATATGATCCTTTGACAGCACGAACGGCGTGACCGACAGGCGGACCCCGAATTCCTTGTACTGAATGGAAATGGCGTTGCCGGTGCCGGATGCCTGGGGGACGGGCACGGGGATTTCGCCGCCTGCGAGGAAGCTCGCCTGCTCGCCGGAGCGGACGAGCAGTGTGGGCTGAGCGAGGAGTTCGGACAGGCCGTTGGCGGAAAGGGCGCTCAGCACGGCGTTGATGCCCCGATTGGGAGCGGACAGGAAGAGGTTGAAGGCATTCTGGATGGGCGCGCTGGCGTCGATCGTCGATCCGCCGGACGCGAAGCTGGCGCTGTTGAGGCTGTTGGGAGAGATCACCGCGCCCTGGAGGTCGCCGCTCAACTTGGCGAAGTTGAAGCCGAGCGCCTTGAGCGTCGAGGACGACACTGCGGCGAATTGGACATCGACGGCAACCACCTGCTCGCCAGCGACCAGCTTGGGACCGGTGAGGCTGCTGTCGGCGGCCACGGTGATGGTGGTTTCCGCCATGGCGGCGCCGTCCTGCGCGAACACGCTGACCGTCACATCGCCGGCGCCGATGCCGGTGATGCTGAGTGATCGCGCCGTGGGGGCGGTGACGGCAATGATATTGTCGCGTGACAATTCCACCCGGCCGATGGGGCGGGGATAGCTTAGCGTGCGCTTGCCTTGCACGGAGAGGGGCTGGGCGGAGGCCGGAGAGGCGGTGGCCAGCAGGGCGACGGCGGCGAGGATGGGCTTCAACGCGAGGCGCTCCCGGAAATGAGGGTTTCGCGGCGGTCGCCCACGACCAGTTCGATGCTGTGGGGCAGCGCAGGTTTGGCTTGCGGCTTGGGCGCGACGGCGCGGGCGGGAGGCCGCGAGGGCGTGAGCGAAATGGGGGCAGGCGCGGTGTCGGGCGCGCGGGACGTGACGGCCGCAAGGGCAAGCTGCTCGCCATCGGCGGGATTGCGCAGCGAAAGAGTAAGCGCGCCGGTATTCTTCGCCAATGACAGGGTGGAGACCTGATCGGGCGTGAGCGCCAGCGTCACGGTGCGCGCAGCCGACCCGGGCTCGCCATTTTGTTGCTGGGCCCCCACCACTGCCTCGCCGACCGCAAGGACCTGCACTGTCTGGAGCAGCGTCTGGGC
>DATEDR010000306.1:0-3297 GCA_035281605.1 Sphingobium sp.
GAAAGGGCAGACTGCCTCCGCCAGCTACAAGCCCGCGATCCTGGACAATGGCGTGCGCGTCATGGTTCCGCCGCACATCGTCACCGGCACGCGCATCATCGTCGATGTGTATGAGCGGGAATATGTGAAGCGGGCGGACTGATCTGCGTCCTGTAAGCCCCTCCCTTCAACGGGAGGGGGGAGATTGAGTTTTATGGTATCCCATTCAGGCCTCCTCACCATCATGGAGCGTGCCGCGCGCAAGGCGGGCTCCAAGCTGCGCCGCGACTTTGGCGAGGTGGAACATTTGCAGGTGTCCCGCAAAGGCCCTGCTGATTTCGTTTCCAAGGCGGACAAGCAGGCCGAGCAGACCCTGGTCGAAGAACTGCGCAAGGCGCGCCCCGACTGGGGTTTCCTGCTGGAAGAAGGCGGGGTCATCGAGGGCGATCCCAATAAGCCGCGCTGGATCATCGACCCGCTCGACGGGACCACCAATTTTCTTCACGGCATCCCGCATTTCGCCATCTCCATCGCGGTCGAGGAGCCGCTCTATGGCGGCAAGAAGGAGGTCACGACCGGCCTCGTCTATCAGCCCGTCACCGACGAGAGCTATTGGGCGGAGAAAAGCCGGGGCGCCTGGCGGCATGATCAGCGGTTGCGCGTGTCGGCACGGCGGGACCTGGGCGACAGCCTGATCGCGACCGGCATTCCGTTCATGGGCCATGGCGACTTTGCCCAGTGGACGCGGATTTTCGGCGCCGTGGGTCCTTCGGTCGCGGGCATCCGCCGCTTTGGCGCGGCATCCCTTGACCTCGCTCATGTGGCCTCGGGCCGCTATGATGGTTTCTGGGAAAGCGGCCTCCAGCCGTGGGACGTGGCGGCAGGCATGTTGCTGGTGCGCGAGGCAGGCGGCTTCGTTACCGACTTCCGCGGCGGCGACCAGCCGATCGAGCGGCGCGAGGTCATTGCGGGCAATGATGCGATCCACAGCAAGCTGCATAAGCTGGTTGCCGGGGCGCTCCGCTGAAGGGCTGTTGTCGCCTTGTTCAATAGCCGGGTGTTGCGAATCATTCTCATGGCCGGGGGCCTTGCTTCGCATATGCAGCAGGCCTAAAGCGCGCCCGTAGTCATTTTCGCCCAGGGGATTCCGTTGGTCGATCTAGCCCAATATCTGCCGATCCTGATTTTTCTTGGGATCGCCTTGCTGCTTTCGGCGGCCTTCGTGTTCCTGCCGATGCTGGTCGGCCGGTTAACGGGCGCGCACAAGCCCGACCCGGCCAAGCTCAGCGAATATGAGTGCGGCTTTCCGGCGTTCGAGGAGCCGCGCAGCCAGTTCGACGTGCGTTTCTACCTGGTCGCGATCCTGTTCATCATCTTCGATCTGGAAGCGGCATTCCTCTTCCCATGGGCGGTGAGCCTTGACCAGATCGGCTGGGCCGGCTGGACGACGATGATGATCTTCATAGCGGAGCTGGTGCTTGGCCTCGTCTATGCGTGGAAGAAGGGAGCCCTCGATTGGGAGTAGAACTTGACCGTCCCATCCCCGGCACTCTGCCGCCGGTGGGAACGCAGCCCGACCAGGATTTCTTCAACGCGCTGAATAGCGAAGTCAGCGACAAGGGCTTCCTTGTCACCTCGACCGAGGATCTGTTCACCTGGGCGCGCACGGGTTCGCTGTGGTGGATGACCTTTGGTCTTGCCTGCTGCGCGGTGGAGATGATCCACGTCAACATGCCGCGCTATGACATGGAACGCTTCGGCGCCGCACCGCGCGCCTCCCCGCGCCAGTCGGACGTGATGATCGTCGCGGGCACGCTCTGCAACAAGATGGCTCCGGCGTTGCGCAAGGTGTACGACCAGATGTCGGAACCGAAATATGTGATTTCGATGGGCTCCTGCGCCAATGGCGGCGGCTATTATCATTATAGCTATTCGGTAGTGCGGGGCTGCGACCGCATCGTGCCGGTCGATATCTACGTGCCGGGCTGCCCGCCCACCGCGGAAGCGCTGCTCTATGGCGTGATGCAGTTGCAGCGGAAGATCCGGCGGATCGGGACGATTGAGCGGTGATCTGCGCTATGAACTTTTATCCGTTCGCCCTGAGCTTGTCGAAGGGTGTGGCTGAGCTTGTCGAAGCCACTTCGCTCCGCTCAGTGGGGCGCTTCGACAAGCTCAGCCCGAACGGGGATGGGAAATAATGGGCCATTCTGCACCGAAGATCGCGACCATCCAGGGAATCGCGGACGAAATCGCTGGGCTGCTCGGATCGATGCTGGTCGAGGCGGTCGATCACGCCGATGAGTTGAGCCTCACCGTCCTGCGCGAGAAGCTGGCCGATGCCTTGCTGCTGCTGCGCGACAGGGCGGGCTATCAGCAGATGATGGAAATCGCCGGCGTCGACTATCCGGATCGCCCGGAGCGGTTCGAGGTCTGCTATCATCTGCTCAGCGTCACGCGCAACCACCGCATCCGCGTCAAAGTGTCGACCGACGAGGATACGCCGGTGCCGACCATCACGCACATCTGGCCGGTCGCGGGCTGGTTGGAGCGCGAGGTGTTCGACATGTATGGCGTCATCTTCGACGGCAATACCGACCTGCGCCGCATCCTGACCGACTATGGTTTCAAGGGGCACCCGCAGCGCAAGGACTTCCCGCTGACCGGCTATGTCGAGATGTGGTATTCCGAAGAGGACAAGCGGGTCGTCTACAAGCCGGTGAAGCTTGCCCAGGATTTCCGCAGCTTCGATTTCATGAGCCCGTGGGAAGGCGCGCAATATGTGCTGCCGGGCGACGAAAAGGCGCCGCAGGCTCCCGGCGCCCCGTCGCCTGTGGCCGCTCCCCCGCCGCCGTCCGCCGCGCCCAAGGGCGAGCCGGTTGCCGCGGCGCCCAAGGTTACCGAAAAGCCCGGCGTCAGCGGCGCGGGCGAGCCGACCGACAGCGCGGCTAACAAGAAGTCCGAGGACAAAGCCTGATGTCCGACTATCTGGAAAAGCTGGATCATCTGACCGACGCGGCGGACCCGACGCTCGGCGACACGGAGATCCAGAACTACACGATCAACTTCGGCCCGCAGCATCCGGCGGCGCACGGCGTTTTGCGTCT
This sequence comes from Sphingobium sp., assembly GCA_035281605.1. Lineage (GTDB taxonomy): Bacteria > Pseudomonadota > Alphaproteobacteria > Sphingomonadales > Sphingomonadaceae > Sphingobium. The sequence goes on from DATEDR010000306.1 coordinate 3,084, forward strand.
GGTCATGGAACTGGACGGCGAGATCGTCGAGCGTTGCGACCCGCATGTCGGGCTGCTGCATCGCGGCACCGAAAAGCTGATCGAGTACAAGACCTATCTCCAGGCGCTGCCCTATTTCGACCGGCTCGATTATTGCTCGCCGCTCGGCATGGAGCATAGCTATGTGCTGGCGATCGAGAAGCTGCTGAACCTGGAAGTGCCGCTGCGCGCGCAA
>DATEDR010000307.1:0-2784 GCA_035281605.1 Sphingobium sp.
CTTGCGCCATTCCGCCTCGGTCAAGGTGAACGGATAGGCGGCCACGGCTTCGCGAGCGCCGAGGCGCCAGAATGCAAGCGCCGCCATGGCGCAGGCCGCCCCGCTCATGACTTGCCTCCGGATCATGCGCCGCTTCTAGCCCGCGGACGCTGAGCGTCGCCTGAACAGACCGCGCCCCTGGCCGAAGCCTGACTTCAGCACATGGCGGCGAAACAGCCAGACACCCAGACGGATGATGACGCTGACCCAGATCGCCTGCCAGGCGATCGCCAACAGATGCGGCCAGATCGCGGCGTCCTGCGCGGCGCGGGCGATCATTGCGAAAGGGGAGGAGAAGGGGAAGATAGCCGCTGCGATCTCAGGCAGAGAGCCCATGCGATCGACGGCATAGGTCGCGAAGAAGAAGACGCCCATCTGCGCCATGGTGACGGGCATATTGAGCGTCTGCACTTCCCGCACGGTGGCGGCTTGCGCGCCGATGCCCAGGAATAGCGACCCGAGCAGGGCATAGGCCATGGCGAAATAGATGGTGCCCAGCAGCAGGAACATCGGCCAGCCCACCGCTGGAGTTGGCGGCGTCACGCCGGGGCCGGCGAAGACCATGATTGCCACGAACACGCCCGATCCCCAAAAACAGATGCCGACGAAGCTCATCGCAAGCATCGCCATCAGCTTGCCAAGGAAGACCGCGTCGATGGGAACGGCCGCGGCCAGTATCTCGATCACCTTGTTGGTCTTTTCCTCGACAAGGTTGGACAGAACCATGCCGGCGAGCAGCATCGTCAGCAGGAATATCAGCACCTGCGCCGCGCGTCCGGTGAGCAGGCGGGCCTGCGCTTCAGCCCCGGCGCTTTCGGTGACGAGCTGCCGGCGCACCTTGACATGGGGCAGGCGCTCGCCGGCCAGCGCGGCGCTCGCAATCAGGCTGATGTCGCCTTCAAGCCACGACAGGTCGGTCGCCTTGCCGGTCAGCACAGGCCGGTCGACGGTGCCGGACAGAATGGCGATGAAGCGGGCATCCGGCCGCGCCAGCAGGACGCGCGGGTCGCCCCTCGGCGCGCGGCGGAGATGGGGTAGGTTTTCCGGACCGATCCGCGCGGCGATCGCGCGATAGGCGCGCTGCATTTGCGCAGCCTCCGCGGCCGGCATCGCGAGGCCGACGGTCGGACGCAGGCCTTCGGTCGTGATCTTTTCTCCCAGGCCGCCGAAGGCCATGCCGATTAGGACGGGGAACAGCGGACCCAGCAGGAAGAGGATGAAGGTCTTGGACAGGATGACGGCGGAAAAATCACGCCGGGCGATGACCAGCGCCGCGCGAAAGACTTCGGTCATGCAGCCTCCTCCTCCGGCCTGCCCGCCCGCATCTGGCGAGCGGCGGCAGGCCCGGCGATCGCAACGAAGGCGTCGTGCAAGCCGGGTCGCTCGATCGACAGGCTTTCTATGCCCGCCTGCCCGTCGAGCAGGGCGCGCAGCAGCGGCTCTATCCCCTCTTGGGGCAGGGCGAAATGCCAGGCGCCGTCCTCTGCCAGCGTTTCGGCGGGCAGCGCGCGGCGCCAGCTGCCGTCGCTCGCCCGCGTTCGCAGGCTGACCTGCGGGCGCAATTGGTCGCGCGCGTCGCCGACCGATCCTTCGAACCGGATGCGCCCGCCCGCGACGATCGCGATGCGCTCGCACAACCGTTCGGCATGGGCGATGACATGGGTCGAAAACAGCACGGTGACGCCCTGCCGCGCCTGTTCGCGGATCAGCGCCTCCAACTTACCCTGGTTGATCGCGTCGAGGCCCGAAAAGGGTTCGTCCAGCACGATCAGTCGGGGTTGGTGGATGATCGTGCCGAATAGCTGCACTGTCTGGGCCATGCCCTTCGAAAGCTGGCGGATCGGCTGGTCGATCGAGGCACCCATGCCATAGTCGGTCAACATGGCGCGCGCCCGTTCCCGTCCGATCTTCAGCGGCAGGCCGCGCAACGCGCCCATGAAGGCGATGGCTTCGGCGGCCTTCATCGACGGATAGAGACCGCGTTCCTCGGGCAGATAGCCCACGATGCGGGCTTGGCGCAGCGGGACATCGTCGCCCAGCAACATCCGTCGGCCCTCGTCGGGATCGATGATGCCGAGCAGGGTGCGCAGCAAGGTGGTCTTGCCCGCGCCATTGGGGCCCAGTACGCCGTAGATCGAGCCCGCAGGTACGGCAATGTCGATGCCATCGACCGCCCGAAAATCGCCGAAAGCCTTGACAAGACCATGGCCTTCGACGGCATAGGTCGGGGATGGAGCCGGAACGTCACCGATCATCCGCTCCTGATAGTCGCACGCCATGCCAACGCAAACGGAAACCTTGGAACAGCGCCTGAAGGCGGAAGCGCGGCGGCTGGGCTTTGCCGCCTGCGCGATCGCGCGCGCCGATGCCGCGCCCCAGGCAGGGCAGCGCCTGAAAGCGTGGCTGGAGGCCGGACGCCACGGCGAGATGCTGTGGATGGAGGATCGCGCCGAGCAGCGCGGGTCGCCCCGGGGGCTGTGGCCCGATGTGCGCAGCGTCATCATGCTGGGGATGAGCTATGCGCCCGGGCGCGATCCCCTGACACTGGCGGAGGTCGGCGACCGCGGACGGATCTCCGTCTATGCGCAGGGGCGCGATTATCATGATGTGGTGAAGAAGGGGCTGAAGGCCCTCGCCCGCTGGCTGGTGGAGCAGCAGCATAGCGCGCTCAAGGTCTTCGTCGATACCGCGCCGGTCATGGAAAAGCCGCTTGCCGCAGCGGCGGGGCTCGGCTGGCAGGGCAAG
>DATEDR010000308.1:0-4417 GCA_035281605.1 Sphingobium sp.
CCCTCGAAAATGGCGTTTTACAAGGATTTGGTAATGATTTGCGGGCTCCAGTCCCGCTCTGTTCGTCGCGTGGCCGAACCATGTCGTCCCGGCCGCGACGTGCCGAATTTCGTCTGTCATAATGCGGCGCAACATGCGCGCGGAGATGCTGTCGCCTGCGCCTTCGAACCGGGCGATGGTCGCCGGCGTGATGTCCAGCGCTCGCGCCTCCAGCACCATCGGCACGATAGCCAGCCGCGCCATGGCATCATGCGCCGTCTCGGTCGCCGCCTGCCATAATCCGTCATGGGCAGGCAGCGCGCCGTAGTGGCTGCCCATCTGCCGCAAGCGCCGGTCGAGCAACGCGAAGTGCATCGCTTCCTCCGCCCCCACCCGCATCCAATCGTCGGTAAACGCCGCCGGAAATTCCCCGCCGAACCGTCCGATGAGGTCAAACGCCAGGTCGATCGCCACGAACTCGATATGCGCCAGTGCATGCAGCATGGCGATCCGCGCCCGCTCCGAACCGATCCTGCCACGCTTGGGCATCTGGTTTGGCGGCAGCAGCAGCGGCGCCTCCGGCCGAGCAGGCCGATCGGGCATCGCTACATCGAACCGATGGGCAAGCCTCCCCTTGGCCCAGCCGCGCGCCACCGCGCGGGCGGCCATCAGCTTGGGCAAGGGTTCGGGCGTGGCAAGCACATGCGCGCAGGCGGCGCCCACGCTATCGATGCCGGCTGGCAGGCTCAAAGCGCTTTCGCCGCCTCCAGCACTTCGGCGGCATGGCCCTTCACCTTCACCTTGGGCCATACCCGCACGACCTTGCCTTCGGTATCGGCCAGGAAGGTCGCCCGTTCGATGCCCATATATTTGCGGCCATAAAGCGACTTTTCGACCCACGTGCCAAAGGCTTCGCAGGCCGCGCCCGGCTCATCGGAGGCCAGCGTCACGGTCAGCCCATATTTGTCGCTGAACTTCTTAAGCTTGGCGGGCTTGTCCTTAGACACGCCTACGACCGGCACGCCGATGGCAGCGAAATCCCCTGCCAGCTCGGTGAAATCCTTGGCCTCGCTGGTACAGCCCGGCGTGTCCGCCTTGGGATAAAAATAGACGACGACCGGCTTGCCCCGATAGCGAGCGAGCGAGAAATCGGCGCCGTCCGCATCCTTCAGCGCCACGTCGGGCAGGGTTTCGCCTGCGTCCAGCATAGTCATTCCTCTTTATAGGGCGCGGCCAGCGCCGCCCAGGCATCGCGCACACTCTGCCGCGCCTTGTCGTAGCTTTCAAGCAGCGCGTCCCAATTCTCGACCCCGCAAGCCCGCGCCACCAGCGGCCGCGTCGCCTCCGGAGGCTCGGTGGATTTGGGCAAAACCAGCCGCGACACGATGAGGAAGCGGGTAATCAGGTCATGCGCCGCCAGCAGTCCGCCAGGCAAGTGCCCTGCCGCCGCCAATTGCTCCAATGCCGCGCGCAGGTCCGGGTCGAAGGCCATATTATGCTGGAACTGCGTCACGTGGATCAGGAATTCCAGGTCGACCAGACCCCCAGGCACTAGCTTCACATCCAGTTCGCTGGCCGGCGGCTTGTGGCGCGCTATATCGCCGCGCATCTTCACCGCGTTGCGCGCCAGTTCGGCAAAGTCGCGCGGCCGCTCCAACGTCTCGGTCAGGATCGCCCCCAGCGCCGCGCGCGCCTCGTCCGATCCGAATATGGGCCGCGCCCGGGTCAGCGCCAGATGCTCCCAGGTCCACGCCTCCTCGCGCTGATATTTCGCGAAACTATCCAGGCTGACCGCCAGGAGCCCCTGCGCGCCGGAGGGCCGCAATCGCGTGTCCACCTCGTACAGCGGCCCCGCCGCCGTCTGAACCGACAGCGCATTGGTGATGCGCTGGCCCAGCCGATTGAAATATTGGGTCGCGCCCAGCGGCCTCGCGCCATCGGATTCCGTCAGGAAATCTCCGGTGAACAGGTACACCAGGTCCAGGTCGGACGCGTGGGTCAGCACGCCGCCCCCCATGCGCCCGAGCGCCAATATCACCATCTCCCCGCCCGGCACCTTGCCATGCCCGGCCTCGAACTCCGCGATCGTGGCGCTTGCCAGAGCTTCTATCGCGGCCGCCGCAACCCGCGCATAGCCGCGCCCTGCTTCCAGCGGATCGCCGCCCCGGATAATCTGCGCCCCCAGCGCGAAGCGGCGGTCGTTGACGCGCTGCCGCACCCGGTCCAGCAGTGCCTGATAATCGTCCCCTGGCTCCAACTGCGCGAATTGCGTCGCCAGCACCTCCACAGGCGGCGGCGGGTCGAACGCCGACGTATCGATCAACCCGTCCAGCAGTTCCGCCCGGCGTCCGAGCGCGTCGGCCAGCGTCGGCGCATGGCTGAGAAGTTCGACCATCAATTCGGCCAGCCCGGGACGCGCGGCCAGCAGCTTGAAGAAATTGATCGCGCTTGGCAGCCGGCCGATCAGGTCGTCGAGGCGATTGAGCGCCCGAGCTGGATCAGGCGCATGGGCGATCGTCCGCATCAGGCCGGGCAGCAATTCCTCCAACGCCTCGCGTGAAGGGGCACTGCGCAGCGCCCGGATCGTGCCCGCCCGCCACCGGACGATCCGCGCCACCGGCGTTTCCGGCTCGGTGAAACCGAGTTCCACGAGCTGCTCCTTCAGCCGATCCTCGTCATGCGAGAACGACTCTTCCTTTTCCGCCGGGGTCAGCTGGTCGTAATTGCGCCCGACCCATTCCACCTGCGGTCGCAGAAGGTCGAGCAGCGCCGCGCCATCCTCCAGCCCATGGAGCCGCGCCACATTGTCGATCGCGCCCGCCGATTTGGGCAGTTCATGCGTCTGCCTGTCCTCGACCATCTGCAGCCGGTGCTCGATGGTGCGGAACAGGATATAGGCCTCGTCCAGCTTGCCCGCGACGTCCGGATCGAGGACCCCCGCGGCGGCCAGGGCGCGCAACGCTTCCCGGGTGTTGCCCGACCGCAGCGCAGGATCGCGCCCGCCGTGAATCAACTGGTGCGCCTGCGCGAAGAACTCGACCTCACGGATGCCGCCGCGCCCGCGTTTCAGGTCATAGCCCGGCCCGAACGCCTGCCCTTGCGCATAATGGTCCCTGATCCGGCGCGAAATGTCGGTGATGGCGTCGATCGCGCCGAAGTCCAGGCTTCGCCTCCAGACGAAGGGACGGATCTGCTGCAGGAAATAGTCGCCCAGGGCCAGATCACCCGCGGCAGGACGCGCGCGGATGAACGCCGCCTGCTCCCATCCGACAGCCATCGATTCATAATAGCCGATCGCCGCTTCGACCGGCAGCGCGATCGGCGTCGCTTCGGGCGAAGGCCGCAGTCGCAGGTCCACGCGGAACACATAGCCATCGCCGTCGCGGGCATTGAGCAATTCGCTGACCCGCCGTCCGATCCGGACCGCGGCGTCGGCCGGGTCTTCCCGCTCGCCATGGGGAAGCGTCCGGGGATCGTAAAGAAGAATCGGATCGATATCGGAGGAATAATTGAGTTCCCGACTGCCATGCTTGCCAAGCGCCAGGACGACAAAGCCCCGCGGCTCCGCGCCGGGATATCGTTCCGCAAACGTCGCGGCGAGCGCCTCGTCCAGTGCCTGATCGGCGAAATCGGTCAGGGTGCGCGTGACCCTGTCCAGGTCCCAGGCGCCCGCCAGATCCGCCGCCGCCGTCACCAGCGCGAGCGCGCCCTTGCGCCGTCGGAGCGAACGGGCAAGTGGATCGGCAGGGTCCGCAATCGCCCGCGCGCAGCCAAGCGCAGCGTCGAAGTCGCCGGTGGCAAGGATGTCCGTAATTGTCGGAAAGCGATCCATCTGCCGCGCGAGAAAAGGCGAATGCGCCCGCATCCGCGCCGCCATGTTCGCCCAGTCGGTCACGATTTTCTCTCCCGTCATTCTCGCGCTATCGCGCCGGTCCGAGTGGAAGGCCAGAAACTTTTTGGGGATCAGACCGTTGTACCGACATGGAAATGCAGCGCAAATCTTTCAGTCGATCGGCGCAAAAGCGGGATGACCCTCATGAACGCTTCCTGACGATCGGCCTGCCCCAGCCCCATGAGGGCGTCGGCAACGCGTTGCGGATGACTTTTCGCGCCAGTCGCGACACGCTGCCCGACGACATGATGCAGCTGCTGGACCAACTCGACCGCCACTGATCCTTAGCGGCTCATGTCGGGGCAGCACTTTATTTACCGGACCATTCTATCCTGATTTCCATTTTTTCAGGATGTCCCGTCATGATGTACAAGGCTTTTGCCGGTCTCACGCTAGTCGCCGCGCCGATCATTGTTTTCGTCGCGCAAAATTTGGTGCCCCAGCGCCCCGCCGAGACAGCTACCGCCGTGCAGGCCGCGCCGGCCAAGCCCATGCCGCTAACGCCGCCCCTTCCCCCTGCCACCGCACCTGAACCTGTTTCCGATG
>DATEDR010000309.1:0-13143 GCA_035281605.1 Sphingobium sp.
CCGGACCCGCTGCGTCGTTTCGCTGACGATGCACAGCGCGCCGCCGATCGACCCGTCCGCTTCGAACACCGGCGAATAGCTGATGTCGAAATAGACTTCCTCGCCAAGCCCGCCGTCCCGCTCGATATAGAAGGGGCGGTCCTTGGCATGGACGGTCTCGCCCTTTTCCACGACGGTCAGCAGCAGCGGCTCCAGATCCGTCCACAGTTCCGACCAACCCTCCCGCGCGGGGCGGCCGAGCGCGCGGGGATGCTTGTCGCCGATCGTCGGGGCATAGGCTTCATTGTAGAGCGCGCACAGATCGGCCCCCCAGAAGAGGACGATCTCCGCCCTGGACGACAGCATCAGTCGGACGGTGGAAATCAGGGCGGGCGACCATTGATCGACCGGGCCCAGCGGGGAGTCGCCATCGAGGCGGGCGGTGAGTTCGCCCAGCGGGCCCTGAGCCGCGATCATACCGGCGATGCCGTATGCTTCGCCGCTCATCAAACATTATCTTCGGTTAAGCCGTTCATTGCAGGGATACGCCTGTCCTGTCATTTGTATCCGCGCAGGGTGCGCGGGTGCGACCTTTTGTCCATGGGTCGCCCCCTTGCAACAGGCTGCGTGGCGGGGCAAGGATCGGCGGCATGACCGCGCTCGTCCTTCGCCGTCCCCCCGTGGGCGTTCCCCGGCCAGGGCCGATCGGCCAGTGGCTGCTGCTCGTCGCCGCGCTGGTTTTCGCCATGGTCGTGGTGGGCGGCATCACCCGCCTAACGGAGTCCGGCCTTTCCATCACCCAGTGGAAGCCGATCACGGGAGCCATCCCGCCGCTCACCCACGACCAGTGGATGGAGGCGTTTCGCCTCTACCAGCAAATCCCCGAATATCGGGAGTTGCGGCAGGGCATGACCCTGTCCGATTTCCAGTTCATCTTCTTCTGGGAATGGGTGCATCGGCTGCTGGGGCGCCTGATCGGCGTGGCCTTCGCGCTGCCGCTCGCCTGGTTCGCGTGGAAGCGGGCCATCCCCGCCGGCTATGGCCCGCGGCTCGTCGCGCTGCTGGCGCTGGGCGGGCTGCAGGGGGCGATCGGCTGGTGGATGGTGACGTCGGGCCTGTCGGTCCGCACCGACGTCAGCCATTATCGCCTGGCCGTCCATCTGCTGACCGCGCTCTTCATCATGGGCGGGCTGATCTGGACCGCGCTCGACCTGTTCGCGCTGGCCCGCGATCCGCTCGCGCGTCCCGCCTCGCTGCGCCCCTTTGCCCTGGTCGCGCTCCTGATCCTGCTCGCGCAGCTGATGTTCGGCGCGTTTACCGCGGGCCTGGACGCGGGTTATGTGTCCAGCAGCTGGCCGCTGATGAACGACCATTTCGTGCCCGAAGGCGTCGAGTGGCTGGGGTCGCTCTGGGCGACCGTCTCCAATGATCCCTATCTCGTCCATTTCATCCATCGCTGGTGGGCCTGGGCCACCGCCGCCGCGCTGATCCTGCTTGCGCGCAACGCGAAGCGGACAGGGCGGCGCGGCCCGTCGATCGCCATCAACGCCGCGGTCGGCACGCAGATCGCGCTGGGCATCGCCACGGTCGTGAGCGGCATCGCCCTGCCGCTCGCCGTGCTGCACCAGGCGGTGGGCGCGTTGGTGGTCGCCGCTGCCGCCTGGGGCGCGCATGCGGTCGGCGCGGGCGCGCGCGGGGCATGAGCGGGGTCGCGCTTGTCTACACGCTCTTCGGATCGGCCGAGGATGCGGGACGCGTCGCGCGGCGGCTGGTGGAGGAGCGGCTGGCCGCCTGCGCCAACATATTGGGCGGCGCGACGTCGATTTACGAATGGAAGGGCGGGATCGAAAGCGCGGCGGAGGTTCCGGTGCTGTTCAAGACGACGCCGGCGGGCCGCGACGCGCTGATGGCGCGGATAGCGGAGCTGCATGATTATGATGTCCCGGCGATCCTCGCCTTGCCCGTCGAGGCCGCGCATCAGCCCTTCGCCCAGTGGGTCGCCGAGCGGGTGACGCCTTAGCGGGTATTATTTTACCCGTCAGCAAAGCCGCCGAATCTCTTGACTTCTGAAGGGTAGGCGGTCATTAGCCCCCATCTTCCGATCGCCCGAAGGGTGCTCGGTTCTCTGTTTCATACTTGGAGATTGGCACCATGAAGGCGCTGATGAAGACCACCAAGCCGGCAACCCCGGCCACGGTCGAAAAGAAGTGGATCCTGATCGACGCGGAAGGCCTCGTCGTCGGCCGCCTCGCGTCGACCGTCGCGAACATCCTTCGCGGCAAGCACAAGACCAGCTTCACCCCCCACGTCGATTGCGGTGACAATGTCATCATCATCAACGCGGGCAAGGTCAAGTTCACCGGCCGCAAGCTGACCGACAAGGTCTATTACAAGCACACCGGCTATGCCGGCGGCATCAAGGAAACCACGCCCGCCAAGATCCTGGAAGGCCGTTTCCCCGAGCGCGTCCTGGAAAAGGCCGTCGAGCGCATGATCCCCCGTGGCCCGCTGGGCCGCCAGCAGATGCGCAACCTGCGCATCTTCGCCGGCGCCGAGCATCCCCACGAAGCTCAGAACCCCGAAGTACTCGACTTCGCGTCGCGCAACCGCAAGAACAAGGTGGGTGCCTAATGTCCGATAACCGCCAGTCCCTGTCCGACCTCGCGTCGCTGGCCGCCAACGCGCCGGCTCCGGTCGCTGCCGAAGGCGCAGCCGCCGAAGCGCCTATCGCTCCCGTTCAGCCGTCGGCTCCCCTGCGCGAGCAGGAAATCGACAGCCTGGGCCGCGCCTATGCGACCGGCCGTCGTAAGGACGCCGTCGCTCGCGTCTGGGTGAAGCCCGGCACCGGCAAGATCACGGTCAATGGCCGCGATCAGGAAATCTATTTCGCCCGTCCGACCCTGCGCCTGGTCATCAACCAGCCCTTCGGCGTCACCGAGCGCGAAGGTCAGTATGACGTGATCGCCACCGTCAAGGGCGGCGGCCTGTCGGGTCAGGCCGGCGCGGTCAAGCACGGCATCGCCCAGGCGCTGACGAAGTACGAGCCGGCGCTGCGCAGCGCGGTCAAGGCCGAAGGCTTCCTGACCCGCGACAGCCGCGCGGTCGAGCGCAAGAAGTACGGCAAGGCCAAGGCCCGCCGGAGCTTCCAGTTCTCGAAGCGCTGATCGGTTCGATCGATACGAATGTGGGAAGGGGCCGGTTTTCCGGCCCCTTTTCTTTTGGCGGTTGGGGGGATGGCTGTTTGGTGCGGACGTACTAGCCCTCTCCCGCACGCGGGAGGGGCTAGACCGAATGTTAGTTCTCCACCCACGCCCTCATTCCGCCTTCGTTCCGACGGCAACCTTCTCCCGCGCCGCCGGTTGGATCTTCGTCTTTAACCGACAGGAGAATTTCCATGGGCGAACTGACCGACAAGGTGAAAGCCGCTGGCAACAAGGCCGCCGGCGCCGCGAAGGAAGCCGTAGGCCGCAATCAGCGCGATTCGGATCTGGTGGCCGAGGGCAAGGCGCAGAAGGCCAAGGGCACGGCGCAGGACATCAAGGGCACGATCAAGGGCGCGCTGGGCGACGACATCTGACGGGCTCCAATCAGCCTTATCTAAAAAAGGGCTTCGCGCGATGCGGGGCCTTCAAACATCCTCTTCGCGCGCGGCGAGATAATCACGCACGTCCCGCCGCAACTCGCCGGCGCACAGGTACAGCGCGATGACATTGGGGATCGCCATCAGGAAGAAGCTGCTGTCGACAATGTCCACCACGCGGCCAAGGTCGATGGCCGCGGCTGGGGGCAGGGCGATGATGTAGAGGATCTTGTAGCTCCACTGCGCCCTCGGCCCATTGCCGAACAGATAGCCCCAGGCCTGCAGGCCGTAAAATCCCCACGCCACCAGCGTCGAATAGGCAAACAGCACCACCACGACCGCAAGCAGCCAGGGAAACCAGGGCGAGACCTGGGCAAAGGCGGCCGAGGTGATGGCGATCCCCTCCAGCCCGGATTGCCAGGTGCCGGCGACGACCAGGGCCAATCCGCCCGCGGCGCAGACGATCATCGTGCCAAGCAAGGGTTCCAGCAGCGCGACCAGCCCTTCGGAAACGGGATGGCGGACGCGGGCCAGGCTGTGGGCCATGACCGCGGACCCGACGCCGGCCTCGCTGGCGAACACCGCGCGCCGCATGCCCGCGACGAAGGCGCCGGTCGCCCCGCCAAGCGCCGCATCTCCCTGCCAGGCGCCCCGCCATATCTCGGCCAGGGCGCCGGGAATGGCGCCGGCATGGAACAGCAGCACGGCCGCGACCCCTGCCAGATAGACCGCGACCTTGAGCGGGGTCAGCCGCTTCGCGACTTCGCCGAGCCAGGCCGCGCCGCCCAGCGTCACCAGCGCGACGGCCCCCGCCAGCAGGACGCCATAGGCCCAGCCGTTGGAGAGGCCGGTGACCACCTTCACCTGCGCAAAGCTTTGATTGACCTGGACCATCGGGATCGCGCCGAACAGGGCGAAGAAGGCGTAGAGCCCGCCCAGAGCCATGCCGATGCGGGGCCATCCGCGCGCGGCGCCCACGGCTTTGAGCACATACATGGGCCCGCCATGGACATGGCCCCGGGCGTCGAACACGCGATATTTGAGGCCCAGCGTCACTTCGGCCATCTTCACGGTCATCGCGAACCAGCCGATGACGAACATCCAGAATATGGCGCCGGGTCCCCCCATCGTGAGCGCAACCGCTACGCCCGCGATATTGCCGAGGCCAATCGTGCCGGCGAGCGCGGTCGTCAGCGCGCCCCACTGGCTGACGTCGCCCTTCGCTTCGCCCGCGCGCGGCTGCGTGCGCAGGATGCGGATTGCGCGGCCGACCGCGCGGACGTTGGGAAAGCCGAGCCAGACCGTGAAGAACAGCATCGGGAGCGCCAGATAGAGGACGATCAGTTCGATCCACGCGCCAAGCAGTGGCACCTTGAAGAAGACCGCGCCCGAAAGTGCGTCTACGACTGCATTGAACCCGTCCATTCATCGGGAAATGGCCGGTCCCCGGTGGAAAGTCGAACAAAGATTGCTATGGACGACGGGAGGTTAGACCGCGTGGGCAGCAGGGAATCATGAGCAGGCGATATTTCGGCACCGACGGCATCAGGGGTCGGACCAACCAGTGGCCGATGACGGCGGAGCTGGCGATGAAGGTCGGCATGGCGGCGGGCAAGCATTTCCAGCGGGGCACGCACCGCCACCGCGTGGTCATCGGCAAGGATACGCGCCTGTCGGGCTATATGGTCGAAAACGCGCTGGTCGCGGGCTTTACGGCGGTGGGCATGGACGTCGTCCAGTTCGGCCCGATCCCGACGCCGGCCGTGGCGCTGCTCGCCCATTCGATGCGCGCGGACCTGGGCGTGATGATCTCGGCAAGCCATAATCCCTATGCTGACAATGGCATCAAGCTGTTCGGGCCGGACGGATACAAGCTGTCCGACGCGGACGAGATGAAGATCGAGGCGATGCTGGAGCAGGATATTCCGCTCGCCGCATCGACCGACATCGGCCGCGCCCGCCGCGTCGAGGACGCGCGCGGCCGCTACATCCATGCGGTCAAGTCCAGCTTCCCCGCCGACCTGCGGCTGGATGGGCTGAAAATCGTCATCGATTGCGCCAATGGCGCGGCGTATCAGGTCGCGCCCTCCGCGCTGTGGGAGCTGGGCGCGGACGTGGTCGCGATCGGCGTGACGCCCAATGGCACGAACATCAACGACCAGTGCGGATCGACGTCGCCGCTGCTGTGTCAGGAAACGGTGGTGTCGTCGGGCGCCGACATCGGCATCGCGCTGGATGGCGACGCCGACCGGCTGATCGTCGTGGATGAAAAGGGCAAGATCGTCGACGGCGACCAGATCATGGCGCTGATCGCCGGCAATTTCGCCCGCGACGGGTGTCTGCGCGGCGGCGGACTGGTCGCGACGGTGATGTCCAACCTGGGGCTGGAGCGCCATCTGGCGGGGCAGGGGATCGGCCTGGAGCGCACCAAGGTCGGCGATCGCTACGTGCTGGAGCGGATGCGCGAGGGTGGCTTCAACGTGGGCGGCGAACAATCGGGGCACATGATCCTGAGCGATTATGCCACCACCGGCGACGGCACCGTGGCCGCGTTGCAGGTGCTGGCCGCGCTGGTCCGATCGGGTAAGCCGGCGAGCGAGGTGCTGCACCAGTTCGACCCGGTGCCGCAATTGCTCAGGAATGTGCGCTTCGCGGGCGGCAGGCCGCTGGAGCATGAAGAAGTGCAGCGCGTCATCGCGCAGGCGGAGGCGGAGCTGAACGGCTGTGGCCGCCTGGTCATCCGCCCGTCGGGGACCGAGCCGGTCATCCGCGTCATGGCGGAGGGCGACCGCGAGGAACAGGTCAAGGATGTGGTGGAGCGCATCTGCGCCGTCGTGGCGAAGGTGGCGGCGTGACAGGAGCGGCTTTGCGCTCGGTGCGCGCCTGGCGAGGATTGTTGCGCGCGGAGCCTGGCAATGCTTGAGATGCGCCCCGATTGCGAGCGGTGCGGCGCGGACCTGCCCGCAGACGAGCCGGGCGCGTTCATCTGCTCGTTCGAGTGCACCTTCTGCGCACCCTGTGCCGAGGCGCTGGACGATCGCTGCCCCAATTGCGGGGGCGAACTGATGGACCGGCCCACCCGCACCGGCGACGCGCTCGTCCGGCATCCCGCCTCCAGCCAGCGCCTTTACCAGCCATGACGGTGGCGCGCATCCTGGTCATCGCCGGGTCGGACAGCGGCGGCGGCGCGGGCATCCAGGCGGATATCCGGACCGTGACGCTGCTCGGCGGCCATGCCATGACGGCGATCACCGCGATCACCGCGCAGAATACGCTGGGTGTGCAAGGCGTGCATGCCGTGCCCACGGAGATGGTGATCCGGCAGATGGACAGCGTGATCGGCGACATCGGCGTCGACGCGGTGAAAATCGGCATGATCGGATCGGCCGAAACTGCCGCCGCCGTTGCCGATCGGCTGGCGCAGCTGGAGAAGGTGCCCATCGTGTTCGATCCGGTGATGGTCGCCACCAGCGGGTCGATCCTGGCGGACGAGGCGACCATTGCGGCGTTCGAACGGCTGATGGCGCTCGCGACGCTGGTGACGCCCAACATACCGGAACTCGACGCGCTGGGCGGGGAGGAGATCGCGATCCGCTTCGCTACGCACGTGCTGGCAAAGGGCGGGCATGGCGAGGGACCGATGCTGACGGACCGGCTGATCGGGCCGCAGGGCGTGCGCAAGGCGTGGAGCAATGCCCGCATCGACACGCCCCACACCCATGGAACCGGATGCACGCTGGCGAGCGCGATCGCCACGGGGCTGGGCCAGGGGTGGGACCTGATCGACGCGATCGAGCGGGCGCGCAAATATGTGCGCGAGGCGCTGACGCTTGCTCCGGGGCTGGGCCAGGGCCACGGACCGATGGGGTCGCCCTTCGGATTTCATGCCCATGCCTGATTTCTCGCATGAGCGGCGGCATCATCCGGGCCTCGTTGCAGGGGTGGATGAAGCGGGCAGGGGGCCGCTCGCTGGGCCGGTGGTGGCGGCGGCCGTCATCCTTAATCCGCGGACCGCGCCCAAGGGCCTGAATGACAGCAAGCAGCTGACCGCCGCGCGGCGCGCCGAGCTGGAAGGCGCGATCAAGAAGAAGGCGGTCTGCTGGGGCATCGGCGTGGCGTCGGTCGAGGAGATCGACCGGCTCAATATTCTGTGGGCGACGATGCTGGCGATGACCCGCGCGATGGAGGCATTGAGCCATGATTGCGCCCATGTGCTGGTCGACGGCAATCGTTGCCCGCAATGGGGATGGGCATCGACCGCGGTGGTGGAGGGCGACGCCAAATGCCTGTCCATCGCGGCGGCATCGATCCTGGCGAAGGTGGAGCGCGACCGGATGATGGTGGAGGCGGCATCGCTCCATCCCCATTATGGCTGGGAAAGCAACAAGGGCTATGGCAGCCCGATGCACCTGGCTGCATTGCGGGAGCATGGACCCACGCCGCTCCATCGGCGCAGCTTCGCGCCGGTCGCGCAACTGGTCCTGCTCTAGGCGAGAGCTATGGGCGCTGCGTCCCGGGACGGGACCGGCGCGTGCTCGGGGGGACTGGCGCCGCGGCGACTTGTGGTTAAGAAAGGGTATATGCCCTTTCTTCGCGTCCTTCTGGCACTGGCCGCCCTTACGCTGCCGGCCCTGCCGCATCCCGCGTCGGCGCAGGATGGAGAGGCCCCGCTGGGTCCGGGCGGCTATCGCTGGCTGGCGGAGGGGCCGCAGGAAGGCCCGCTCTACCTGATCATCAGCATCGAGCGGCAGAGGATGCACGTCTATAGCGGCGACCGGCTGATCGGCAGCGCCAGCGTGTCGACGGGCACGAAGGGACATCGCACCCCCACCGGGGAGTTTCCCATCCTGCAGAAGCGGGAATGGCACCGGTCCAATATCTACAGCAATGCGCCCATGCCCTTCATGCAGCGGCTGACATGGGACGGGATCGCGCTGCACGCCGGCCATAATCCCGGCTATCCGGCAAGCCATGGCTGCATCCGCCTGCCAACGGCGTTCGCGAAAAAGCTGTTTGCGCTGACGCAGATCGGAACGCTGGTGCGGGTGAATTCGGACGATCTGCGGCCCGCGCTGATGCTCGACACGCTGGTGCTGAACGATCCGGGGACGGCGGTCGTTACCTTCACGCCGGGGGCGGTAAGCAAACCCGTGCGGGAGGCCGCGGTTGACCTGGCCGAGGCGCAGCCGCCGATGCTGGCGGTGGATCCCGATGTGTTCCGGATGCGGTTGCGGCGGCGTTAAGGGGGGCTGCTTTTCAGGCTCCGTTCGGGCTGAGGCGGTTGAACGCTCGCGCGACGGCGAGGCATCTCGCGTCCTTCGAAAGGCTCAGGACGAACGGAGGTTATGCCGAAGGGGCTACGGCTCGTCGGAAGCTGTGTCGAAGGAGCCCACGGCTCAACGGGAGTCATGCCGAAAAGGCTGCGGCTGCCTTTGCCTCCAAGCGCGGAAACAAAGAAGCGGCCGGCCCGGGCCTGGGGCCGACCGCTTCCCAACCCCCGCTCGGAGGTTGTCCCGTCAGGCCGCCTCGGCTTCAGCCGTTTCGGCCGATGCCGGCAGGCGGATGAGATAGTCGAAAGCGGAAAGCGCCGCCGTCGACCCTGCGCCCATGGCGATCACGATCTGCTTGTAGGGCACCGTCGTGCAGTCACCCGCGGCGAAGATGCCAGGCTGGCTGGTTTCCCCGCGCGCGTCAATTTCTATCTCTCCGCGCGGTGAAAGGGCGATCGCGTCCTTCAGCCATTCGGTGTTGGGCACCAGGCCGATCTGGACGAAAATGCCTTCCAGCTCGACATCATGCTCGGTGCCGTGGTTGCGGTCCTTGTAGCTGAGGCCGGTGACCTTCGTGCCGTCGCCTTCCACCTTCGTCGTCATCGCCGACGTTATGATGCGGACGTTGGGCAGGCTGGCGAGCTTGCGCTGCAACACCGCGTCGGCACGCAGCTGGCTGTCAAATTCGATCAGCGTCACATGGGCGACGATGCCGGCGAGGTCGATCGCTGCTTCGACGCCGCTATTGCCGCCGCCGATCACCGCCACGCGCTTCCCCTTGAAGAGCGGGCCGTCGCAATGGGGGCAATAGGCCACGCCCTTGTTGCGATACTCGTCTTCGCCGGGCACGCCCATCTGCCGCCAGCGGGCGCCGGTGGACAAGATCAGGGTGCGGCCCTTCAGCGACGCGCCGTTTTCCAGCACGACTTCATGATAGCCGCCCTCCACCTTCGCGGGGATCAGTTTGGCGGCCGTCTGAAGGTTCATGATCTCGACGTCATAATCCTTCACATGGGCTTCCAGTGCGGAGGCGAGCTTGGGGCCTTCGGTGCGGCTGACCGAGATGAAATTCTCGATATCCATCGTGTCGAGCACCTGGCCGCCGAACCGCTCCGCCGCGACGCCGGTGCGGATGCCCTTGCGCGCGGCATAGATCGCCGCTGCCGCGCCGGCCGGGCCGCCGCCGACGACCAGCACCTCGAACGGGTCCTGAGCCCTGACCTTTTCCGCTGTGCGGGCTTCGGCACCGCTGTCGATCTTCGCGACGATCTGCTCCAGCTCCATGCGGCCGCTGGCGAACAGTTCCCCATTGAGGAAGACGGTGGGAACGGCCATCACCTTGCGGGCGTCGACCTCCTCCTTGAACAGCGCGCCGTCGATGGCGACGTGGCGGATGCGGGGGTTGAGGACGCTCATCAGATTGAGCGCCTGCACGACGTCGGGGCAGCTCTGACAGGAGAGCGAGAAATAGGTTTCGAAGGCGAAGTCGCCGTCGAGGCCCTTGACCTGATCGATCAGATCCTGCGCCGCCTTTGAGGGGTGGCCGCCGACCTGCAGCAGGGCCAGGACCAGCGACGTGAATTCATGGCCCATGGGGATGCCGGCGAAGCTGACGCCGATGTCAGTGTCCGTGCGGCGGATCATGAAGCTGGGCTTGCGCTGGTCATGGCCCGCCAGCACCAGCGACACCTTGTCCGATAGTTCGGCGATTTCCGTCAGCAGGCCTTCCAGCTCGCGCGACTTCGCGCCGTCGTCCAGCGACGCCACCAGCTCGATCGGCTGCGTGATGTTCGCCATGTAGGTCTTGAGCTGACCTTTGAGATTGGGATCCAACATCTTCGTAGCTCCAAGAAAGGGCGCGCCGCCGCGGGGCGCGAATTTGCCTTCGCCCAAGCGACCCCAAGGTGCCGGCGTGGCAAGGCGTTCACATTGTCAGGGATAACCTCCGCCGGGCCGGGGAGTTGCTCGACCCGGCCCGGCGGAGTGCCGTGTCAGGTCTTTAGATCTTGCCGACGAGGTCGAGCGAAGGAGCCAGGGTCTTTTCACCCTCTTCCCACTTGGCGGGGCAGACTTCGCCCGGGTGGCTGGCCCAATATTGCGCGGCCTTGATCTTGCGCAGCAGCTCGGCAGCGTTGCGGCCCACGCCTTCCGGCGTGATTTCAACGAGCTGGATCACGCCTTCCGGATCGAGGACGAAGGTGCCGCGATCGGCCAGGCCCACGCCTTCGCGCAGGACGCCGAACTGGTTCGCCAGATCGTGGTTCTGGTCGCCGAGCATGTAATAGTTGATCTTGCCGATGGCTGGCGAGGTGTCGTGCCAGGCTTTGTGGCTGAAATGCGTGTCGGTCGACACGGAATATACTTCAACGCCCATCTTCTGCAGGGTGGGGTAGATATCCGCCAGATCTTCCAGTTCGGTCGGGCAGACGAAGGTGAAGTCGGCCGGGTAGAAGAAGAAGACGGCCCATTTGCCCTTTACGTCGGCGTCGGTGACGTCGACGAACTTGCCTTCCTTGAATGCCGTCGCCTTGAAAGGCTTGATGGGGGTGTTGATGAGAGCCATGGGCTTTCCAGTTCCTTCTGAGGGGTTGCTGTTGCCCGGACTATGTAGGGGTGGGGACGAGTCGGAGGAAATTGGTTTTATCGTCACTGTAGATTGAGAAAAGCGATCAGTGATCGGATTATTGATCGATGGAGCCGTCTCTGGGCTTTTGGATCACATAGGTCATCGTTTCTTCCACCATCGCCAGTGCCTCATCAATCGAAAAGGTCGAGGAATCCAGGCACAGCTCCAGCCAGAGGCCGTCGACCATCGCCGTGAGCGCAATGGCGGCAATCCGCGCGTTGGGGCGGGGAATGTCCGGCGCCGCTTCGCGCAGCAGCACTTCCAGCCGCTCCCGCCCGCCGCCATAGGTTTCCGCATGGGTCTTGGCGATTTCGGGGCTGGTCTTGACCAGGCTCCAGAAGGAAATCCAGGTGGCAAGCAGATTGGGATCCAGCACCGGCGGCATGAAATTGGCGCGGAGATAGGCCCAGAGGCGCGCGCGCGGATCCGGTCCGGCATCGGCCACGGCCTGCTCCATCGCGGCAGCCACCTTTTCGCCGACATCGCGATAGGTGGCGAGGATGAGTGCGTCGACGCCGTCGAAATAATGGGTGAGGAGTCCGGCGGAGACGCCGGCGCGCGCGCAGATCGCGCGCACGGAGGTGCCGCCCACCCCTTTTTCCGCAAGGCACCGCGCGGTCGCTTCGATCAGCGCCTGGCGCCTGAAATCGGCCGATTCCCTGACGAACCGCGCCCGACCTTGTTTGACCGGGCGCCCCTCAAGCTTCTGTTCCACATCTTGTTCCCGTGACCACCCGCGTCCCCTTGAACGGCTGACGGCCGCCCCTTCCCGCAGTGTGGATCAAAGATCAGCGTTCACCCGTTTGGCCACGGAAATGCAAGGGGAAAGATGGATGATGAGCAAGCGAATGCGGCGCCGGATGCTGTCCGCCCTGTCGTGCGCCGCGCTGCTCGGCGGCTGTTCCAAAGCGGTCGAGAAGGACGTCGCCGCGAACGAGATGGCGCAACCGCCGACGGTGGAAGCGGTGGAAGAGCCCGATTCGGTGCGCGGGGCGGAGGGGGACACCACGGGCGCCCCTACCGACCAATGGGTCGGGCGCTGGACCGGGCCGGAAGGGCTGTTCCTTGACATCCAGCCTTCGCCCGACGGCAAGCCCGGCCATTATGCGATCACCAATCGCGACACGCTGGACCGGGAGCGGGACTATGCAGGGGTGGCCGACGGGGCGACGATCCGCTTCACGCGCGATGGCAAGACGCTGGTCGTTCGCGCCGGAACGGGCGCGGAAAGCGGATTCAAATATCTCGCCGGCAAGCAGGATTGCCTGGTCGTCGTGGCAGGGCAGGAGGGATATTGCCGCTAGGCCGGCTCGCCCAGTTCCTCAAGCGCGGTGAAACGTTGCGACCAGAGCGCGCCATAGACGGCCATCCATTGCACGACCGGGGCGAGCCCTTTCACGCGCGCGGTATAAAAGGTCTCCCGCCCCGCCTTGCGCGCGGTGACCAGGCCAGCCCGTTTCAGTTTGGCGAGGTGGCGGGACACCATCGGCTGGGACACCCCTGAAACAGGGGTGAGGGCGTGGACGCTCTGTTCACCTTCGCGCACCAGATATTCGAGCAGCGCGCGGCGGGTGCCGTCGGCGAGCGCCTTGAACAGTTCGTCGCAGGCCGCGGATCGATCGCCGGTGGAGGGGGGATGGTTCATCGTCATCCCATAATCATTGAGTTATGAGTTGGTCAAGCGCGAG
>DATEDR010000310.1:0-2111 GCA_035281605.1 Sphingobium sp.
CCGACCTCTTCGTCGTGGAACTGCTCGGCGACATCAGCCCGGCCGCCGAGATCGAGGACGTTGCCTGGCACGATCCCGGCGTTCTGGAGTCCTGCATCCTCGCGCCGCTGACTCGCGACCATGTCCTGCCGCTCGTCCGCAATATCCGGAGGCCAATATGAAGCTCGGCCGTCTCAACCATGTCGGAGTCGCGACGCCCTCGATCGAGCGCAGCATCGCCTTCTATCGCGACGTGATGGGCGCAGAGACGATCCACACGCCGTTCGACCTGCCCGCACAGGGGGTGAAGGTGTGCTTCGTCGATACGCCGGGCGAGAATGGCACCAACGGCACGCAGATCGAGCTGATCGAGCCTCTGGGCGAAAACTCGCCGATCCATGGCTTCATCGCCAAGAACCCGGCCGGTGGGCAGCATCATATGTGCTATGAAGTGCCCGACATTCATGAAGCCAAGGCCTGGTTCGAAGGGCTGGGCAAGAAGGTGCTCGGCGAACCGCGCATCGGGGCGCATGGCACGCTGATCTTCTTCGTCCATCCCAAGGACATGAACGGGGTGCTGACCGAAATCATGGAAACGCCGAAAGAGGCGCATTGACCCCACCGCCGTTCGCCCTGAGCCTGTCGAAGGGCTCGGCCGAACGGAGTGAGGCCTTCGCTTCGCTCAGGCGAAGGCTTCGACAAGCTCAGCCCGAACGGGAATGGGAAGTAGGAAGACGATGACCGAGAAGCCGACGCTGGATCAGTGGGCCGCTGCTGCCTCCAAGGAGGTGAAGGGCAAGGACTTGAACTGGGAGACCCCTGAGGGGATCGTGGTGAAGCCGCTCTACACGGCGCAGGATGTGACGGTCGATCCGGGCCTGCCCGGCTTCGCGCCGTTCACGCGCGGGGTGCGCGCGTCCATGTATGCGGGGCGCCCGTGGACCGTCCGCCAATATGCGGGCTTTTCGACCGCCGAGGAATCCAACGCCTTCTACCGGCGCAACCTGGCGGCGGGGCAGAAGGGGCTCAGCGTCGCCTTCGACCTTGCCACCCACAGAGGCTATGACAGCGACCATCCGCGCGTCGTCGGCGATGTCGGCAAGGCGGGCGTGGCGATCGACACGATCGAGGACATGAAGATCCTGTTCGACGGCATCCCGCTCGACAAGATGTCCGTCAGCATGACCATGAACGGCGCGGTGATCCCGATCCTCGCTTTCTTCATCGTCGCGGGCGAGGAGCAGGGGGTCGAGCGCCGCCTGCTCGACGGGACCATCCAGAACGACATCCTCAAGGAGTTCATGGTCCGCAATACCTATATCTACCCGCCCGAACCCTCGATGCGGATCATCTCGGACATTTTCGGCTATACCAGCCGCGAGATGCCCAAGTTCAACAGCATCTCCATCTCCGGCTATCATATGCAGGAAGCCGGGGCGACGCAGGTGCAGGAACTGGCCTTCACCATCGCGGATGGCGCCGAATATGTGCGCTATGGCGTGGCGAGCGGCCTCGACATCGACAAGTTTGCCGGGCGGCTGAGCTTCTTCTTCGCCATCGGCATGAACTTCTTCATGGAGATCGCCAAGCTGCGCGCCGCGCGCGTGCTGTGGCATCGGGTGATGACGAAGCTCGGCGCGCAGGACGAGCGCTCCAAGATGCTGCGCACCCACTGCCAGACCTCGGGCGTAT
The DNA here is from genome assembly GCA_035281605.1 of Sphingobium sp. GTDB lineage: Bacteria > Pseudomonadota > Alphaproteobacteria > Sphingomonadales > Sphingomonadaceae > Sphingobium. Next base: position 1,672 of record DATEDR010000310.1, read on the forward strand.
CGCTGACCGAGCAGGATCCCTATAACAACGTCATGCGCACCACCATCGAAGCGATGGCGGCGATGCTGGGCGGCACGCAGTCGCTGCACACCAATGCGCTCGACGAAGCGATCGCGCTGCCGACGGACTTTTCCGCCCGCATCGCGCGCAACACGCAGATCGTCATCCAGGAAGAGACCGGCATGTGCAATGTCGTCGATCCGCTGGGCGGCAGCTATTATGTCGAGGCGCTGACGCAACAACTGGTCGATGCCGCGCAGGAGATCATCGACCGCGTCGAGGCCGAGGGCGGCATGGCCAAGGCGGTCGCGGCAGGCTGGCCCAAGGCGATGATCGAAACCGCCGCCGCAGCGCGTCAGGCGCGCGTCGACCGGGGCGAGGACGTCATCGTCGGCGTCAACAAATATCGCCTGGCGAACGAGGACCTGCTGGAAACGCTG
>DATEDR010000311.1:0-8996 GCA_035281605.1 Sphingobium sp.
CGGACGGCAGCAATCCGCGCGCCTGCCCGATGTGCGACGACGGGCAATTGTCGCTGCGCGGCGGGCGTTTTGGTGCCTTCATCGCCTGCTCCAACTATCCCGAGTGCAAATATACGCGCAAGTTCGGGCAGCCCGGCAGTAGCGACGGCGGCGAGGACAAGGGACCGGAGGTACTGGGCCAGCATCCCGAGACCGGGCAGGACATCGTCAGGAAGTCGGGACGCTTTGGTCCCTATATCGAGATGGGCGAGGGCAAGGAGGCCAAGCGCGGCTCCATCCCCAAGGATCTGCCCGATGGCGAGATGACGCTGGATTGGGCGGTGAAGCTCTTAAGCCTGCCGCGCGAGGTGGGCCTGCATCCGGAGACGGGCAAGCCCATCGTCGCCAATATCGGGCGCTTTGGTCCCTATCTGCTGCATGACGGCAAATATGGGCGGCTGTCCTCGACTGCGGAGATTTTCGAGGTCGGCATGAACAGCGCGGTCGTGAAATTGGCCGAAGCGGCGAACAAGGGCGGGCGCGGGGCTTCCTCGCGCGATCCGCTCAAGGTGCTTGGCAAGCATCCGCGCACCGAGGCCGAGATCAAGTTGATGGCAGGGCGCTACGGGCCTTATGTCACCGACGGCACGACCAATGCGACGCTGCCCAAGACGATCGAGCAGGACGCCCTGACGCTGGAGGAGGCCGCGCAACTGATCGACGCGCGGGCTGCGGCGGCGCCTGCGAAGAAGGGGAAGAAGGCGCCGGCGAAAAAGGCTGCGGCCAAGAAGCCGGCTGCCAAGAAGGCGCCCGCGAAGAAGAAGGCGGCAGCAGAATGACTCTTCCCCACCTCCGTTCGGGCTAAGCTTGTCTAAGCCGTGCACTTCTCTTTGAAGAAGAAGAGCCCTTCGACAAGCTCAGGGCGAACGGGGTGGGAAAGGTTTGAATGGGCTGAGTTCGGTTAAACCGGTTGGGTGCTTACTCCACCCAATCCAGCCCGATGTCGCGGTAGATGAAGCGGTCGTCCTCCCAGTCTTCCTTCACCTTGACGTGCAGGTAGAGGTGGACCTTCACGCCCAGCAGGGTGGACAGTTCGGCGCGGGCCTTTGATCCGATTTCCTTGAGCCGCTGGCCGCCCTTGCCCAGCACGATGGCGCGTTGGCTGGAGCGGCCGACCAGGATCTGCTGGTGGATTTCGACCGATCCGTCCTGGCGCTCGCTATATTTTTCGGTGTCCACCGCAGCGGCGTAGGGCAGTTCGGCATGCAGCTGGTGATAGAGCTGCTCGCGCGTGATTTCGGCGGCCAGCATCCGGTCGGTGGCGTCGGAAACCTGATCCTCCGGAAAGTGCCAGGGGCCTTCGGGCATGGCGTTGGCGAAGGCGGTCTTGAGCTCAGGCAGGCCGTCGCCTGTCGCCGCGGACACGAAGAAGGTTTCGGCGATATCCAGCTGTTCATAGAGCCGCTGGGTGTGAACCAGCAGCTTTTCCTTGATGGCGATGTCGACCTTGTTGAGGATCAGCCATTTCCTTTCCGGGCGGGCGGCCAAGGCGCTGATGATGGGCTCCATCTTGGCGCCAAGGCCTGCCTTCCCGTCCACGATCAGCGCGATCAGGTCAGCGCCCTGCGCTCCGCCCCAGGCGGCCTGCACCATGGCGCGGTCCAGCCGCCGCTTGGGCGCAAAGATGCCGGGCGTGTCGACCAGCACCATCTGCGTGTCGCCTTCGATCGCGACGCCCATGACGCGGGTCCGGGTGGTCTGCGCCTTGGGACTGGTGATCGCGACCTTCTGGCCGACAAGCGCATTTACCAGCGTCGATTTACCCGCATTGGGCGCGCCGACGATGGCGATGACGCCGCAGCGTTGATTATCAATGGAATCCAAAATTTACTCCGTTCGCCCGCGCGCAGTCGCCGGGGCCTCTTCCCTAATGCAAAATGCGCCGCCGGGACAGGCTCAGGAGGCGAGCTTCTCCAAAAGCGCCTGCGCCGCTGCCGTCTCTGCTTCCTGCTTGGACCCGCCCGTCGCGCTTGCCTCGCCCGCGCCCTTGATCGACACGGTGACCGTGAAGCGCAGCGCGTGATGCGGCCCCGATCGGTCGGTGAGGATATATTCGGGTGGCTTGCGCCTGTTTGCCGCCGCCCATTCCTGCAAGGCGGACTTGGGGTGCTTGGGCGCGCTGGACTGGGTTTCGACCCGTTCGCCCCAAAGACGGCGGACCAGCGCGCGCGCCTCCTCCAGCCCCGCCTCCAGATACAGCGCGCCGATCAGCGCCTCCATGACGTCGCCCAGCACATTGTCGCTGTCGGCTGCGCCATCGTCCCGTGCCTGCTTGCCCAGGATCAGATGCGCCGGAACGCCTGCCGTCCGCGCGACCTGGGCGCAGGTCTCGCCCGAAACCAGCGCATTGAAGCGCCGGGAAAGTTTGCCCTCCGGCTCGTCCGTGAAATGGTCATAGACCCACTCGGCGATGACGAGCCCGAGTACCCGGTCGCCCAGAAATTCCAGCCGCTCATAATTGCTGGCCTGCGCGCTGCCATGGGTCAGCGCCTGGTGAAAGGGCGCGGCGTCGCGGGGCGCCCGCCCGATCAGGCCCGCCAGCCAGCCCGATGTGTCGGGCTTGTTCAAAAGCCTTCCCCGATCCGGTTCCACCGGGCTGCGGTAAACCAGGTCCAGGGCAGAAGCCAGTTGGCGCTGCCGTCGGTCGAAAAGACGGAGATCATCGCCTTGCCCACCAGATTTTCCTGCGGGACGAGGCCGATGCCCCCGCCTTCCGCCGCCGGGAAGCGGCTGTCGGCGCTGCGATCGCGATTGTCGCCCATCATGAACAAATGGCCTTCGGGCACCAATATCGTGTCCCGGTCATCGGCCGCCCCATCGGGCATCAGGTCGAGGACATTATAGCTTTTGCCGCCTGGCAGCGTTTCGCGATATTGGGGATAGCGGCACTGGCGGCCACCTTCGGGCGCGTCCTCCTCGAACTTGGGGCGGTAGCAGGGGGAGGGGCTTCCTTCCTTCGCGGCGGCATCGACCATGTTGGGCGTGACGGGGATGACGAGGTCCGCCACCTTCTGCTTCGGGATGGCCTGGCCATTGAGATAGACCGTGCCGCCCCGCACCGAGATCATGTCGCCTGGCAAGCCGATAACGCGCTTGATATAGTCGTTTTTCTGGTTCGGCGGCGCCTTGAACACCACCACGTCGCCGCGCTCTGGCATGGATGCCAGGATGCGACCGGGGATCAGGGGCAGGCCGAAAGGCAAGGAGTAGCGCGAATAGCCATAGGGCCATTTTGCCACGAGCAGATAGTCGCCGATCAGAAGGCGCGGCTGCATCGATTCCGACGGGATATTGAAGGGGGAAACGATGAAGCTGCGCAGGACGAAGACGAACACCGCCAGCTTTGCGAGAAACCAGAGGAAGTCCCGCGTTTCGGATTTTGCGCTCATGTCAGGTCGTCTAGTCCTTCGATTTGCCCTGAAAACAGGCCGCTGCGGCTTTTGCGGCCTGCGAAACCCGCCGTCAAGCGCGGCAGGCGGTGCAATGATCCGCAGGCGTGGCTAAGAGAGGCAAGAATCGACCGATGCCGCGTCGGTATCGATCCAACGGCAAGAGGATTTCTCGATGTCCAACTCTGCATTGGAGGCCATGGCGGCGCTCCCCCAGATCGAACTCAAGTCGATCTTTGCGGCGGATCCCAACCGGCTGAGCAAGTTCACGCTGACCCAGGGCCCCATCCGCTTCGACTGGTCGAAGACGCACCTGACCAGCGAACTGCTCGACGCCTTTCTGAAGCTTGCGGAGGAGTCGGGCTTTTCCGCGCACAGGGATGCGCTGTTCGCCGGAGAGCCTGTCAACAACACCGAAGGGCGCGCTGCCGAACATCCCGCCGAGCGGGGCGAAGGCAATGCGGAAAGCGTGTCGCGCGCCAAGATGCTCCATGCCCGTATGCGCGCCCTGATCGACGCGATCGAGGGGGACGCGCTGGGGCCGATCCGCCATATCCTGCATATCGGCATTGGCGGGTCGGCGCTTGGCCCCGACCTGATCATCGATGCGCTGGGCGGGGATGGCGCGCGCTATGACGTCGCGATCGTGTCCAACGTCGACGGCACGGCGCTGGAACGGGCGCTGTCGCGCTTCGATCCGGAAGCGACGCTGATCGCGGTTGCATCCAAGACCTTCACCACCACCGAAACCTTGCTGAACGCTGCGAGCGCGATCAACTGGCTGGTCGAAGCCGGGGTCGAGGATCCCTATGGCCGGGTCATCGCGCTGACGGCCGCGCCCGACAAGGCGATCGAATGGGGGGTCGATGAAACCCGCATCCTGCCCTTCGCGGAGAGTGTCGGCGGGCGTTATTCGCTCTGGTCGTCGATCGGCTTCCCGGCCGCGCTGGCGTTGGGCTGGGGCGCGTTCGAGAGCCTGCTGGAGGGCGCGGCGGCGATGGACCGGCATTTCCGTCTCTCCCCGCTGGAAAAGAACGCGCCGCTGATCGCCGCCTTCGTCGATCAATATTATGCGCGTGTGCTGGGATGCCAGACCCGGGCCCTGTTCGCCTATGACGAACGGCTGCGGCTTCTGCCTTCGTACCTCCAGCAGCTGGAGATGGAGAGCAACGGCAAGAGCGTGACGCGCGAGGGAAAGCCGGTCGCGGGTCCTACCGCGCCGATCACCTGGGGTGGCGTCGGCACCGACGCGCAGCATGCAGTGTTCCAGTTGCTGCACCAGGGCACCGTCCTGACCCCCGTCGAATTCATAGCGTCGAGGGAGCCGGGGCATGCGCTTGACCCCGCGCATCACCGCGCGCTGCTGGTCAATTGCTTCGCGCAGGGGGCGGCGCTGCTGCGGGGGAAGGACAATGACGCCGATCCCGCGCGCGCCTATCCCGGCAATCGCCCGTCGACGACCATTCTGCTGGACGACGTCACGCCCGATGTGCTGGGCGCGCTGATCGCCTTTTACGAACATCGCACCTTCGCCAATGCCGTGCTGATGGGGATCAATCCCTTCGACCAGTTCGGCGTGGAATTGGGCAAGGAAATCGCGAAATCGATCGAAGCAGAAGGTCCCAAGGGGTTCGATCCTTCGACCATGGCGTTGATCGAACTGACGCTCGGCGTGGTCTAGGCTCAGAAAAAGCCGTTTGTAACTTCGCCGGGAGGCCGCCATATCGCGGCGCGTCCAGTGGAGGCAGGCCAGCGGAGACAGGCATGAGCGAATATGATTTCGACCTTTTCGTCATCGGCGCAGGTTCGGGCGGGGTGCGCGCGTCGCGCGTGGCCGCGGCCCATGGCGCAAAGGTCGCGGTGGCCGAGGAATATCGGGTCGGCGGGACCTGCGTCATTCGCGGCTGCGTGCCCAAGAAGCTGCTCATCTACGGCGCGCATTTTGCCGAGGATCTGAAGGATGCCCGCCGCTTCGGCTGGAACGTGCCGGACTGCGATTTCGAATGGACGACGCTGCGCGACAATGTGCTGGCCGATGTGGACCGGCTCGAGGGGCTCTACAAGAACACGCTCAGCAACCACAATGTCGAACTCATCGCGGAGCGGGCGACGATCACGGGTCCGCATTCGGTCCGGCTGGCGAGCGGGCGCGAAGTCACCGCGCGTTATATCCTGGTTTCGACGGGGGCCTGGCCGATCATTCCCGAGCTGGAGGGAGCCGAACATGGCATTACCTCCAACGAAGCCTTCCATCTGGAGCAGGTGCCCAAGCGCATCATCATCGTTGGCGGAGGCTATATCGCCAATGAATTTGCCGGCATCTTCAACGAGTTCGGCGCGCGGGTGACGATCGTCAACCGATCCGCGACGCTGCTGCGCGGCTATGACGAGCAGATCCGCGATCGGCTGATGCAGATTTCGACGATGAAAGGGATAGTGTTCCGCTTCAACGCGCAGATGGACCGGATCGAGAAGAATGACGACGGCACCCTCTGCATGCATTTCAAGAATGGTGATCCGATCCCCTGCGACACGGTGATGTTCGCCACCGGGCGCCGGCCGCATGTCGAAGGGCTGGGGCTGGAAAATGCTGGCGTCGAGCTGGCCGAAAATGGCGCGATCAAGGTCGACGATCATAGCCGCACCAACTGCGAGAGCATCTATGCGGTCGGCGATGTCACCGACCGGCTGCAACTGACGCCGGTCGCGATCCGGGAGGGCCATGCCTTCGCAGACACCGTGTTCGGCGACAATCCGCGCACCGTCGACTATGACTGCGTCCCCTCCGCCGTGTTCAGCCATCCCCCGCTCGCGGGCGTCGGCCTGACCGAGGCGCAGGCGAAGAACAAGCTCGGCACGGTCAAGGTCTATACGTCCGATTTTCGCCCGATGAAGAATGTGCTGGCGGGACGCGAGGAGCGCGCCCTCTACAAGATGGTGGTGGATGCGACGACCAACCGCGTCGTCGGCCTGCACATGATCGGTCCGGACGCGCCCGAAATTCTTCAGGCCGCGGCAATCGCCGTCAAGGCGGGGCTGACCAAGCAGCAATTCGACGACACCGTGGCCCTGCATCCGAGCATGGCCGAGGAGCTGGTGCTGCTGAAGTAGCCCCCAGGCTTCCATCCGTTCGGGCTGAACCTGTCGCGGACGGGCGGGGGATGTGTGATCAATCCTCAGCCGCGAACGTCACCACCAGCGCGTCCCGCCAGGCGGGGCGCGCGGGATCGACGGCATGGATCTCCGTCACGCCATGCAGGATGCGGTGGTCGTCGATCAGGACCGTGTCGCCGGGTTCCGCCAGCGTGAACTCGCCCAGGGGAGTTCCATCGGGCGCGCCGATTCGGGTCACGCCTTCGCGGACGTTGCGGCGTTCGATCAGCATCACGAACACCCAATCGACGCCGTCGCGATGCAGCCCCTCCGGAGTTGGACGGCCGACATGGCTTTCCTGCGTCTCGATGCGGAACTGGTGCATCTCCACATGCCAGGATCGCGCGCGTTCGGGGTCGAAGCTGCGGGCGCAGAAGGCGAAGATCGCCTGCATCGCGTCACTGTCGCCAACGGACTGCTCGACCGGATCGAACCAGCGTTGGACGTCGCCGTTCAGCGGATTATAGTCCCGGCTCTGGAAATGTGGCTGGTGCGGCTCGCGCGTGAAACGGCCGGCCTCGCACCGGAAGGTCGCATGCCGCCGCCGCCGATAGCGCCCACCATCGGCCATGTAGAGGTCCGGCCCCAGACTGTCCCAGCTTCGGGCGAATGCGTTCCAGGCCGATGCCGACGCGCCAAGCTGCGGCAATATGTGCGAGCCCGCGATCCGGACGAAGCCATCGCTGGTGAGGTCGATGCCGTCGGGGCTGGAAAGAATGTCGCGGCTCATAAGTGCAGCCTAGTTCCTGAGCCGAAAGGACGACAGGTCCAGTTTTCGCAAGCTGGGCGTTCGCGTGCCGTTCAGCCGATCCAATAAGGCACGATCTGCCGATTGTCGGGGTCCACCCGGATCGGGCGGTCGGCGGGCGGGAAGGCACGCTGGTCGCAGCTCTGCCGCGAGCAGAGGCGGCAGGTGATGCCGATCGGCGTGGCCGCGCCCTCGACCTCCAATTGCAGGCCGTCAGCATAGACGAAGTTCGCGGCATGCGCGACTTCGCAGCCCAGCACCACGGCATATCGTCGGGGGGTGCGCGAATAGCTGCCCGATGGCTTTACCAGTCCCTTCGCCATGGAGACATAGCGCACGCCGTCGGGCGTCTCGCCGAGTTGCACGTTGATGCGATCGGGAATGGCGACGGCTTCGTGGACGTTCCAGAGGGGGCAGGCGCCGCCGAAGCGCGCGAACTGGAGGCGGGTGGCGCTGTGCCGTTTCGTGATGTTGCCGGCCATGTCGACCCGGCAGAAGAAGAAGGGGATGCCGCGAAGCCCCGGCCTCTGGAGCGTCGAAAGCCGGTGGCAGGCCTGTTCGAAACTGACCCCGAACCGGCGGGACAGCCGGTCGATGTCATGCCGCGTCTCGCGCGCGGCTTCGCGAAATGCGGCGTAGGGCATGAGCAGCGCGCCCGCGGCATAATTGCCGAGGCCGATGGCGAGCAGGCGATCGGCCCCTTCGACCGGCAGTGCGGCACGACTGACGACGTCCGCGATTACCGCTTGCCCCTCCAGCATCATGAGCTGGTGGGACAGCATGAACTTGCGGCTTTCGGTTGGCAGAGCGGCGTTCACGAACAGCCTGCGCTGGACGGAAGAATAGGAGCGCAAGGCGGAATCCGGCGTGTCGGCGATCAGCGTTTCGATGCCATGCCGCCGCGCCAGGGCTTCAACCAGCATGCCTTCGTCCAGCACCTGTCCGGCGGTGAAGTTCGCGGCCATGTCCTCCGCCAGGCAGTCGAGCGCATGGACATAATTGCCGGCTTCGTGAAACCAGTCGCGCGCGGCCTCCCAGGGCAGGCGGGCCTGGACGGCATGATCGTTGGCGATGGCCTCCTCGATCATGTTGATTCGCTCATTGGCGCGCATATGGGCGTTGTAGAGGTCGATGTAGCGCGCCGCGAACTCAGGGAATTGCAGGTGCAGCTTCTCGATCCGTTCGGGCTCCATCAGCGGGCCGGGCAGTTCCGGATGGGCCAGGGCGAAGGTGAAGGCGCCCAGCAACTGCTCCTCCTCCCGACTGTCGAAGCTTGCCCAGTCGGTGGGGAATGCGCTGGCCACGGCGGCCTTGACCTTGGCGGTCAGGGGGCGGTCGTCATTTTCCAGCTGCGACAGGTAGGATACGGAAATTCCCAGCGCCAGCGCCATCGTCGCCTGGTCCATGCGATGGTCCAAGCGAAGTTGACGGAGCCTGGGACCTGCGAAGATGCGGTTGCCACGAGCCATAGCGCTTCCATAATTTGCGAAATCGTGATTTGCAAATTGGCAAATTTGCATTTGCGAAAATAGCGAAAGACTGAAAAGGGGCTGGTATAGCCATCCGCGTCACCACCGGAGAGAAGCCCTACCATGTCGAAGCTCGCCATTATCGAACAGTTGGAAGCCAAGCGGGATGCCGCTCGACTGGGCGGCGGCCAGCGCCGC
>DATEDR010000312.1:0-5514 GCA_035281605.1 Sphingobium sp.
GGCGGCACGCTCCGGCGAGCATTGTCACGTGCCGATCGAGGATCTGTCGCTTTCCAGCGGTGATCCTGTTGCCGCACTGGAGGCCCGCGACCGGCTCGCCCGCATCGAACAGGCTGTGCTACGACTGAAGCCGCTGACGCGCGACATATTCCTGGCTTGCCGTCTCGACGGCTATAGCTATGCCGAGATTGCGGAACGGACCGGATTGAGTGTGAGAGGGGTCGAGAAGCAGATGAGCAGGGCGATCAAGCAGCTTGGACGGCATTTGCGGGCGCATGACTGAACCCGGCGGGACACCGATCCCTAAATCCATCCATGAAGCCGCCGAAGAGTGGCTGGCGCGCCGTGCCGGACATTCCGATCCGGCGGCGGAGCGTGCGTTTGCGGCCTGGATCGATGCCGATCCGCGCCATCGCATCGCCTATGATCGGATCAAACGTGATTGGCAACTCGGAACGCTGCTCAGGGAGCGCGATGTCGGGCAGACCCGATCGCTCGGGCGTGCACCCTTCTGGATGCGGCAAAAGACCCATATGGCCGCTGCCAGCCTTGGCGTTGTTGCGCTGGGCGTGGTGTCGGTCGGCCTATTGCGGTCCGGTGGACCATTGGCCATTTCCATGGCGGCACAGGCCGCAGTCTATGAGACCGCCGTCGGGGAGATTCGATCTGTCAGGCTTGCGGATGGATCGACCGTCATTCTCGACACTGCCACCCGTTTGCGGGTGCAATTGTCGGGCGGCGATCGACGGCTCGATCTCGATCAGGGGCGAGCGCGGTTTCATGTCGCGGCGGACCGGCACCGCCCGTTTCGTGTGCTGGTGGTTGGCGGTGAAATCACTGCCCACGGCACCGTGTTCGACGTGAGCATGATCGGCGCGCAACCGGTGGTGACCGTTCTGGCCGGATCGGTGGAACTGCGTGCGCCGAATGCGGCATCCGATCAGGTACGGACTCTCCCTCCGGGCAAGACGCTGGCGCTGGATGGCCATCTGACGGAGCAGACGGCCTCTGCCGGAGACGTGCGCTGGGTGTCGGGCATGCTGGCGCTCGATGCGACACCGCTTGCCGAAGCAGTAGCGGCCATCAACCGCTATAATAAGGTGCAGCTTCGCTTGGCGGAGCGCATTGCCCCGCCCGTGCGGGTGACGGGCGCATTCCGGGTCCGCGATCCGGAGGCTTTTGCGCGCGCTGTGGCCGCAAGCTTCCATCTGAAGATGGAGCGGCCGAACAGTGCAACGATCCGCTTGTCTGCACCGGCGGAAAAGGGAAACGCGACCAAGTAAATAAAAATGTCGGGTGTTTTCCCGAGACGGCGTCTCCCTTCTGTCCCGCCTGATGGCGGCATGGGGGAGAAGGTCCAATGCCTCGTATTTCAACAGCTATACTCTATCTGTCCGGTAGCATCGTTGCCGCCACGCTCGCGGCCAGCGCACCGATTGTGCTTGCCCAGCAATCTGCCGAAATGGCCATCACGCTGCCAGCCCAACCGCTCGGTGCATCGGTTCGTGAGCTGGCCCTGCGCTCGGGGCAGACGATCCTTGTGGATGCCGACCTTGTCGCGGGAATGAATGGGCCTGCGCTCCACGGGGCGTTCACGGTCGAGGACGCGCTGGACAGACTGCTCGCCGGCACGGGTCTTGTCTGGAAGCGGCTCGAAGGCAGCATCGTCATTCGAAAAGAACATGTGTCTCAGCAAGAGAGGGATGGAGACGTTGGCATTGTGGTCACGGGCAGCCGCATCCGCGGGGCGCCGATCCCTTCGCCGGTGATGGTTCTCGACAACCAGGCCATAAGAGATACCGGGCTTGCCGATCTGGGGGATGTTGCCCGCAGTCTGCCGCAAAGCTTCGGCGGTGGGCAAAACCCCGGCGTCGGTTTCAACGTGCCATCGAGCACCGGCGGGAATGTCGGCGGCGGATCATCGGTCAATCTGCGCGGCCTCGGCAGCGATGCGACGCTGACCGTGCTGAACGGTCGCCGGGTGCCCTATGACTCGGCCCGGCAGGGCGTGGATATTTCCGCCATCCCGCTTGCCGCTGTCGATCGGCTGGAGGTGGTGGCGGACGGCGCATCGGCGATCTACGGATCGGATGCGGTCGGTGGCGTGGTCAATGTGATCCTCAAACGGGATTATGACGGCGTTGAAACCCGCGCGCGTATCGGGGGGTCGCCCGACGGCGGCAATTTCCAGCAGCAATATAGTATCCTGGCCGGCAGCCGATGGAAGGGCGGCGGCGGCTTTCTGACCTATGAATATGGCCGGAACACCGCCCTCATGACGAACCAGCGAAAATATGGCCGGATCAGACCTGACCTGACCTTGCTCCCGGCCAGTCGCCGACATGCCGTGGCAGGAAGCGTCCATCAGGATATCAGCGACAATTTGACCATCGAAATCGACGGCCTCTACAATCAGCGGACCGGCGAATTTTCCTATCCCACGAGCACCGCCGCCAATCTGGCGGTCAGCCGCATCACCCAGAGCTATGACAGCTATACGCTGGCGCTCTCGGGCGCCGCGCTGCTGACCTTGGGGCAGTGGGAACTGAGCCTGTCGGGTAGTTTCGGCAAGGGGCGCACCTATTTCCAGGGCGACACCTTCCTCAACGACCAGTTCGCAAGCCGGGCCTGGGGTCGCTATAATAATCAGAGCATCACCGGTGAAATCTCCGGCGACGGGCCACTGTTCGCGTTACCCGGTGGGGACGCCAAGCTGGCCGTTGGCGCTGGCATCCGGGCGAATGATTTCGAAATATTTCGGGGTGTCGGCAACATCAACAACGCCAAACCGTCGCAGGACAGCGTCTATGCCTTTGGCGAGGCCAGCTTCCCCCTGGTGGGGCCTGCTCAGGCCATTCCCATGCTGCGCAGCCTCAGCCTGAGCGCCGCGCTTCGCTATGAACGCTATCGCGGCCTTGCCGATGTCGTCACACCCAAATTGGGCATGATTTACGCGCCAAGCGATTTCCTCGACATCAAGGCGAGCTGGGGGCGATCCTTCAGGGCGCCGAGCTTCATTCAGCTCTATTCGATCGAACAGGCGATCCTCTATCCCATCACAACCTTTGGCGGCAGGGGCTATCCCGCCGGAACCACCGCGTTGCTGGTGGGTGGGGGTAATAGCAATCTCAAGCCGGAAAAGGCGCGCAGTTGGTCCGCCACCATGGCGTTGCATCCGCCTGGCCTAGCTGGCGCATCGTTTGAACTCAGCTATTTCCACACTCGCTATGTCGATCGCATCGTGAACCCTATCCCCACAGCGGCGCGGGCTCTTGTCGATCCGATCTACGCCAACCAGATCATCACTGCACCGACGGCCCAGCAGCAGGCGGCGGCAATTGCCCATGCGGCTCAATTTCTCAACGGGGCAGGCGCGCCTTACGATCCGGCCAAGGTGGGCGCGATCATCAATCGGGCCAACGTCAATGCCGGGCGCCAGACGATCCGGGGCATCGACGCCCAGCTGAGCTACCAGACCGACCTTGCCGATGGGAAAATGGGGCTTTCGGCCAACCTCACCTATCTCGACAGCGAACAGCAGATCTCGGCGGCGGGTCCGGTCGAACAACTGGCGGGGCGATTGTTCAACCCGCCGCACTGGCGCGGAAGGGGCACGATCAACTGGAGCAACGGCGCCTTCAGCGCGGCGGCGACGCTCAGCACCATCGGCGGCGTCAAGGATGTGCGCTCGACCCCGGCACTGCGCATCGACGGGATGACGACGCTCGATATCAGCACACGATACCGGTTCCACGACGGCGCCGGACTCCTCAGCGGTGTCGAACTGGGCCTCTCGGTTCAGAATCTCCTCAATCAGCTGCCTTCGGTCGTCGCGACCAGCCTCTATTATGACACGCCCTATGACTCGACCAATTATTCGGCAGTCGGGCGCTTCATCGCGCTTGAACTGGTCAAGAAATGGTGAGCGTCGTGGGCAGGACATCGATCGCACTGATGGCGGCGGGCGTTGCGCTTCTGGCATATTCTTGCCCGGCCATGGCAGACTGTAACGGCCTGCTGGCCCATACCGCGCGACAAGCGAAACAGCGCGCCATTACCGCAGATGACCTCCTGGGCGTGCGCGATATCGGACGGGGCGATGGCGCTTTGCTCAGCAACCAGAGTCCGCTCGGACTTTCGCCTGACGGCAGGCGTGTCGCCTTCATCATCAGCCGAGCGGACGGCTCGACCAACAGCGTTTGCATCGGCCTCGCCGTGATGGACTTGCAGTCCGGCGCGACACCACGCCTTTTGGATCAGGGCGGCGAGTTCATCAGTGGGACCGGGGATTATCGGGGCGTGATCCTGCCGACCGGATTCCCCATCCTGCTCGCGCCATCATGGTCGCCCGACGGGCGATGGATCGCGTTCCTCCGGCGGGACCAGGGGATCACCCAGCTTTGGGTGGTTGCGGCTGAAGGTGGTCCGGCCCGCGCGCTCACGCATTCGCCGGTCGATGTCGAACAATTTGCGTGGATGCCTAAGGACGGGACGCTCGTCTATGCAAGCCGGACCGGACAACTGGCAGAGCGGTCCGCACTGGCGCACGAGGCTGTGACGGGCTTCCGCTATGACGATCGCTATGTGCCGATGATGGGTGACAGGCCCATGCCGCTCGCTGCCACAGCCTTGTCGCTTTTTCGCATCGATCCAGAAGATGGAGCGACGCGACCAGCCGATGATGGCGACCGGGCGCTGCTGGGTCCCGATCCGATCCGCTATGAAATCCGTCCCCTCGCGGCAAAGGCCGATGATGGACGATCGGTCGTGGCCGAGCAGGTCTCGGAAAATCCGGCCAGCCCTTGGTCGCTGGTCGTGTCGGCCGCGTCTGGCGTGAAAATCCCGTGCCCGAGCGAATCCTGTCGCGGCAAATTCGCTGGACTTTGGTGGATGCCCGACGGCGGTCCCTTGCTCTTCCTTCGCCGCGAGGGGTGGAACAGCCGATCGACAGCGCTCTACCGCTGGCAGCCGGGCGAGCGAGAAGCGCGGCAGCTATTGGCGACGAGTGACGTCATCAGCGGCTGTGGGCTGGCGGAGGGCGCGCTGATCTGTCTGCGCGAAAGCGCTACGGTGCCGGCCCGGATCGTGCGGATCGAACCCCATGATGGACGTTCCGCACTGCTGTACGATCCCAACCCGGAATTCGGCGCGATCCGGTTCGGCAAGGTCGAACGGCTGGAATGGCGGAACGACCGGGGCCTCGAAGTCGCGGGCGATCTCGTCCTGCCGCCCGGTTATGACGGGCGTAAACGGCTGCCCCTCATCGTCACGACCTATCGCAGCAACGGATTTCTGCGGGGCGCGACCGGCAATGAGTATCCGATCCATCTGTTCGCCGAAAAGGGCTTCGCTGTTCTCAGCCTGGACCGCCCCCCGCATGTCGGGGCGATCAACCCGCTCAACAAGGACTGGCAGAAGCTGCTGGCCGAAAATGATCGGGACTGGGGCGAACGGCGCAGCATGCAGTCCTCGGTCATGACGGGGGTGCAGCGCGTGATCGACATGGGGATCGCC
>DATEDR010000313.1:0-11485 GCA_035281605.1 Sphingobium sp.
TCCCATGGCCACGCTGACGGCGAAGAACTTCGCCGCCGGGGACTTCATCTTCGCCTGATCGGCCTGCCGGACGTGTGCGGGAACACCGCACTTCCGGCACTGAGATCAGCCGATGGCCGGGACGGAACGCCGCCTTGCAAGAGGCGCCGTTCCGTCCCCTTGTCGTTCGGCATAGCCCAATCGGGCTATTTAGGGGTAAGACGACAAAGAAGCTGCGCATTCGGCGCTTTAGCCCCATGATAAACGGCGAAAAACCCGCTGAAGGTGGCTGCGCATGAATGCAGGTGAACTGCGCTCGAAAATGACCTGTTCGTCGATCCGTCTTCGCGATGCCCTGGCCCATCGGCGGGTGAAGGCGGTTGGCCATCTTCTCTCCGGCACGGCGGCGACTCTTGTCCTGACGCTTCTGTCCATCGCCCTCGTCGCGCGGCTGCTGACCCCGGCCACCTACGGCATCTTCGCCATGATTCTGACACTCGGCCAGGCCTGCGAACGGCTGCTCGGCTTCCAATCCTGGCAACCGCTGATCCGCAGCGGGGCCACGATCGACTTGCAGAATGATCAGGCCTCTTATTTCGCGTTGCTGAAATTCGGATGGCTGCTCGACATCGGCGGCAGCGTGGCGGCCTGGGCCATTGCCAGCGGGCTGACGATCGCCGGGCATTTCCTGTTCGGCATTTCCACCCAGCATGTCGGCTACGCGCTGCTTTTCCTCACGTCGCTGCTGTTCAACTTCAACGGGGTCGCGACCGCCATCTACAGGCTGTCGGGCCAGTACCGGACGATCGCGCGGGTGCAGGTGGCCAATGCGGCGGTCCGCCTGCTCTGCGTCGCCTTGGCCTATCTTGCTGGCGCGGGCCTGTTCCAGCTCATCCTCGTCTGGACGATCACCCAGATTTCCGGGTCGCTGGCAAACTTCATCTGCGCCATGCGGCTGCTGCCTGCGCCCGGCTTCCGCCAGCTGCTGCGGGCCAGCGCGAAGGGAATCAACACGCGCTTTCCCGACCTCTGGCGCTTCGCCCTGGGATCTAACGTCTCGCTCACCCTGTGGTCCAGCGCGCAGCAGGTCGACACGCTGATCGTCGGGTGGCTGGCCGACCCGGCAAGCGCGGGCCTGTTCCATATCGCCAAGCGCATCAGCCGCGTGGTCCAGCAGGTCGGCGCTCAGGTGGAGGCGGTCGTCTATCCCGACCTCAGCCGCCTCGCCGCGGCCGGAAAGCGCCGCGCCTTCGTGCGGGTGCTGGTGCAGACCGAACTGCTGCTGGCGGCTTTCGGGGCCTGCTGCTTCCTTGCCATGCTGCTCGTCGGCGGCCCGCTGATGCGGCTGGCGGTCGGGCCCCATTTCGCCGGCGCGGTGCCCCTGCTCACCATCCAGATCCTGGCAGTCACGCTGACCATCAGCGGAGCGGCGAGCCGGGCCGGGCTGCTCGCGCTCGGCGATCAGCGCGCCGTATTGCGCACGGTGATGGCCTGCACGCTCGCCTTCTATTGCGCCGTCTTCCCGCTCATCCCCATGATCGGGGCGATGGGCGCTAATATCGCCCACCTGCTGTTCGCCGCCATCTGGCTGAGCGGACTGGCGCTGCATCTGCGCCGCGCTATCAGGAACGCGCCTTGGACAGTGAAGGAGGAGGGATAGAGCGCGAGCGTCACAGTTCGTCGAGGGTCTCGATGATCCTGTCGGCCTTGCCCGATTCCTGGGGGTCGAAATGGTGGATCCGGTCGGCGCGCGCTATCTGCACCGTGTGCCATCCCAGCGCCCGGGGCGCGGTGAAATCCTTGCGCGGATTGTCCGCCACATAGGTCAGCGACGCGCCTGACCGGCCGAACAGCTGTTCCACATGTTCGAAGGCCCTCGGATGTGGCTTCCAGCAATCCCGGCCCCATATGTCGGTGCATATGCCAACTCGGACGCCCCGCCCGTACAGGCCAAGCGCCCTGATCTTGCGCCGTTGCGCGTCCAGAAAACCGTCGGTGATGACCGCAAGCCCGGTCGAGCGATCGCGCGCCGCCAGATACCGCTCCGCATCGGCTGCCAGTTGGATGCCGGGCCGATGCTGCCGGTAGGTCGCCACCATCCGCGCGATGATCGCCGGCGAAGCTTCCAGGCCCATGTCCTGTAGGCTGTCGTCGAATATCCGCGTGCGAAATCCGGCATCGAAGCGATCGCGCATCACCTTGCCCAGTCCCTCGACGCCCAGGGCGCTTGCGGCCCATTGGCTTACTGCCCTGAGGCCGCTCAACACATAGTCGCGCTCCAGATAGAGCGTGTCGTCCAGGTCGAAGACGATGACGCGCTCGAACGGTCCGGCGCGTCCCGCCACGCCTTCAGACAAAGACGGCATCATCGAACCGCAGCATCAGCACGCCCTCCTGCCAGTCGTCATTGGCCGTGCGGGGCAGTCCCAGCCGCTCTTCCAGCAGCCATTGGGCAAAGCGCGCGCCGGCCCGATGCGCCAGCGGATAGCCGCCGCCGAAACGCGCGTTGATCTCGAAGATGGAGGGGCCGTCGGCAGCCATCCTGACCTGGAAGCACATCGCCCCACGCGCGCCCTGCAAGGCTCGGCCCAGCCGCCAGGCGATATCCTGTAGCGCCGGCTCGCGAACCGTCACGCCCTTTTCCACCTCGCCCGCGCGAACGCGCAGCCGTTCATGGGGAACGGCGCATTGTATCTGCCCTTCCGCGTCGAAATAGAGACTGATGGTGAATTCGCGCCCCTGCAGAAACTGCTGGAGGATGTAGGGCTCGCTCTTTTCCAGCGCCTTTGCCTGTTCGCGGTCGTGCACCATGCCGATGCCCCGGCTGGAACTGCCGTGGCGGGGCTTGGCGAGCAGCGGGAGGGGCAGGTCGACCGACCCGTCGAGAAATTCGTTGAGCGAAATGGTGCGGGGGGAGGGGAGGCCCGCGTCCGACAGGAAGCGCGCCGTCGCCAGCTTGTCGCGCGCCATGTTCACGATCGGCTCGTCCGAAACGGCGACATGGCAACCGATAGCGGCGAAGCTGTCGCGCGCCTGCGCATAGGCGATGAGTTCGGTGTCGATCGTGGGTATGATCAGCCCGATCTGTTCGCGGGCGCATAGGTCGAGCATCGCGGGGATGAAGGCGTCGCTTTCCGCAGGGGGGGCAGCGAAGGCCCGGTCGGCTTCGACGCAGGCGGGACTCCATTCGGGCGTGAGGTCGCAAGCGAAGAGGGTGAGATCGACCCCCAGCGTGCCGGCCGCCTCGCGAAAGCTCCGCAACAGGCTGACCCGACGGCCGGCGGAACTCAACATCATGCGCAACGATCGGCCGCCGCGCATCCCGTCGTCCCATTGCGTGCCCACTGTCGCGGCCCCTTCCTTATGGCGCGTCGGCGCGTCCATCATGCGACCTCCCTTATCAGGACAAAGGCTTCGGCCGCCCGCCTCCCGACGCAGCTTCCCCGCACTTGCGCCAGCGCGCGCAAGGTTTCGATCGACCGCTCGTTTGGAAAGCGGCGGACCTGCGATTCGAAACAGCCGAACGCCTCGATCTTGCGATCCAGATGGTCGCTGATGTCGACGAAGAGGTTGGGCTGGAACGCCGGCGCCAGATAGGGCGCGGCCCAATTGGTTTCCGACACCGTCTCATAGGCGAGGATTCGGGCGGGATAGTGGCTTCCGACCGGGCGCGCGGCGACCATCGCCGCCTCGAAGATCAGGCCGTGGTCGAAATGCAGGTCGCCGACGAAGGGCACGAACAGGGCGTCCGGCCGGCTCTCCGCCACCAGCCTTGCGATGGCGTCGTTCAGGTCCGCGCGCGGCACGCTATCGAGCGCCGCGGCCGGAAAATCGAGCATATGCGTCCGGGCGACGCCCAGCACCGCATGAGCCCTGCGCGCTTCGGCCTGCACCCGCTCCACCTGGCCCGCGTCGAAGCGCGGCGGCTTCCCCTGCGTCGCGATGACGACCTCGACATGGCGGCCGAGCGCCGCGAGCCGGGCGATAGTTCCCCCACAACCCAGCACCTCATCGTCGGGATGGGGCGCGATCACCATGGCGCGCCGGATAGTGTCGATCATCGTCATGCGCTCGCCTTCGGTCGCCCCAATATCGCGTGGTTGGGCAGGGGCGTCTCGCGAGCCGTCTGCCATCGTGACACTTGCAGCCCCTGACCGTCGCCGCATTTCACCGTGAAGCCGTCCGGGCCGCACTCGACGATCTGCCCCGGCATCGCCGCGGCGTGATGGCCGAGCGGCACCGGCGCGGCCGCCTCTATGACGATCCTGTCGGCGCCAAAGGTTGTCCACGCCCCCGGATAGGGCGCGCCGCAAGCCCTGACGCTTCGCCATATCGTGGCGGCGGGCGCGGCCCAGTCGATCAGCGCATCGTCCGGGCGCCGCCTCGCGGCATAGGTCGCGCAGCGTTCGTCCTGGATCACGAGCCTGGGCCGTTCGGCTGCGATATCCTCCAGCACGGATGGCAGCATCTCGGCCAGCGCGGCCATGTGCCTCGCATAGAGCGTCGCGGCGGTCTCGTCCGGCGCCAGGTGGAAATAACGCTGGCCGAGCAGCGGTCCGCTGTCGACCCCCGCGTCGATCAGGAACAGCGAGGAGGCGGTGATCGGTTCATCGAGGAGGATCGTCCAGGGAATGACCGCCCGACCCCGCAGGCGCGGCAGGGGCGCGGGATGATAGCCCACCACGCCTCGCCGCGCCGTGCCCCTGAAGTCCTCCCCGCAAATCTGCGACCAGCCGATGACGAAGATATAATCGGGCGCGAGGTCGCGGATCGTCTGCAGCGCCGCCTCGGCATTGATGTTAGCGACCCGCACCACCCGCGCGCCGGCCTTTTCGGCCTCCTGAGACAGGTCGATGAAATCCGAATGGCGTCCCGACAGATCGGACGGTAGCGTGAAAAGCGCCGCGAGCTCCCAGTGCGGCGAGGCGGCAAGGCAGTTCAGCGCGACCCGCGTACTTTCAACCGCGCCCACGAGTATGGCCTTCATGCGCCCTCCTTACCGATGACAGGTTGGACCGTTCGCCGCGCAGGGCCACCCCGACCGTTCGGGCGAGGATGACGAGGTCGAGCCAGAGGGTCCGGTTCTCTATATACCATAGGTCGAGTGCGATCTTGTCCTGCTCTTCCAGCAGCGCGTTGCCGTTGACCTGCGCCCAACCAGTGAGTCCGGGAGCGACCGCGCAGCGCCGGCGCCCCCGCTCGCCGGCTTCGACGATCGTGGCGGGCAGCAGCGGGCGTGGCCCGATCAACGTCATCGCGCCGGTCAGGATGTTCCAGAGCTGCGGCAGCTCATCGAGGCGGGAGCGTCGAAGGAAACGGCCAACCGCCGTCGTGCGCAGGGAATCGGGCAACAACCGCCCCTGGGGATCGCGGGCGTCGGTCATCGTGCGGAACTTGAGAAGGTTGAACAGCCGGCCGCCCTTGGTGACGCGGGCCTGCCGGAACAGTACCGGCGGGCCGCCGGTCAGGCGGATGGCGCCGGCAATGGCGACCATCACGGGCGCGACAAGCGGCAGCGTGGCGAGCGCGACCGCTATGTCGACGATGCGCCTTGCCCGCATCAGCTTTCTCCGGCGAAGGCGGGGACCTGGGCCACTGGCCGCGAGCCGCGATCGGGCATGGCGCCGTTCATCTCCATGGTCGTCAGCAGCAGCGCGTTCACCTGCTCGACCGAATAGCGGTCTTCGACTGTCCGCCGCGCCGCTGCGCCCATGGCCGCTATCCGCCCCGGATCGCGGCACAGGCGGAGCATCGCGTCGGCGAGCGCGCCTGCATCGCGCGGCGCGACCGTAAAGCCGTTGACGCCCTCGACGATCGGTTCGCGGCACCCCGGCATGTCGGTGGTGATCACGCCGCGCCCCACCGCCATCGCCTCCAGGATCGTGCGAGGCAGCCCCTCGCGATACCAGCTCGGCAGCACGAAGATGCTCGCCCCCGCCAGAAAGGGGCGCACGTCGCGCGTCTCGCCCAGATAGTCGATGATCCCCTCGCTCTGCCACTGCTCGATCGCATCGCGGGTTACGGCAGCGGGGTTTTCATCCAGCGGCCCCAGCAGCAGCAGCCGCGCCTGCGGCACCTGCGCGCGGACGATCCGCGCCGCCTCGACATATTCGATCAACCCCTTGTTGCGCAGCAGCCGCGCGATCATCAGGAACACCGGCGGGCCGTCCGGCAGCGGAGCCTGTGCATAATGGGACAGGTCGACGCCCGATCCCGGCACCTGGATGACGCGGCTGTCCGCGCGGATAATGCGATGGCGCAGCATCTCCCCGCGATCGTCGCTGTTGAACACGAACACCGCCATCGCCTTGTGCAACGCCCGTCGGTAAAGAATGGAGACGATCCTGCGCATATAGGGCAGCAGGCGCGACTCCCCGTCGCTGAAGACATGGCCCAGGCCGCTCACCATCGCGTAGAAGCGGATGCCGGGAACGAAGCGGCTCGCGATGCCGCCATAGATGATCGGCTTCTGGGTATAGGCCAGCACCGTCGCCGGCCGCTCGCGCCGGAAACAGCGGATCAGCCAGCCCAGCGTCGCCAGGTCGGCAAAGGGGTTCATCCCTGCCCGCGCCATCGGCATCTGCAGATAGGTCGCGCCCATCGCCTTCAGCTTCGCTTCGATCTCGGGATCGTGATCGGGCGCGCAGACGACCACTTCATGCCCATTGTCGATCATCGACGCGATCAGCCGCCCGCGAAAATTGATCAGCGAATAGGCGAGGCTGGCTATGACAATGATTTTCATGCGGCCTCGCATCTCCACCCAGGATCCCCGCAATCATTCGAGGACAAGCCGATCTTAGGTCAGGGCCGGCGGAATGCGCCGCACCATTTCGCCACCTATACTTGAGAACAGGCCGCTCGCCTCCCGGACACTCTTTCGGGTGAGGCATGGTATCCGGGCCCGATATCCTACCCAAATGGAGTAGGAAGCTACTCCTCATAGAATCGTACCGATGCACAGCTGCCGACGCGCCGGAATCCGCCATATTTGAACGCTATGACGGATCGCCAGCCAAGCTTTGTCGTGATCGGTGCCGTGAAAGGCGCGACCACCTGGATTGCCCATCAGCTCCGCAGCCATCCCCGGCTGTGGCTCCCCAAGGCGGAACCGCATTATTTCAGTTCGGAATATGAACGCGGCCCGCAATGGTACGCATCGCTGTTCGATCCGGCGCCTGCAGACCGGATAGTAGGCGAAAAATCCGCCGACTATCTCGCCCATCCCCAGGCGGCGGCGCGCATGGCCGACATGCTGCCCGACGCCCGGCTGATCGTCCAGCTGCGCGATCCGGTCCAGCGCGCCTATTCGGACTATTGCATGCTGTTCCGTCGGGGCACGGTGGGCGGTGATCCGCGCAAATATCTGGAAGGGAGGGATGACGCCGGCTCGCGCTTCCTCTCGGGCGGTCTTTACGGTGCGCATCTGAGCCGTTTCCTGCTCCATTATCCACGCAACCAGCTTCAGGTGATCCTGTACGAAGATATCCGCCACTCGGCCGAACAGATCATCGCCGATGTCTGCACGCATATCGGCGTGCCTGTGCATATCGCACCCGATGAGGTTGCGAGCCGCAAGAATGACAGCAGCGCGCCGATGCTGCCGCTGCCGCTGCGCCGCATGCTGCAACCGATGCGGCCCGTCCTAGATCCGCTGCGCGCCAATCCGCTGTTCGCGAAGGTGCGATCGATGATGGCGGCGCCTGTCCGCTATCCGCCCCTGACCGAGGAATTGCAGCAGATGCTGCGGGCCTTCTACCGCGAGGACGTCCTCATGCTGCAGGACATGCTGCAAAAGGATCTGGGCCATTGGCTCAGCGGCAGGCCCGCGCCCGCGCCGATTCCCGCGGTGGCGGCATCCTGATTCGGCCAGCTGCCCCTTCGTCCCGAGCTTGGCCCTCAGCCGCAAGGGGCGCTCACCGTTCCCGCCCCGCTTCGGCCACGGTGGTCTGCAGCGGGCTCACCAGATAGCTTGCGATGCTCCTCTCGCCGGTCCTGATATCGGCGGTCACCTCCATGCCCGGCACCAGCAGGGGGATGCTCGTTCCCTCCTGAATGCGCCGATCGCGGTCGATGGAAATCCTGACGGTATAGACCAGGCCCAGCTTTTCATCCTCGACCGCATCGCTGCCG
Organism: Sphingobium sp.; assembly: GCA_035281605.1. Lineage (GTDB taxonomy): Bacteria > Pseudomonadota > Alphaproteobacteria > Sphingomonadales > Sphingomonadaceae > Sphingobium. Next base: position 8,113 of record DATEDR010000313.1, read on the forward strand.
ATGCTTTCCACCCGGCCGGGCACCGCGCCGAACCGCATGAATGGAAAGGCGGCGATCTTGACCGCCACGGTTTGGCCCAGGCGGACAAAGCCGACATCGCGGTTGAGCATCTTCACCTCGGCCACCAACTGCCCATTGATCGGCACGATCAGCATCAGCGGCTTGCCCATGTCCACGACCCCGCCGATCGTGTGCAGGGACAGCTGCGCGACGGTTCCATCGACCGGACTTACCAGCCGCTGCAGGGTTGATCGGCGGGTCGCCTTTACCATTTCCTCGCGCCTGATCCGTGCGTCGGCTTCCGCCTGCGCCAGATCCTGCAGCAATTTCGCGCGGGTGGCGCCGACCGTTTGTTCCATGCTGCCGCCGGCCGACGCCATCTGGGCGCGCGCGCGCCGTGCGGTCTCCTGCGCGATCTCGCGATCCTTGACCATCGCCAGCCGCTGGCGGTTCATCTCGATGACGCGCAATTTGGAGACATAGCCCTTGGCGAGCAGCTTTTCATTGGCTTCGATCTGCTGGTCGACCAGCGGCAGCGTCTCGCTGATCTTGGCCGCTTCCAGCATCGCCGCGGAATAGGCCGATGCCGCCGCCTGCCGGTCGGCGCTACGCATGGACGATCCACCGCGGATGCTCTCCAGCTCCGCTCGGGCCAATGCGGTCTGGACGTCGAGCACCGCCTGCGACGTGCCGGGCGGCGCCAGGAAATGGAACCCCTCGCCGTTCAGCGCCCCCAGCACGGCTCGCCCGCGCGCCACGTCCAGTTCCGCGGTTTCGAGCGCCTTGCGCGCCTGCGCCGCCTCGGCCGTCGATACGGTGGGGTCGAGTTCCAGCAGAACCTGCCCCTTCTTCACAGCCTGGCTTTCCCGCACCAATATGGCGCGCACGGTGCCGCTGTCGGCCGCCTGGATGACCTTCACGGCATCCGCAGGCACCAATCGGCCGGGCGCCGAAACGACGATGTCCAGCCGCCCGAGGATCAGCCACATGATCGCGATGACGAGACCGCCCATCAGCGCCATGGCGGTATAGCGCGCGGTGGGCGACACCGGCCGCTCGATGATCTCCAGCGCCGCGGGCAGGAAGTCGGTGTCATCCACCCGCGTGATCGACGCGCCCAACGCCTTTTCCTCGCGGATCAGCTGGCGGACGGTCGCCCAATGTTCGGCCAGGCTGGTCATGGCGCTGTTCCGATCCGGTTCTGCAGCCGGAACAACGCGGCGTAGCGTCCATCCCGCGCCATCAGTTCGTCATGCGTGCCGCGCTCGACGATCCGCCCTTTCTCCATCGTCAGGATCGTCTGGCAGTCGCGGATCGCAGACAGGCGGTGGGCGATGATCAATACGGTGCGCCCCGTGGAAATCGCCTGCAGGTTACGCTGGATGATCGCCTCGCTTTCCGCGTCCAGCGCCGATGTCGCTTCGTCGAAGACCAGGATCTGCGGCTTTGTGACCAGCGCCCGGGCGATGGCGATGCGCTGGCGCTGCCCGCCCGACAGGTTGACTCCCCGCTCCTCGATCATCGTGTCATAGCCTTGCGGCAGCGCCATGATGAACTCATGCGCGCCTGCCAGCCTTGCCGCCGCGATCACCTGCGGCAGCGGCGTCGCCGGATTGGTGAGCGCGATATTCTGGCGCAGGCTGCGATTGAACAGCAGGTTTTCCTGAAGGACGACGCCGATCCGCCGCCGCAGCCAGGCCGGGTCTATCTGCGCAATGTCGATATCATCGATCAGGATGCGGCCGCTTGCCGGCACGTACATGCGCTGCAACAGTTTCGCGAGCGTGGACTTGCCCGACCCGGACGACCCAACGATCCCCAGCGATCCCCCGGCCGGGACCGCCAGATTGATAGTGTCGAGCGTCCAGGGCCCTTCGGCCGAATAGCGGAAGCGGACGCCTTCGAACCGCACCTCGCCTCTGACCGAGGGCAGCGCCAGTCGCGATGTGGACGTCGGCTCGGGCGCCGCGTTCAGCACCTCGCCCAGCCGGTCGATGGACAGGCGCACCTGCTGGAAATCCTGCCACAGCTGCGCCATGCGGATGACCGGGCCGGACACGCGCTGCGCGAACATGTTGAATGCGACCAAGCTGCCGATGCTCAGATTGCCGGCGATCACCTCGCGCGCGCCGAAATAGAGGATCGCGGCGAGGCTGAGCTTGGATATGAGCTGGACCAGCTGGCTGCTGCCGTTTCCCAGGTTGATCGCGCGCTGGGCGGAACCGCTATAGGCCGCCAGCAGCATTTCCCAGCGATGCTGCCATTGCGGCTCGACCGCGCCGGCCTTGATCGTCTGCATGCCCGCGACGCTTTCGATGAGCAGGGCGTTGTTCGCCGCGCCGCGCTCGAACTTCTCGTTCAACCGCTGCCGCAGGGGGCCGGTCACGACCATGGAAATGATGACATAGGCCGGCAGGGTCAGCAGGACGATGCCCGCGAGAAGCGGCGAATAGAGCCACATTGCGATCAGGAAGATGATGGTGAAGGGCGGATCGATCAGCACCGAGAGCGAGGCGTCGGTCAGGAATTCGCGGATGGATTCCAGCTGCCGCACACGCGTCACCGTGTCGCCGACCCGCCGCCCCTCGAAATAGGCGAGCGGCAGGTGCATCAGGTGGCGATAGAGCCGCGCGCCCAGCTCCACGTCGATCTTCTGGCTGGTTTCGGAATAGATGCGGGTGCGCAGCCAGCCGAAGGCGACCTCCCAGCAGGACACGATCAGGAATCCGATCACCAGCACCCGCAGCGTCGCCATGCTGTTGTAGACCAGCACCTTGTCGATGACGTTCTGGAAGAAGAGCGGCGCCGCCAGGCCCAGCAGGTTGAGGCACAGCGTGATCAGCAGCACTTCCCCGATCAGCCCGCGATACCGCACGATCTGCGGCACGAACCAGCGTATGTCGAAGCGCGGCGTCGTGCCCGCCAGCCCCTCGCGCGTGGTGAGCAGCACCAGTTCCCCCGACCAGATCTGGTCCAGTTCGGCCCGGGTCCTGCGCTCGACGCCATGCCCCGGGCGGTGGATCAGCACGCCGTCGTCCGTCACCCGCCCGATGATGAACCATTCGTCGGTCGCGCGGGCGAGGGCGGGCAACGGCAGCCGGGCGAGGCGATCATGATCGACTATGATCGCGCGCGCGCGAACGCCTGGCTGGCGCTTGGCAAGCCGCAGCATGTCGCGGGTGTCGACCGGATCGGAATGGCCAAGTTCATGCCGCAGCAGCGCCGGGTCGACCGACAGGCGATGCATGCCGAGCAAGGTCGCGAGCGCGGCGGGCCCTGTTTCCGATGGCGGGGGCGCGCTTCTGCTTCGTGAATCGGCTGCTTCTGCGCTCATCGGTCCCCTGCACCTGCTCTCCAAGCGGACGGAGGACAG
>DATEDR010000314.1:0-4131 GCA_035281605.1 Sphingobium sp.
CCGGATGGAACCCCAGAACAAGGCATAGTCGTACACGTGATAATTGTTCCCCGGCAGCACGTAAGGACCAAGATTTGGCACATCTCCGTCGATCAGGAGAAAGCCGCCCTTGCAACGCGCGCCGACCCGACCTGGCTCAAGCGATGCGTTGGACAGGTCTCCGTCAGGAACCAATGTGCCTCTGTTCGCGGCTGGAGGAGCGGTCCCGTCCTTGGTTCCCGTCAGGGGGTTGGTGCACATCATGTCATCGCGAGTGCGCGCCGCACCCGTGAGGCCCGGAGTGCCGACCCACGCGTCGGTCACCAGATTGGTGTTGTCAGGCTCCTTGAAGCTCTGCCAGCTCTGCACGCAACCGGATTGAACCGGCGTAACGCAAGGCTGAAGCCCGGTCGCGGGCAAGTCGGACCTGATCCCGACCGGCCAGCCTACCACATAGGCAATGAAGCGGCGGCCTTTCAGCGCCTCTTTCCTGTCGGCCAGCATACGGAGCAGGTGCAGCGAGCCCTGGCTGTGCGCCGCGAGGACGATCGCCTCCTCCTTTGGCTGCGCCGCAAGGAAGACGTCAAAGGCGGCGAGCACATCCCTATAGGCAAGATCGAGCGCCTTGCGGGCGTCGTCGCTATTCAGCAGGAAAGCGCCATAGGCAGCCTGACGATATTTGGGTGCCCAGATGTCCGAGAATGAGTTGAACGCGCTCGCTTGGCTTTGGACGAACAGCCTCGCGCGCAGCGCTGGCTCCCCATCCGCATCCATCGGCGCATTCCAGCGATCGCGCTGCAGATAGGTCGTTGGGTGCAAATAGAATGTGGCCGTCGGCAGCTTGTCGGTCACGAATGCCTTGGCTTCGCCAGGCTGCCATTTCGCTGGATTATCCTTGAAATCCGGCCGCGCGATCCAGCTCTCGGCCCTGGAATAATCGGGCCCGCTGCCCTTCGGCGGTTCTACATAATGCCCGACCGGCGTCGCCATCCTGACCAGCACGTCGCCGCCCCATTGGTAGAGCGCGAAGGCCCCGCCCACCGTGATCAGGATCAGGATGAAGATCAGCATCAGGAAACGGCGGGCGCACATGGGGCGCAGCCGTTAGGGGAGGGCGCTGGGCCCGGCAACCCAGGGCGCTGCGGAGAACATCGGGCCCAGCAGATGATTGTAGCAGAACAGTGCAAAGACGATCGGCACCAGCAGGACGTGGACGCGGCGATCAGGCACCACAATCAGCACGGCCATCATCGCCAATTGCGCCGCGGGCGAGATGTAGGTGGCCGACAGGACGCCTGGACCCAGGACGTAGACGCCGTAGGCGACGAACATCAGGTAGGTGAAGGCGACGGACGCCCAGAAATAGCGGCGGACCTGTGCATAATGCGCCGCAAGCGACACGCCCTTTTCGTCCACGACGTCGGGCAGCGAAGCGCGTGCTGCCAGATACAGCGGCACGATCTGCGACAATCCGAGCACGAACAGCCACAGCGGTGGATTGATCGTCTGGTTGCCCATGGTCCGGTAGCTGATGCCCCAGCTGCTGACGATCAGCAGGAAGATGAAGGTCGCGACAAGGATGGCTAGCCAGTCCCAGCGTACGCGCGTCCGGTTCATCAGCAGGCCGTGGATGCTCGCGACCATGTCGGCGATGGCCAGGCCGGTGATGATCGTCATCAGGCCGATCGTAAAGTCGCCGGATAACATAGGCTGTTCCCACTCCCGCCGGCGAATGTGCCATCCGATGGCGAATTCAGCAATTGCTCACTCCTTGCTCATTGCGGATCGGAACCCGGCCGCTAACCTGCCGCCGGGCCAGGAGGGGAAGTACAATGGCGGAACGTTTTGACGAGCAGGACCGGGATTGGCCGGCGCGGCCGTGGATCATGGCGGCGATCGGCGCCGTCGGGGGGCTGATCATCCACCTGCTGACTGACCGCAGCGGCGGCTATTCCGATCCATTCCCGGTGTGGAAGCAGGCCGCAACGACCTTCACTGCCATCGCCGTCGTCAGCTTCCTGCTCACCGTCGAGCTCCGCCGCTGGACCTGGTCGATCCTGTTCGCTGTCGGCTGGGGGGCTGTGCTTGCCCTGGTCGGCTGGTTCACTGCCCAGTATAACGAGATCCACGACATCTTCGAGTTTCCGTTCTGGTCGGGCATCCTCGCGGTGCTGATCGCTGCGCCTTTGTTCCAAACCATCCGCGACGAAGGCGCCTGGCGCTTCCCCTATGCCAGGCTGCATCGCCATGCCTGGACCGACGCGGTGATCGGCGCGGCCAGCCTCGCCTTCACCGGCGTCACCTTCCTCCTCGCCTGGCTGATCGCCTCGCTGTTCGACGTGATCGGCATCGATGCGATCAAGGATTTGCTGCAGGAGGAATGGTTCGGCTGGATGCTGGCCGGCTTCGCGTTCGGCGGGGCGATCGGCATCCTGCGTGAACGCGACGCGCTGGTTGCAACGCTGCAGAAGCTGGTCATGGTGGTGTTCTCCGTGCTGGCGCCGGTCCTGGCGGCAGCGCTTGCCGCCTTCCTGCTGTCGCTGCCCTTCACCGGTCTCAAGGGTCTGTGGGAATCCGATATTCCCGCCACGCCAATGCTGCTGCTGTCGGGCGCCGGCGCGATCCTGCTCGCCAACGCAGTGATCGGCGACGGCCGCGACGAGGGCGGCCCCAATCGCTGGCTGCAGCGCTCGGCGCTGGTGCTTGTGCTCTGCGTCCTGCCGCTGGCCATCTTTGCCGCGCTGTCGATGGGGCAGCGAATCAATCAATATGGCTGGACTCCCGAGCGCATCTGGGGGGTGGTCGCGGTCGGGATCGCGCTCGCCTATGGCGCCGCCGCCTGGTGGGCCGTGCTCAAGGGCCGGCGGGAGTTCGACGATCCGCTGCGCCCGCTGCAGACCAGGCTGGCGATCGGCCTGTGCGGACTCGCCCTGTTCCTTGCCCTGCCGATCCTCGATTTCGGCGCGATCAGCGCCAGTTCGCAGCTGGCCCGCCTCGAAAGCGGCCAGATCAAGGCCGAGGAGTTCGACTGGCGCGCGATGGCCTTCGACTTCGGGCCCGAAGGCCGCGAGCGACTGACGGCGATCTCCAAGACGGGCAGCACGGTCGAACGGAAGCTGGCTGATCAGGCGCTGAAAGCCGAGAACCGTTATGAGGTGGACATTATTGAAGAGCCGAAGCGCGCGGAGGAACTGGACCGTTATCTGCGCAAGGTCCCGGCCGACCTGGTGCTGCCACCCGACCTCCGCATCATCGTCGCCAACAACAGCTATTGTCACGGGCGTGTTTGCGTGCTGGCGCAGGTAAGCCCGACCAAGATGGTGCTGACCGGGCGGTACATGGACGGGCCGATCGGTGCGCTCGACTATACGCTGCATAATGGCCAGTGGATAACCGCTCCGCCGAAGGACAATGCGCATCTCTATGCCGATACAGATCTGGCGACGGCGAACGTCGAAATCCGGACGGTGGAGCGCAAGTTGCTCTTCATCAACGGCAAGCCGGTGGGTGAGGAAATGGAATAGCCGTTGAAGGCGCGGCTGGCCCCTGCTAGCCGCGCCTCCATGTCCGTAAACGCAGATCAGGTGCGCCATGTCGCGCGTCTCGCCAGGCTGGCGCTGGGCGATGACGAAATCGACCGGATGGTGCCCGAATTGAACAATATCCTCGGCTGGGTCGAACAGCTCGGCGAGGTCGACACCGATGGCGTCGAGCCGCTGACCGCGGTGATCGAAAACCATCTTCGCCTCCGCGAGGATGTCGTGAACGACGGCGACTGCCGCGACGACATCCTCAAGAACGCACCCGACGCCCAGCATGGGTTTTTCGCGGTTCCGAAAGTCATCGAATAATGTCGGAACTCACCCTCAAGACGATCACCGAGCTGCGCGAGGGCTTTCGCGCGGGTGACTTTACCGCGCGTGAGATCGCCGAGGCGTTCAACGCGGCCGTGGTCGCCGGGCGCCCGCTCAACGCCTACACGGTCGAAACGCCGGAGCTGGCGCTGGAAGCAGCCGATGCGGCTGACCGGGCACGCGCCGCCGGTGATCTGCAGCCTCTCTCGGCCATCCCCCTGGGCATCAAGGATCTTTACGCCACGGTCGGCGTCGACAGCACCTCGGGCTCGAACATCCTCAAGGGTTTCAAGCCAAC
>DATEDR010000315.1:0-7726 GCA_035281605.1 Sphingobium sp.
TATCCTGCGATCCTGCAGGACGAAGTTGTTGGCGAAAGCGCGACGAGCCTGTTCAGCGATGCGCAGAAGATGCTCGACCGCATCGTCAGCGAAAAATGGCTGACCGCGCGCGGTGTCGCCGGGCTGTGGCCGTGCCGCCGCGACGGCGACGACATCATCGTCCATGTAGAAGATGAGAAGCACGTCACCCTGCCGATGCTGCGGCAACAGATCGCCAAGCGGGAAGGGCGGGCGAATATGTGCCTGGCCGACTTCATCAGCCCCGATGGCGACTGGATGGGCGGCTTCGCGGTGTCGATCCACGGCATCGAGCCGCATCTGGCGCGCTTCAAGAACGCGATCGATGACTATTCGGACATTCTTCTCAAAGCGCTGGCCGATCGTCTGGCCGAAGCCTTTGCCGAGCGGCTGCATCATTATGTCCGCACGGCGCTATGGGGCTATGCCGAGGGCGAGCAGCTTACCAACGAGGCGCTGATCAAGGAGCAATATCGCGGCATCCGTCCGGCGCCGGGCTATCCCGCCTGTCCGGAGCATAGCCTGAAGCCGCTGTTGTTCGACATGCTCGACGCGCACCACGCGACGGGGATCACGTTGACGGAGAGCTTTGCCATGCTGCCGACGGCGGCGGTCAGCGGATTTTATTTCGGGCATCCGCAGGCCGAATATTTCGGCGTGGCGCGGGTGGGGCGCGACCAGTTGGAGGATTATGCCGGGCGGCGCGGCGTCGACCTGGAGACGGCGGAGCGCTGGCTGCGGCCCAATCTGGATTGAGCCGGCGTAAAATCCTCTCCATCATCCGATGGGGAGGATTTTTGCCGGCAGTTACGCGGTCACCGCGCCTCGTGGTTGGCGGCGACCGCCTTCGCCACCGCCTGCATCAGCTGCCAGCGCGTGGGGATGCCCTCGGTCGTGCTGCCGATCATCACCGCGACCGCATAGCTGGTGCCATCGGGAGCCGTCATGATGCCGATGTCGTTGAAGCCGGTGGAACGGGGCGCCAGTTCCTGGCCGGTGCCGGTCTTGTGCAGATATTTCCACCCGGCAGGCACGCCGCCCTTGATCCGCTGGGGCCCGGTCTTCGCCTCGCTCATGATCGACATCAGCAGCTGGCTCGACGGGGGCGAGAGCATGTCGCCCTCCTTGAGTTTGGCAAGCGCCTGCACGATGGAGGAAGGCGCCGCGCCGTCCGGCGGGTTCGCCAGATAATTGTCGAGCGCCTTGACCCGGACCGACATGGGCAGCTGGGCGCGGGCAGCATAGAAATTGCGGCCGATCGAATAATCCTGCCGCCATTCGAGTCCCGCGGTGGTCGACTGAAGCAACCGTTCGCCCGGCCCGAAGCGAATGTCCTTGATCAGGCGTCGCGCCAGATAGCCGCGCACCGCCTCTGGCCCGCCGACGGCGCGCAAAAGCGCATCGTTTGCGGTATTGTCGCTCTGCGTCATCGCCCGTCGCATCAGGTCGCCATAGCTGGTGGTCCAGCCGGTGCTGCCGACCAGCGCGGCGGTGGGTTGGTGAAAGAGGGTCAGGTCCTTGCGGGTGATGGTGGCCGTGTCGGACAGGCGGATCTTGCCCCTGTCGACCGCGTCGAGAAAGGTCATGGAAACCCACAGCTTCGACACGCTCTGCTGCGGAAACAGGGCAGTGCCGTTCCACGCCACGGTCCAGTCGCTGCCGATGCGGCGCACCGCTATGCCGACCTTGCCATTGAAGCTTTGGCCAAGGTTGCGCACGACGCTGACCAGCGCGGGCGGCGGGGTTTCGCGCTGATCGACGTCCAGAGCCTGGAAAGGCTTGGGCGGATTGGCGACAGGGCGAATCGGAAAGGTCGAGGTCGTGGGCTGGACGCGTTGCGCCGCCTGAACCCTGGGTTCCACCGGCGCGCTGACACAAGCCGAAAGCGCCGCAATCAACAATATGAGGCGGGCCGAACCGCCATCAGGAAACAGTCCGCGTCCAGTGTTCCGATTGTTCATCTACGTCCCCACACTCTCCCTCCGACTTAGGTGCCGGGACCTTGGCGAGTGACAAGGTCCGTGCGACGAATGATTCCATAATCGCGATGTAAGGAATCTGAACGGGCGTGCTTCTTGCGCTCAGTCAAGGTTAAGCCGTGAGGAGAGAAAAAGGCGGCATGACGAAGATGGACAGGCGAATGCTGCTGCTGGGTGGCGCGGCGGCGATGGCGACCGGCATGCTGGGGCCCGCGCCCGCGCTGGCTGCGCCCTTCGCCTCCCGACGGATCGCGGTCACGGTGCGGGGCAGCGGCCCGGACGTCGTGCTGATCCCGGGGCTTGCCAGCGGTCCCGGCATCTGGAGCGGCGTCACGGCGGCGCTTCCCGGTTATCGCTGGCACCTCGTCCATGTGCGGGGCTTTGCGGGCCTTCCGCCCGAAGGCAATGCCAGCGGCGCGTTGGTCCAGCCGCTGGCCGATGAGATTGCGCGCTATATCAGCGGGGCCGGCCTGGTCCGGCCCGCGATCGTCGGCCATTCCATGGGCGGCACGCTGGCCATGCTGGTCGGGCTGAAAGGGGTGGCGGGGCGGGTCATGGTCGTCGACATGCTGCCCGAAGGCGCAGCCATGGTGGGCGGGACGGCGAGCGGCATGGGGTTCCTCGCCAACCAGCTTGGCGACTATTTCACCGGCACTAAGGCGGGCCGCGCCTATCTGGCCCAGATCCTGGCGCAAACGCGGGGCGCGAAGGGCAGCGATCCGGATGTGATCGCCAACGCCTTGCGCGACCTGGCCAACATGGACCTTGGCCCGCAGATCGCGCGGCTGAGCGCGCCGCTGGAGGTGGTCTATGCGGTCGGCTCAGACGCTGCCCAGGCGAATGAGATCAACCGCACCTTCCGCGCCGCTTATGCTGCCCGGAAGGGCGCCCGGCTGCTGCCCATCGGCCCGAGCGGGCATATGGTGATGCAGGACCAGCCCGCCCGCTTCGCCGCGGCGCTCAAGGCTTTCCTGCAGCGCTGATCAGGGCGCGAGCACCGTATCCACAGCCTGCGGCAGCATGTCGGGATAATCGAGCGTATAGTGCAGCCCGCGGCTTTCCTTGCGGTGGAGCGCGCTGCGCACGATCAGTTCGGCGCATCGCAGCAGGTTGCGCAGCTCGATCAGGTCGGTGGTGACGCGGAAATGGCCGTAATATTCGTCCACCTCCTGCGCCAGCAGGGCGACGCGATGCTGCGCCCGCTCCAGCCGCTTGGTGGTGCGGACGATGCCGACATAGTCCCACATGAAGCGGCGGATTTCCTTCCAGTTGTGCTGGACGATCACCTCTTCGTCGGAATTGGTGACGCGGCTTTCGTCCCAGGGCCGGATGGCAGGAGGCGGAGGCAGGCTGTCCCAGTTAGCGCGGATGTGGCGCGCCGCCGCCTCGCCAAAGACGAAACATTCGAGCAGCGAGTTGGAGGCGAGGCGATTGGCGCCGTGCAGCCCGCTTTCGGTGACCTCGCCCGCGGCATAAAGGCCGGGCAGGTCGGTACGGCCGTCCAGGTCGATGACCACCCCGCCGCAGGTATAATGCTGCGCCGGGACGACGGGGATCGGCTCCTTGGTGATGTCGATGTCGAGGTCCAGCAGCCGCGCATAGATGGTCGGAAAATGCTGGCGCACAAATTCGGGTGGTTTGTGGCTGATGTCGAGATGGACATAGTCGAGGCCGAGGCGCTTGATTTCATGGTCGATCGCGCGGGCGACGATGTCGCGGGGGGCCAGTTCGCCGCGAGGGTCGAACCGATCCATGAAACGCTGTCCTCCGCCGGGCACGCCAGGGGGCAGTTTCAGATGGCCGCCTTCGCCGCGCACGGCTTCGGTGATCAGGAAATTCTTGACCTCCAGATTATAGAGGCAGGTGGGGTGAAACTGGTTCATCTCCATGTTGGAGACGCGGCATCCCGCGCGCCACGCCATGGCGATGCCGTCGCCCGTTGCACCGCGCGGCGCGGTCGAGAAGAGATAGGTGCGCCCCGCGCCCCCGGTGCACAGGATCGTCGCGCGGCCGAGCAGCGCGTCGACATGCTTCGTCTTCTTGTTGAAGGCGTAGACGCCCCAGACATGGCCGTCGCCCGAATAGCGCTCGCCATGGCGGCTGGTGATGAGGTCGATGGCGACCCTGTCTTCCAACAGGGTGATGTTGGGATTGGCGCGCGCGGCCTTGAGCAGGGCGACCTGCACCGCATGGCCGGTGGCGTCGTCGACATGGACGATGCGGCGGTGGCTGTGGCCGCCTTCGCGGGTCAGGTGCCAGCGTTCGCCGAACTCCCCGCCGCCCCCCTCTTCATTGGGATTGAAGGGCACGCCCAGCTCCGCGAGCCGATCGATCGCGGCGGGGGCTTCGGAAACGACGAACTCCACCGTCTTGCGATCGTTGAGGCCGGCGCCCGCGACCATCGTGTCCTCGACATGCGCCTCGAAACTGTCGCCGGCGTCGAGTACGGCGGCGATGCCGCCTTGCGCCCAGTTGGTCGACCCGCTGTCGAGTGCGGCTTTCGCCAACACCACGACCTTGTGGTCCTGCGCCAGGTTGATCGCGGCGGTGAGGCCGGCGGCACCGGAGCCGATGATGACGACGTCATGGATGGTGGTGGGCATTGCTTACCTTGCTCCCCTCCCGCTGGCGGGAGGGGCTGGGGGTGGGCTGCGCGAGGGTCGCCTGGACACGCGACACGACGCCTTCGAGATTTTTCATCACATCGGCATTGGAAAAGCGCAAGATTCGATAGCCTTTGGACAGGCAATATCCGTCTCGACGTCGGTCATATTCCGATGTGTAGTCGTGGCTCTCGCCGTCGATCTCAATGATGAGCTTCAATTCACGGCAAAGAAAGTCAGCGAAGTAGGGGCCGACCGGCATCTGGCGGCTGAACTTGTAGCCAAGTTTTCGGACGCGGAGTTGCTGCCACAATAGCCGTTCAGCTGTCGGGGCGGAGTTGCGTAGGTCTTTTGCACGACCCGTATCGCGGGATTTGAAAGGTTGCGCTGGCCCACCCCCTAGCCCCCTCCCGCCAGCGGGAGGGGGGACAGGCGACGGCCCATCCTTCACGCCGCGGCCGTCAGGTGCAGGAACACGTCCTCCAGATCGGGGTCGCGCGTGACCACGTCGACGATGGCAAGGCCGCTCGCCTGCACCGCGCTCAGCACCTGCCCCGCATTGGCGCGGTTCTTCATGTAGGTGATGGTGAGCGTGCGCTCCTCCGACAGCTCGATCTTTTCAAAGCAGAGATCGGTCGGAAGCGCCGTCACGTCGCGATCGACCGTCACCTGCACGACCTTTTCCTGCGCCATGGCAATGAGCTCGCGCGTCGGCTTGTCGGTGATCAGCTTGCCATGATTGATGATGCCGATGCGGTCGCACAGCTCCTCGGCCTCTTCCAGATAGTGGGTGGTGAGGACGATGGTCACGCCCTGCGCGTTGAGTTCGCGCACATAGGCCCATAGCTGCTGGCGAAGCTGCACGTCGACGCCGGCAGTCGGTTCGTCCAGCACCAGGATCGGCGGCGAATGGACCATCGCCTTTGCCACCAGCAGTCGCCGCTTCATCCCGCCCGACAGGGTGCGGGAATAGGCATGGGCCTTGTCCTCCAGATGCACGGCGCGCAGCAATTCCATCGACCTGCGCCGTTCCCGGGGCACGCCATAATAGCCCGCCTGATTCTCCAACGTCTCATAGGGCGTGAAGAAAGGGTCGAACACGATTTCCTGCGGCACGATGCCGATCGAGTTTTTCGCGTTGCGGGGGTTCTGGTCGATGTCGAAGCCCCATATGCGCGCGGTGCCGCTGGTCTTGTTGACCAGCCCGGCGAGGATGTTGATCGTCGTCGACTTGCCCGCGCCGTTGGGGCCGAGAAGGCCGTATATCTGGCCGCGCGGAATCGACAGGGAGATGTCGTCCAGCGCCCGCTTGCCGCCCTTATAGACCTTGGACAGGTTGCTGATCTCTATGGCGGGGGGAGGGGAAGTGTCGCTCATGGCTGCCTATGTGGAAGATATGATCCGAAAAGCAAAGCCGGCTAGAATTCGCCGGCAATGTCCATGAGGCCCAGCAGCTTCTTTGGCGCGACCTGCCGCCAGCTTTGCCGGAGCCGCTCGGCGATGTGATCCCAATCCGTATCGCCCAGGTCCAGGCGGATGCCGACCCAGCCGTCGCCGAAATAGGCGGGGCGATAATAGCGGTCGGGGTCGCTTTCGATCAGCACCGCCTGCTCTTCCGGCGCCGTGGTCTTGACGAGCAGGGCGATGATGCCGTCGCCATGATGATCTTGGGTGAAATAGCCGAACTTCTTGCCCTTTTCGATGCCGAAGCTGGTCATGCCGTGCGACATGGCCTCGCTGGCCTGGGATAGGGCGAGCGCGCGTTCGCGCACCTGGTCGAGCAGCCATGCGGGTTGCCGTTCCCGCGTCACGAAATCGGCCAGCGTGCGCGAATAGAGCTGATGTTCCGCGATCAGGATGCGCGCGGCGAGCGTGTCGGCGGTGTCGCCGGGCAGGATCGCCACTTGCGTCTGCGCCAACACCGGCCCGCCGTCCAGCTCGGCGGTGACGACATGGACCGAGCATCCCGCGTGGATATCGCCCGCGTCCAGCGCCTTCTGGTGAGTGTCGAGCCCCTTATATTTGGGCAGCAGGCTGGGATGGATGTTGAGCATCCGCCCTTCCCAGGCGATGACGAATTCGGGCGACAGCAGCCGCATGTAACCGGCCAGAGCTACATATTCGACGCCCGCCTCGCGCAGCTGCGCATCGATGATCTGGTCGAACTCGGCGCGCTTCATGCCCTTGTGGCTTTGGGCGAAGGTCGGCACGCCTTCCGCTGCCGCAAGCGCCAGGCCGGCGGCTTCGGGATCGTTGGCGGAGACCAGCACGATCTCATAGGGGCAGGAGGGATGTTTGGCGGCATAAAGCAGCGCCGCCATGTTCGACCCGCGGCCGGAAATCAGAACGCCGACTTTTGCCTTTGCCATATGAACCCCGTTCGGGCTGAGCCTGTCGATGGGCGAGAAGATAGGACTCCGTTCTCGACAAGCGCGAACCGAACGGAGGGGTCTTCAGCCGAGATGGGTCGCCGACCAGTCGGCCTTTGCACTCCAGGTTTCCTGCGATCCCCTGACGGTGCAGCCCTTTTCGCCCGCTTCGACCGTGCCGACGCGGAACACGGTCTCGCCGGCTGCTGCCAGCTCCGCCGCGACGGCGCCGGCCACATTGGCGTCCACGGCCAGCACCATGCCGACGCCGCAGTTGAAGGTGCGCGCCATTTCTTCGGGCTCGATATGACCCTGCGCCTGCAGGAAGGCCATCAGCCGGGGCTGCTCCCACGCATCGGCATCCACCACGGCATGACAGCCGTCGGGCAGGACGCGCGGGATATTTTCCAGCAGGCCGCCGCCGGTGATATGGGCGAGCGCGTTGATCCTGCCAGACCGCACGAGCGGTAGCAGCGCCTTCACATAGATGCGGGTCGGCGCCATCAGCGCGTCGATCAGCAGGACTTCATTGTCGAACAGCGCAGGGCGGTCGAGCTTCCAGGCCTTGTCGGCGGCAAGACGGCGCACCAGCGAGAAGCCGTTGGAATGCACGCCCGACGAGGCGAGGCCGAGGAGCACGTCGCCAGCCTTCACCTTGTTTCCCGTAAGGGCCTGGGAGCGTTCGACCGCGCCGACGCAGAAACCGGCGAGGTCGTAATCGCCCTCGCTGTACATCCCCGGCATTTCGGCGGTCTCG
>DATEDR010000316.1:0-2170 GCA_035281605.1 Sphingobium sp.
AGTTCTTATGCGCGCCATGAGAATTTCCTCTTCTGGCCCAGCGATGAGGGCGTGAAGTTCTTCTCGCGCTACCTGCGGCGGCGGGTCGGCATTGACGAGATCGTGGACGTGCTTCCCGGCGCGAAGGGTTCGCGCATGGTCGACGTCGGGTGCGGCATCGGCCACTATCTCACCTTCGGCACCGAAATGGGAATGGAGATGGACCGGAACGACATCTCCACCAAGGCGATCGAAACGGCTCGGCACTATCTGGCGCAGAAGGTGGGGCCCGTGGCCAACGAGCGGGCACTGCAGGGCGACATCCAGAAATTGCCCTGGGCAGAGGGCTTTTTCGCGCACGCGATGAGCGACAGCGTGCTGGATTCGATGCCCTTTGAGGTCGCACAGGTCGGCACGACGGAGATCGCCCGGATAACCAGGCCCGGCGGCTATTTCTATTGCACGCTGATCTCCGGCGATGAGACGGGGCGGGATCCGGACTTCTGCGGGGAGCTCGTCGTGGAAGGCAAGCACGAGCACGGCACGATCCAGTCCTATTTCAACTATGTCAAAATCAAGCGCCTGCTCGAGCCGTTTTTTGAAATCCAGAATTGCTCGCTAATCCAGGTGCGCAACCAGGCCAGCAAGACGCATCATGGCCGATGGCATGTGGTCGCGCGCCGCCGCTAAGATGAACCAGCCCGCGCTCACCATCGTGATGTATCACTATGTACGCCCCATCGCCGGGTCCCAGTATCCGCGCATTCGCGGGCTGGAACTGACGGATTTCGAGGGTCAGCTGGACTATATCGAGCGGTATCACCAGGTGGTCTCGATGGCGCAGGTTCTGGCGGCTTCGCGCCAGGAAGCGGCGCTGGCGCCGGGATCGGTGCTTCTCACCTTCGACGATGGCTATCTCGACCATTATGCCCATGTCTTCCCCGCGTTGGCCCGCCGGGGCATGACCGGCGTCTTTTTTCCGCCGACCTGCGCGGTGCGCGACCGGCGCATGCTGGACGTGAACAAGATTCATTTCATTCTGGCGAGCGTTGACGGCCTGGACGACGTGATCGCGTACATGGAGGAAGAGGTTACCAAGGCGGGCCTGCGGCCGGTCGCCGAATACCGCGAAGAGCTTCGTACCCCCAACCGGTTCGATACCGCCGACACCATGTATGTGAAGCGCATGCTGCAATTCGCATTGGCTGCGGACCTGCGCGCGGCGATCGTGGATGCGCTGTTCCGCCGCTTCGTGAGCCAGGACGAGGAGGGCTTCGCCGAGACCGTCTACATGTCTGAAAGTCAGACGCGCGAGATGGTGGTGGGCGGGATGAGCATTGGCGGCCATGGCAGCGCCCATCAATGGCTGGACAAGATGCAGCCCGACGATCAGCGCAAGGACATTGCCGACTCCCTGCAATGGCTGGAGGCGATGGGCGCTTCCCGGGAGCATTTCCTGTTCTGCTACCCGTATGGCGGCTATAACGCGCATACGCTTGCGGCCCTGCGGGAGCGCAATTGCGCGGCGGCCTTCACCACGAAGGTGGACCTGGCGGTGATTTCAGCCGAAACGATGCTGGAACTGCCGCGACTCGATACCAATGATCTGCCCAGGTCCGGCGATGAGTTGCCCGTGACCTGGACCGAGAAAGCACTGAAGGAGAGCGCCGCATGAGCGCCTTGCAACTGGCCATTGTAGATTATGGGATGGGCAATATTCGCTCCGTCCGGAATGCGTTTGCGCGATTGAAGTGCGATGCACAATTGGTGCGGTCCGCGGACGATCTCAAGAATGCCGATGCGCTGATCCTGCCCGGCGTGGGAGCGTTCGGCGAGGCCATGAGCAATCTGCAAAGCCTGAAGCTCGTGGAGCCGATCACCGAAATCGTGAAGGGCGGAACGCCCTTGCTGGGGATCTGCCTTGGCATGCAGCTTCTGTCCGAATCCTCCGAGGAGCGCGGATCGCACAAGGGTCTGGGTCTCGTTCCCGGCCAGGTGAAATCCATTGACGCGCCCAAGGGGCTGCGCCTGCCGCATGTGGGTTGGAACTCGGTGAGTGTCACGAAGCCGCAACCGCTTTTCGCCGGCTCGCGCGATCAGGAGTCCTTCTACTTCGTGCACAGCTATCATTTCGTGTGCGATCCGACGCATCGAGCGGCTTTGACCGATTATGGCGGCGAGGTGGTGGCCG
>DATEDR010000317.1:0-2101 GCA_035281605.1 Sphingobium sp.
CACCAGCGATTCGCTTTCGATGCCCGGCAGGCCGCCGATCCCCGAGCCGATCGAGCAGCCGGCGCGCAGCCGCTCTTCCTCGCTCATGGCATCAAGGCCCGCGTCGCGCAGCGCCTGGCTGGCGGCGGAAATGCCGTAAACGATGAACGGATCGACCTGACGCTGGATCTTGTGGTCCACGTCCAGGCCCGGATCATAGCCATATTCGTGATCGGCCGGCTTCACCTCGCAGGCGATGCGGCACTTATATTCACTGGCGTCGAACCGCGCGATCGTCGCCGCGCCCGACTTGGACGCGAGGATATTCTTCCACGTGGTTTCGACATCCCCGCCCAGCGGGCTCACCATGCCAAGGCCGGTTACGACGACGCGACGCATATATCTGCTCCGAAATTCTTCATTGGCTTGAGCCGTCCCTTAGCCGCTTGCGAAGCGGATGTGAACGACGCCAGATACGAAAAGGCTCCCCAAGATCCGGATCGCCGGACAGGAGGAGCCATTCCCTTCGAAAACGCTGCGGCCCAACGTTCACGCAGGCCGCGAAACGCTCTTACTGCTTGCTGTCGATATAATCGATCGCATCCTTGACGGTGGCGATCTTCTCGGCCGCATCGTCAGGGATCTCGACGCCGAACTCTTCTTCGAACGCCATGACCAGCTCAACGATATCCAGGCTGTCAGCGCCCAGATCGTCGATGAAGCTAGCGTCCTCGGTCACCTTTTCGGCTTCGACGCCCAGATGCTCGACGACGATTTTCTTTACGCGATCCGCGGTCTCACTCATGAGTGGTCCTTCTTACTGGGTATCGTTGATGGTTCTGAACAACTGTTAAGGCATGCCCTAGAGGCAAGGCCCGATAGAGGCAAGAGGCAAGAGAGGATCGAAAAGCATGATTACCGTGCTTTTCACTCCGACTCCGGGCGCTTCGATGGCACAAGCGCGGTCCGTTGCAAATAGTGCGAAAGACCGCCTTTCCCGTCAAATCATCGCCATGCCGCCATTTACGTGCAGCGTCTGGCCGGTAACATACCCCGCCTCGCGACTGGCGAGATAGACGACGGCAGCGCCGATATCCTCGCCATTGCCCAGGTCGCCCGCCGGGATTTTCTGCAGGATCGCCCCCTTCTGCGTGTCGTTGAGCGCGTCCGTCATGGCCGACCGGATGAAGCCGGGCGCGACGCAATTGACGGTGATGCCGCGGCTCGCCAGTTCCTGGCCCAGCGACTTCGACATGCCGATGATGCCCGCCTTGGACGCGGCGTAATTGGCCTGGCCAGGATTGCCGGTGACCCCCACGACCGAGGTGATGGAGATGATGCGGCCGAAACGCGCCTTCATCATCGGCTTGGCGGCGGCCCGCGCCAGCCGGAACGCCGCCTCCAGATTGACCGAGATTACGTCCGACCATTCGTCGTCCTTCATCCGCAGGATCAGGTTGTCGCGCGTGATGCCGGCATTGTTGACGAGAATGTCGATCTTGCCGCCCAGCGCCTCGACCGCCTGCGGCACCAGCGCATCGACGGAAGCAGCGTCCGACAGGTTGCAGACCAGCGGCTTGTGATCCCCGCCCAGTTCGGCCGCAAAGGCCTTGAGCTTCTCCTCATTGCTCCCCGACAGCGCCAGCGTCGCGCCCTGCGCGGCCAGCGCCCTGGCGATGGCGGACCCGATGCCGCCCGAAGCGCCGGTAACCAGCGCGGTCATGCCTGTCAGATCGAACATGTCAGTCTCCCTTGAATTCCGGTTTGCGCCTTTCGATGAAGGCGTCGATGGCTTCGTCATTGTCGGACGTGGCGTGGGCAAGGGCCTGCATCGCCGCCGACATGTCCAGAATGTTGGCAAGCTCCGCCGTCTGCGCCGCCCGCAGCAGCCGCTTCGTCATGCGCGTGGCATGCGGCGGGTTGGCCGCAATCTTGTCCGCGATCCGGCGGGCGGCCGCCATCAGCTCCGCGTCGGGCACGACTTCACTGACCATCCCGATCCGCAGCGCTTCCGCCGCATCGATCGTTTCCCCGGTCAGCGCCAATTCGCATGCCTTGGAAAAGCCGACGATGCGCGGCAGCAGCCATGTGCCGCCGTCGCCGGGAACGATCCCGAGCTTCA
>DATEDR010000318.1:0-8313 GCA_035281605.1 Sphingobium sp.
CGATGGCCCTGATGCATCTTGATAGTCCTGGCGCCCGCCGCAATCGCCAGCATCTGGTGGCCGAGGCAGATGCCGAAGACGGGCAGGCCGGCGTCGACACCCGCGCGCTGACCCGGATGATCCGCCTGAAGGGCGCGCCCAATGTCGTGATCGCCCATGACCCCGAAGGCCAGTTCGACCTTGAAGCGCTCGCCGCCAAGGCGGCAAGCTGGCCGGGCCTCGAAGGCATGGACCTCGCCATCGAAGTGTCGGGCAAGGAAAGCCGCCTGTGGAAAGACGGCGTGTGGAAGCTGGGCTTCGGCTACGGTCTCAATGAAGCGGGCGAGGAACGCCCCCATGTCGTCGCGCTCGATTATGGCGCGAAGAACAACATCTTCCGCAATCTGGTGAAGGCAGGCGCCCGCGTCACCGTGTTGCCCGCCACCGCCAGCTTCGAGCAGGTGATGGAGCAGAAGCCGGACGGCGTCTTCCTCTCCAACGGCCCCGGCGATCCGGCCGCGACCGGCGAATATGCTGTCCCCGTGATCCGCAAGGTGCTGGAAGCCGACAAGCCCGTCTTCGGCATCTGCCTCGGCCACCAGATGCTGGCGCTCGCCGCTGGCGCCAAGACCATCAAGATGCATCAGGGCCATCGCGGCGCCAATCACCCGGTCAAGCGCCTGTCCGACGGTCTGGTCGAGATCACCTCGATGAACCACGGCTTCGCGGTCGATGCCGACACGCTGCCTGCCAATGTGAAGCCGACCCATGTGTCGCTCTTCGACGGCAGCAATTGCGGCATCGAACTGACGGATAAAAAGGCCTTCTCGGTCCAGTATCATCCCGAAGCCTCGCCCGGGCCGCAGGACAGCTTCTACCTGTTCCAGCGCTTCGTTGAGGGGCTTAAGTGAGCCTCAACCTGCCTCCGGTTGATGCCGCGCGGCTCGAAGCGGAGTGGGAGGCGGACAAGGCCGTTCTCGCCAATCTAGCGGAGAATGGCGACAAGCCGCGCATTCCGCGCCCGGTCGATGTCAGCTTCCGTGGTAGCGAGAAGGATTTCGAACGCGTGCTGACGATCGCCAGCCAGTTCGGCTTTGTCGAACTCGATCGCGAAGAGGATGAGGAGGGCGATCTCTACCTGTTCCTCGAAACCGAGCAGGCGGTCGATGAAGCGTCCATCCGCGCGCTGACGAAGAAGTGCCTCCAGATCGAAATCCTGTGCGGCGTCGAATATGACGGCTGGGGTTGCGAGGCCCGGACGGGGGCGGTGCATTGATGGCGTTCTTGCAAACTAGGCGGATCAAAGCTGACCGTTTGGTTAGGGCGACTTCTATTTGTTCTAGCACTTCGTGGAAGGGTTAAGAACACCATGAACGATCTCGCGCAATATCTCGCGGCGATCCTCCTTGAGAAGGCTCGTGTTGACCCCGATGAGGCTTATGGTGGCTCCGAGCGATCTATTCGAGATCAACTAGCGCGCGATGTTGGAGGAAGCGTTGCCAAAGAAGACGTCCATTCTGCGTTGGAAGTTTTGCAGCCATTTGCGGCGGCTGAATCGGATTTTAGTCCACTGACAGGCGGCTTTTGGACTATTAACTATGATAACTTTAGGTATTACTTCGTAGAGGGCAAGCCGGACAGCAACGACGATGCGGAGCAGTTCCAAGAAATTCACACGCAGACCGCGCTATATCCCATCCTCGAAGCATATGCTCGGAGAGGTGCGCGTTATGCGTTGGATGCCACGCAACACCTCAGAAGCTTAAATTTTGAAGATTGGTTGGAGTTGCGTGGTCGAGAAACGTCTGCGCCACGCATAGCGCCCGCTTCGAACCGAATTGTGACTTTGTCTCACAATCAGCAAGCGGATTTGGAGTTGGCATCTACCGAGGTAATTGATGCTCTCTCGACGGAAAACTCAATCGATGGAAATCCCCAGTTGCGTGATGCAGCCTTAGGGCAGCTTCGAGCAGCTAGAGAGTTGATCAGAGGCCAATCATTGAATGCGTATTTGTTGTATTCTTCAGCAGTCATTTTGCTGGAAGGCCTGATTAAACGCTACGGCGGACAGGCAATTGGCCACGCAGCGAAAAAACTTCTCGATCTAATGATCGAACATATTTTCGGGAAATAATAATGCCCAAACGCACCGACATCTCCTCCATCCTCATCATCGGCCAGGCATGCGAGTTCGACTATTCGGGCACGCAGGCGGTGAAGGCGCTCAAGGAAGAGGGCTATCGCATCATCCTGGTGAACTCCAACCCGGCCACGATCATGACCGACCCGGAATTTGCCGACGCGACCTATGTCGAGCCGATCACGCCCGAAATCGTGGCGAAGATCATCGAGAAGGAGCGGCCCGACGCGGTGCTGCCGACCATGGGCGGTCAGACGGCGCTCAACACGGCGCTGGCGCTGTTCAACGACGGCACGCTGGAGAAATATGGCGTAAAGATGATCGGCGCCGATGCCGAAGCCATCGACAAGGCCGAAGATCGCCTGAAGTTCCGCGACGCGATGGACAAGATCGGCCTTGAATCCGCCCGCTCGCGCATCGCGCACAGCATGGAGGAGGCGCTCGACGCGCTGGAGTTTACCGGGCTTCCCTCCATCATCCGCCCCAGCTTCACGCTGGGTGGCACCGGCGGCGGGGTCGCCTATAACAAGGAAGAGTTCAAGCGGATCGTCATGGAGGGGCTGGATGCCTCCCCGACCACCGAAGTGCTGATCGAGGAATCGCTGCTCGGCTGGAAGGAATATGAGATGGAGGTCGTGCGGGATCGCAACGACAATGCCATCATCATCTGTTCCATCGAAAATGTCGATCCGATGGGAGTCCATACCGGCGATTCCATCACCGTCGCGCCCGCGCTGACGCTGACCGACAAGGAATATCAGATCATGCGCAACGCGAGCATCGCGGTGCTGCGTGAAATCGGCGTGGAAACAGGCGGTTCGAACGTACAGTTCGCAGTCAATCCGAAGGACGGCCGCCTGATCGTCATCGAAATGAACCCGCGCGTGTCCCGTTCCTCGGCGCTGGCGTCGAAGGCGACGGGCTTCCCCATCGCCAAGGTCGCGGCGAAGCTCGCCGTCGGCTACACGCTGGACGAGATCGAGAATGACATCACCGGCGCGACCCCGGCGTCGTTCGAGCCGACCATAGACTATGTCGTGACCAAGATCCCGCGCTTCGCCTTCGAAAAGTTCAAGGGGTCCGAACCGCTGCTCGGCACCGCGATGAAGTCGGTCGGCGAGGTGATGGCGATCGGCCGCAACATCCATGAATCGATGCAGAAGGCGCTGCGTGGCCTCGAAACGGGCCTGTGCGGGTTCGACAATGTCGCGCATCTGGAAGGGGCGCCAAAGGACGACATCGTCGCGGCGCTGGCACAGCCGACCCCCGATCGCCTGCTGATCGCCGCGCAGGCTTTGCGCGAAGGGTTGAGCGTTGCGGAAATCAACGTCATCGCGAAGTTCGATCCCTGGTTCCTGGAGCGGATCAAGGAGATCATCGACGCCGAAGCCGAGATACTGGAAAACGGCCTGCCGCAGGATGCGGACGGGATGCGCCGCCTGAAAGCCATGGGCTTTGCCGACAAGCGGCTCGCCTGGCTGGCGCTCAAGTCCGCCAATCTGCGCGGCATGGAGCGCGGGATCGCGCGCGGGTCCGGCCTGATCCACGAGGCGGTCAAGGCGATGACCGGCGGCGT
This sequence comes from Sphingobium sp., assembly GCA_035281605.1. GTDB lineage: Bacteria > Pseudomonadota > Alphaproteobacteria > Sphingomonadales > Sphingomonadaceae > Sphingobium. Next base: position 3,696 of record DATEDR010000318.1, read on the forward strand.
TACCGAGGACGAGGTGCGCGCGCTGCGCCACAAGCTGGGCGTGCGCCCGGTCTTCAAGCGCATAGACACGTGCGCGGCCGAGTTCGAGGCGAAGACGCCGTACATGTATTCGACCTATGAAGCCCCGATCTTCGGGCAGGCCGAGAATGAGGCGCAGCCCAGCGACCTGAAGAAGGTCGTCATTCTGGGCGGTGGCCCCAACCGCATCGGACAGGGCATCGAGTTCGACTATTGCTGTGTTCACGCCTGCTTTGCGCTCAGCGAAGCCGGCTATGAGACGATCATGATCAACTGCAACCCGGAAACGGTGTCGACCGACTATGACACGTCGGACCGGCTCTATTTCGAGCCGCTGACGGCCGAGGACGTCCTGGAAATCCTGAGCGTCGAAATGTCGAACGGCACGCTGGCCGGCGTCATCGTTCAGTTCGGCGGCCAGACGCCGCTCAAGCTCGCACAGGCGCTGGAGGATGCGGGCATCCCGATCCTGGGCACCTCGCCCGACGCCATTGACCTGGCCGAAGACCGCGAGCGCTTCGCCGCTCTGATCGACAAGCTCAAGCTGAAGCAGCCCGCCAACGGCATCGCTCGCAGCCGCGAGGAGGCGATCGCGGTCGCCAACCGCATCGGCTATCCGGTGCTGATGCGTCCGTCCTACGTCCTTGGCGGCCGTGCCATGGAGATTGTCGACGGCCAGGCGCAGTTGGAGGAATATATCGCAACGGCCGTTCAGGTGTCGGGCGACTCGCCGGTGCTGATCGACCAATATCTGCGCGATGCGGTCGAGGTAGACGTCGATGCCCTATGCGACGGCGATGATGTGGTCGTGGCGGGCGTGCTCCAGCATATCGAGGAGGCAGGCGTCCATTCGGGCGACAGCGCCTGTTCGCTGCCGCCCTACAGCCTGTCGGGTGAGGTCATCGCGGAAATCGAACGGCAGACCGACGTTCTGGCGCGAGCGCTTTCGGTGCGTGGCCTGATGAACATCCAGTTCGCGGTCAAGAACGAGGTGGTGTACCTGATCGAGGTCAATCCCCGCGCCAGCCGCACGGTGCCCTTCGTCGCGAAGGCGATCGGCACGCCCATCGCCAAGATCGCGTCGCGCGTCATGGCGGGCGAGAAGCTGAAGGACCTGCCGAAGATCGACCGCAATGCGATTTCGCACATCGCGGTCAAGGAAGCGGTCTTCCCCTTCGCGCGCTTCCCCGGCGTCGACCCCGTGCTGTCGCCGGAAATGAAGAGCACCGGCGAAGTCATGGGCATCGACAGCGATTTCGCGACCGCCTTCGCCAAGGCGCAGCTGGGCGCGGGCACTCTCCTGCCCAAGAGCGGCACCGTGTTCGTGTCGGTCAAGGACAGCGACAAGCCGGTGGTCCTGCCCGCCGTGCAGAAGATGGCGGCGCTGGGCTTCACGATCATCGCGACCGGCGGGACCGCCCGTTATCTGGAAGAGCAGGGGATAGCCGTCAGCCATGTGAACAAGGTGGCCGAAGGGCGTCCGCACATCGTCGACAAGATCACCGACGGCGACGTCGACCTGATCTTCAACACGACGGAGGGCTGGCAATCGCTGAAGGACAGCAAGGCGATCCGCACCAGCGCGTTGCGCGCCAAGGTTGCGAGCTTCACCACCGCGGCGGCGAGCGTCGCCGCGGCGGATGCGATCGAAGCTCTTCGGGGACATGCCCTTGAAGTGCGTTCATTGCAGTCTTATTATCCAAGGCCGCTAGCCTGACCCCCGCAACAGGAACCATGCTGCGGGCGGCTCCGACGATGGGGCCGCCAGAGGGAAGTTTTGACAAAGGATCCGCGAGAATGGCGACCGTCGAGAAGATGCCGATGCTGCAGATGGGCTATGACAAGCTCAATGCGCAGCTCCGCGAGTTGAAGGCCGAGCGGCCCTTGATCGTGGACGCCATCGAGGAAGCTCGCGCGCACGGCGATCTGTCGGAAAATGCGGAATATCATGCGGCGAAGGAACGGCAGGGTCAGGTCGAAGCGACCATCGCCGACCTGGAAGACAAGCTGTCGCGGGCGCAGATCATCGATCCGACGACCTTGTCGGGCAACAAGGTGGTGTTCGGCGCTACCGTCACCCTGCAGGACGAGGACGAAAAGCCGATCCGATATCAGATCGTGGGGCAGGCCGAAGCCGACGCGAAGCTGGGCATGATCAGCTATAACAGCCCGATCGGCCGCGCGCTGATTGGCCGTCAGGTGGGCGAAGAGGTCGAGGTTTCGGTCCCCGCCGGGGACAAATTCTACCTGATCGACAAGATCGAATTCATCTGACGCCAGTGAAACTGCCGACCGGACGCATGACGAACGCGATCTCGGCGATCGCTTTCGTTGCGTTTCTGCTGCTATCGCTGAGCGGTCAGCTGGATAATGCCGCTCTGCTGGGCGGCTTCATTCCTGCGCGGATCGAAGACCCGGCGTTGCTGGCGGGCATGTCGGCGGTGCCTGCATGGCTGACGCCGCTCAGCTGCACGCTCATCCATGCGGGGTGGCTGCATGTCGGCTTCAACCTGATGATGCTGGTCTTCTGCGGACGGCAGGTGGAGCAGGTGTTGCAAAAGGGCGCCGTGCTGATCCTGTATGTCGCGGGCGCCTATGGCGCGGCGCTGGGCCAATGGGTGCTGGAGCCGTCCTCGCCCAATCCGATGGTCGGTGCCAGCGGAGCCATCTCGGCCATCATCGCCACCTATGCGCTGCTCTACAGCCAGCAGGCGGTGCGGCGGATAGGGCCGTTTTCGGCGAATTTCCTGCGGGTATTGTGGCTGGCGGCGGGATGGATCGTCATCCAGCTGATGATCGGCATCGCTACCGCCAAGGGGTTGGGCGATCTGGGGCAGATCGCCATCGCTGCCCATATTGGGGGCTTCCTCACGGGACTGCTGCTGACGCGGCCTTTGCTCCGCTGGCGGTTCCGCAAGGGCCCCCGATCGATGGTTTGACGGTCAGCTCGCCGGAGGCAGTTCGGGCTCCAGCAGCCGGTGCAGATGGACGATCACATAGCGCATTTCCGCATCATCGACAGTGCGCTGCGCCGCGCCGCGCCAGGCATTTTCCGCCGACGCATAGTCGGGGAAGACCCCGACGACGTCGATGGAGTCCAGATCTTCAAACTCGAGCGCCTGGGGATCCTTGACGCGGCCGCCCATCACAAGGTGGAGTTTGCTCATGATTAATTTCATTCTCCCGTGGAAGGAGCGGCCTCTCTAGCAGGCGGCCCGCACGCGTCCAAGGGAAAGGCGGATGCTGTCGCTGCCGGCTTGGTCATCGTTTCGGCAGCCGCGCCTTCAATGCTTCGCTTACCGCGTCGATCTTGCCCGCGACCAGGGACACAAGATCGTCGGCCACGCGCGAGGCGGTGCTGCCGATGTCGGCAGATGCGTCGCGGGCGGATGCAGCGGCATGGCCGGCCCCTTCGCGCGCGGTATGCAGGGCGTCGGTTGCGCCCGATTTCACGCTCTCCGCGCCGCGAGCCGCGGCCGTCCGCGCCGACAGCGCGGCTTCGACAACGCTGACTCCCGCCGTCGTGGCGAGGCCCGGCAACGCCTTCAGGGCGGTGCGCGTCTTGGGGAACATCCATGCGATGACGGCGCCGGCGGCGACCGCCCCCGCTACAGCAGCCACCGGATGCTCCTGAATGATTTCGTTTGCCCGGGTCGCCAGGCGCTGAGTCCTATCGCGCGCTTCGCCATAGGCGTCGCCGGCGCGGTCCCGGCCGGTCTGGATCAGGTCGCCAGCGCTGTCGCGCGTGTTCCGCAACTTGCCGGAAGCGGTCTCCGCGATGTCGTTGGCGGCTTCGCGGGCGCGGGTGATCTGGGCACGGATGTCAGCCATCATCAATCTCCGATGTCTCGGGGGAACGGTTGGTTATTCGAACGTATATCCGCTTGAAAAGTGCCGAAAGCGGCCGACGGAATATATAGAGCGCGAAGGCCCCTGCCGCCGCGCCGACGGCAATAGGACGCTCCTCCGCCTTTGCGACGACATAGGCCTTGCCGTTGGACAGCGTGTCCAACGCCTTCTCCTTGACATCTCGGACGAGCCGGGCAGGGGCGATGCGCGCTTTCGCGGTAGCAGCGCTGGTTCGGAGAGCCGTCTTGCGCCGCTCTGCCTCAACGCTTGCCGCGCGATATTGCTGTTCCGGGCTCATGATCCGATTGCCTTCTTCATCCTCGTGATCCGGGACTTTGCGACGAGCAGTAGCGCCAGCGCGATCAGCAGGGATGCGCCAAACACAATCGCCGTTGCCCATCCTGGCCCGACCTGGGGAGACAGCAGAAGGATGAGCCCGACCAGAAGCGCCACCAGACCAGCAAAGGCGAGCATCACGCCTGCCGCCCCGAATATCACGGCATCACGAACGCCCGCGCCAGCAATTCCGGCGCGTAGCTTCTGCCGTTCGATTTCCGCATCGGCATAGGCCCGCCCGTCGGCATAAAGCTGCGCGAAGGCGTCGCGAACGCTGTCGGTCTGTTCATCGACTTGCGGGGGCGGTGCCACCAAACTCGGCTCTTCGGTCAAGGACCCCTCCGCCCCGGCAAGGGGCCAATTTCAGGTTTCGGACGATGGCAGGTCAGGCGTTGTCGTCCGACCCTTTGGCAAG
>DATEDR010000319.1:0-6916 GCA_035281605.1 Sphingobium sp.
TCGACTGGATCATGACCGCCCACCATGCCGACGACCAGCTCGAAACCCTGCTGATGCGGCTTAACCGCGGCGCGGGCGTCAGCGGTCTCGCCGGGATCAGGGCGCGGCAGGGCCATGTGCTGCGCCCATTGCTGGGCGCGCGCCGGGCGCAGTTGCTCGCTTATGCCGGGCATCATGATCTTCCCTATGTCGACGATCCGTCCAACAGCGATCCGCGCTTCGACCGGGCGGCGATTCGCCGCCATCTGGCTGGAGTCGACTGGCTCGATCCCTTGGCCGCCGTTCGCAGCGCCGGCGCGCTGGACGAGGTGACGGAGGCGCTCGACTGGACGGTCGACGCGCTCGAAGCCAGCCATGTCCGCTGCGAAGGCGGCGCATGGGTGCTGGATCGCACCGATCTGCCCCGCGAATTGTTGCGGCGTCTGCTGCTGCGCATGCTCGCCCGCCTGGATCCCGAGGCCCCGCCGCCCAGAGGCGAAGCGGTGGATCGGGCCATGGATGCCGCCGGCAGGGGGCAGCAGATCAGCATTGGACAAGCCCTCTTGATTGGCGGGCGTTCCTGGACCGTCAAAGCCGCGCCCCCGCGCCGATGAAGGTCGTTACGCAAAGGTTCCACCGATGGTCGCGGGTCTCTCACGGTCCGTCGATTTGTTCGGGCAAATGACTCTTCCTTAACGGCCGCCATGCTTAATGGAGCGGCCCTCGATCATGGAAAGAGACTTATGTTTGAATTTGCGGCGCTGACTTATGGTGTGTTGGCCAGCGTGATCCTTTCGGTAGCGCAACGGAACCGCAAGCTTGCGCGGCCCCATCCGCCGTTGCTGCTGTACACGGGCTATCTGCTGTGTGGCCTGTCTGCGGGCGTTGCCGTGATCCTGGGCTATATCGCCCTGTCGCAATTTGCCGGTGGCTGAAGCCCTGGCCGGTCTGACCGTCCAGCTTGCGATTTTGCCGCGGCATCCTATCTTGCCGGGTGAAAGAGAGTGATGATGAACGACGATAAGGACCCGCAGGGTAATCCGTGGATCAAGAGCGCGATGATTTGGGCGGGCGTCATTATCGCCCTGCTGCTCTTCGTTTCCATGTTCGACAGCCGTACCGCCTCCACGGCCGGGACCGGGATCGCCTATTCCGAATTCCGTTCGAAGGTGCAGGAAGGGCAGGTCAAGGACGTCGCCATCGCTCCCGACAAGATTTCGGGGACGTTGAGCAGCGGGCAGCGGTTCAACACCGTGCCGGTCAACGATCCGGGCCTCACCGGCCTGCTGGATGACTATAATGTCAAATATTCGGGGCAAACCGAGGAGCAGCCGAGCTTCTGGATGATCCTGATCTACCAGTCGCTGCCGTTCCTGCTGATCCTTGGAATTGCCTTCTTCGTGCTGCGCCAGATGCAGAAGGGCGGCGGCGCGGGTGGGGCGATGGGCTTCGGCAAGTCGAAGGCCAAGCTGCTCACCGAAAAGCATGGCAAGGTGACGTTTGACGACGTCGCCGGCATCGACGAGGCGCGCGAGGAACTGCAGGAAATCGTGGAGTTCCTCAAGGACCCGACCAAATTCGCGCGGCTGGGCGGCAAGATTCCCAAGGGCGCGCTGCTGGTCGGCTCGCCCGGTACCGGCAAGACGCTGCTTGCCCGCGCGATCGCGGGCGAGGCGGGCGTGCCTTTCTTCACCATTTCAGGGTCCGACTTTGTCGAAATGTTCGTCGGCGTCGGCGCGAGCCGCGTCCGTGACATGTTCGAGCAGGCCAAGAAGAACGCGCCCTGCATCGTCTTCATCGACGAAATCGATGCGGTCGGCCGTCATCGCGGCGCGGGCCTGGGCAATGGCAATGACGAGCGCGAGCAGACGCTGAACCAGCTGCTGGTCGAAATGGACGGCTTCGAGGCGAATGAGGGCATCATCATCGTCGCGGCGACCAACCGCCCCGACGTTCTGGACCCTGCGCTGCTGCGTCCGGGCCGTTTCGACCGGCAGGTCGTGGTGCCGCGTCCCGACATCGAAGGCCGCGAGAAGATCCTGGCCGTGCATATGAAGAAGGTGCCGCTGGCCCCCGACGTCAATCCGCGCACGATCGCGCGCGGTACGCCGGGCTTTTCCGGCGCTGACCTCGCCAACCTCGTCAATGAAGCGGCGCTGATGGCGGCGCGGCGGGGCAAGCGGCTGGTCGCGATGGACGAGTTCGAGGCGGCCAAGGACAAGGTCATGATGGGTAGCGAGCGCCGCTCCATGGTCATGACCGACGACGAGAAGAAGATGACTGCCTATCATGAGGCGGGTCATGCGATCGTCGCAGTCCATGAGCCAGCGTCGGACCCGATCCACAAGGCGACGATCATCCCGCGCGGCCGCGCGCTGGGCATGGTGATGCGCCTGCCGGAGCGGGACAGCTACAGCTATCACCGCGACAAGATGCATGCGAACCTGGCCGTCGCCATGGGCGGGCGCGTGGCGGAAGAGATCATCTTCGGTCATGAGAAGGTTTCGTCGGGCGCATCGGGCGACATCCAGTACGCAACGAAGCTGGCGCGCGACATGGTCACGCAATGGGGCATGTCCGACAAGCTCGGGCCGCTGCAATATGAGGAACAGCAGGGCGAGACCTTCCTCGGCTATTCCCAGAGCCAGCGGGTCCATATGTCGAACGAGACGGCGCAGGCGATCGATCATGAGATCCGCTCGATCGTCGAGGGCGGTTATGATCGGGCCAAGTCCGTGCTGACCGGCCATGAGGACCAGCTCCACCTGCTCGCCAATGCGCTGCTGGAATATGAGACGCTGACCGGCGAGGAGATCAAGACGCTGCTCGACAAGGGCGAGATCACCCGCGACGATGGCACGACGATCAAGCCGTCGGCGGTGCCGGCCGCCGGATCGTCCATCCCCAAGACGCGCAAGCGCAAAGGTCCCTTCGGGGAACCGTCGCCGGCGGGGATCTGATGGGTTGAGATGAAGGGCGGGGCCGGAAGGTTCCGCCCTTTTTCGTCGGGCCAGCGCCGAGGCGGGGTTTCGGCCAGGAGCTGAGCTTGCCTGTCCCGTCACCCCGGGCTTGACCCGGGGCCCCGCTGCTCTTTTCTGCGGATGTAATGAGGCTGGAATAAGGAAGCTGGACCCCGGATCAAGTCGGGGTGACGACTGTCTGAATGGCTGGGAAGCATCCATCCGCACCCACCCAACAAAATACACCGCAAGGTCTGGCCGTTTCGCTGGTTAATGGTTACATGGGCCGCCACGAATCCCCAGCGATCAAGTCATTCCGCTCTGGCCGGTCGCACAGCAGAAAGTGGCTTTCACATGGACATCCGCCTCGGCCTCACCTTTGACGACGTGCTGTTGCAGCCCGCCGAATCCGATGTGCTGCCCAGCCAGGCGGACACCAGCACGCATGTGACCAAGGCGATCAAGCTGAACATCCCGGTCCTGTCGTCCGCGATGGACACGGTGACCGAAGCCGACATGGCGATCGTGATGGCCCAGCTCGGCGGCATCGGCGTTCTCCACCGCAACCTGTCGATCGAGGAACAGGCCGCCGCGGTGCGCGCGGTCAAGCGGTTTGAAAGCGGCATGGTGGTCAACCCCATCACCATCCTGCCCAGCGCCACGCTGGCCGACGCGCAGATGTTGATGGCGCGTCACAGGATCAGCGGCATCCCGGTGGTGGAGCAGTCGGGCAAGCTGGTCGGCATCCTGACCAACCGCGACGTGCGCTTTGCCGAAAAGCCCGACCAGCCGGTCAGTGAATTGATGACCAAGGACAATCTGGCGACCGTCAAGGCAGGCGTCGGCCAGGATGAAGCCCGCCGCCTGCTGCACCAGCGCCGGATCGAAAAGCTGCTGGTGGTGGACGATGCCTATCATTGTGTCGGCCTGATCACGGTCAAGGACATTGAAAAGGCCGTCACCTATCCCCAGGCGACCAAGGATGGATCGGGTCGCCTGCGCGTCGCGGCCGCGTCCACGGTGGGCGAGGCGGGGCTTGAGCGCAGCAAGGCGCTGATCGATGCGGAATGCGACCTGATCGTCATCGACACCGCGCATGGCCATAGCAAGCAGGTCGCCGTCGCGGTGGAAGCGGTGAAGAAGCTGTCCAATCATGTCCAGATCGTCGCCGGCAACGTCGCGACTGCCGAAGCAACCAAGGCGCTGATCGACGCGGGCGCGGATTGCGTGAAGGTCGGCATCGGTCCGGGATCGATCTGCACCACGCGCGTCGTTGCAGGGGTCGGGGTGCCGCAGCTCACCGCCGTCATGGATTCCGCCAGTGAGGCGGCAAAGCAGGGCGTGCCGGTGATCGCCGATGGCGGCCTGCGCACCTCGGGCGATGTGGCCAAGGCGCTCGCGGCGGGCGCGGGCTGCGTCATGGTCGGCTCGCTGCTCGCCGGCACGGCCGAAGCGCCGGGCGAAACCTTCCTCTATCAGGGTCGTGCCTATAAAAGCTATCGCGGCATGGGCAGCGTCGGCGCGATGGCGCGCGGTTCTGCGGACCGCTATTTCCAGGCCGACATCAAGGATCAGATGAAGCTGGTGCCCGAAGGCATTGAGGGCCAGGTGCCGTTCAAGGGCCCTGCCAAGGACGTCATCCACCAGTTGGTCGGCGGGGTGAAGGCGGCGATGGGCTATACTGGCAGCCGCACCATTGCTGATCTGCAGGCGCGCGCCCGTTTCGTCCAGATCACCAATGCGGGCCTGTCGGAAAGCCATGTCCATGACGTGACGATCACCCGCGAGGCGCCCAATTATCCGACGCGCTGATCTCGTCCAGATGCCCTTTCTCAGCTGGGGGAGGGAGTCTGGGACAGGCGCAGCGGGCCTGCTGCGTCTTGCATCGTCATGACTCCTTCGGCCCGCATCCAGGCGGCGATCGAGCTGTTGGACGCCATCATAGCCTCCGCGCGTGATGGCGGTCCTGCGGCGGATACGCTGATCGCCCGCTATTTCAAGGAGCGCCGTTATGCCGGCTCGCGTGATCGACGGGCGGTGCGCGATCATGTCTATGATGCTATCCGGCGAACCGCGGAACGCCCCGAAAGCGGGCGCGCCGCGATGGTCGGTCTTGCGCGCGAGCGGCCGGACATCGCGGCCCTGTTCGACGGGTCGCCGCATGGGCCGCTTCCCATAGAGGCGGGCGAGGCCGGAGCGGACCTGGGCGATGTTCCGGCCTGGCTGCAGCCGTTGCTCGCCACTCCCGTCGAGCAGGCCGCCCTGCTTGGCCGGGCGCCGGTCGACCTGCGCATCAACCGGCTGAAGGCGTCCCCGACCGCAGTGGGACCGCTGTTCCCGGACGCGGCGCCGATCGCTGGCCTACCCGATGGCCTCCGCCTGCCCGAAGGCTGGCCGGTAGAGCAGAGCGACCCTTGGCGTCAGGGGCTGGTCGAAGTGCAGGATGCCGGGAGCCAGCTGATCTCCGCCGCCTGTGGCGCGCAGCCCGGCATGACCGTCATCGACCTGTGCGCCGGGGCAGGAGGCAAGACGCTGGCGCTGGCCGCTGCCATGGCGGGGCAGGGGACGCTGATCGCGGCTGACTCGATTCGCTCGCGGCTCGCCCGGCTCGACCCGCGCGCCATCCGGGCCGGGGCGACCTTCATCGAAACGCTGTTGCTCGACCAGGGTCATGAAGCGGGCGCGCTCGCCCCGCTCAAGGAGCGCGTCGACATCGTGCTGGTCGATGCGCCCTGTTCCGGCACGGGGACCTGGCGGCGCAACCCGGAGGCGCGCTGGCGCCTGACGCCTGCGCGGCTGGAGCGGCTGGTGGCTGAACAGGCCCGCATCCTCGACTTTGCCGCGCCCCTGCTAGCGCCCGGTGGCGTGCTGGTCTACGCCACTTGCGCGTTGACCGACGGGGAAGGGCGGGACCAGGTGGAAGCGTTTCTGCGTCGTCATCCTGGCTGGACGGCCGAGCCGGTCGACATCGCGGCAGGCAGGGTCCATGGTGGCGGGAAGCTGCTGACGCCCGCCCATGATGCGACGGACGGTTTCTATTTCGCCCGGTTGCGGCGGTCTGCTTGAAAGAGGCCATGGACAAGCCCGGGCAAAATAGCGAGACTGCACAGCCCGGACATGGGCCCGAATTAATGCCTGAAACATGGCTGGAGTTGTGCATGCGCTTTACCCCTGCTTCGATTGCCCTGGCGGTCCTGCTGACCACGGTTTCCAGCGTTGGCCTGACCCAGCGGCCCGATTCGCAGATTTCTCCGCTGTCGATCGAATGGCAGCATGCCGGCACGGCCGCGCGCAGGGCGGGCAATTTCCAGGCGGCCACCGATGCGCTGGAAACGGCGCTGGCCGTCGATCCGCGTAACCGCACCGCCTATACCGAGTTGGCGCAGGTCGCCCGGGCGCAGGGCCTGCAGGGCAAGGCTATTCGCCTGTACCGCGAAGCGCTGCTGCTCGATCCCACTGATGTGGGCGCGTTGGTCGGGCAGGGCGAGGCCATGGTTGAAAAGGGCGCCATCGCGAAGGCCAAGGAAAACCTCGCCCAGGCGCAAAGCGTGTGCAAGGCGGAATGCGGCGCGATCGGCAAGCTGGCGGCGGCGATCGAGAAGGGCCCGCCGGCGACCGTGCTGAGCGTCAAGGACGCGGTCCCCGCACCCAAGGCACCGACGACGGAGACGCCCTAAGGGTTCGGTCGGGGAGCGGTGGATTTCGGCCAGAGGCGGACCTAAAAGCAACGTTGGGGCTGAGCTTGTCGAAGCCCTCTCCCTTCTTCAAACCCGCTTCGAATGAAGAAGTAAAGCCCTTCGACAAGCTCAGGGCGAACGGAGGTTAGTGTCCGGAAGCGACCACTTAATGCCGCTGATGAGGTCGGCCTAACTGCCCAGTTGCCGACATTGAAATGACGTGACAGGCCAATGTTATGAAATGGCTTTGGTCGATGCTCCCGCTTCTGCTGCTTCCTGGCTGCTCTCCGTCTGTCGGTG
>DATEDR010000320.1:0-2741 GCA_035281605.1 Sphingobium sp.
CGGCCAATGCGCGAACTGGAACAGTCCGCCAGAACGCGGCATCAACAACATGGCCTTCGAGTTCTATTACGTCCGGGCGGCCTGAGGCCATCCAATAAAGGGGGCGTCCCGGTACAATCAGGCGCCCCCCTGGGGAGAGAGCACTGATGGACACAGCAAGGGCGCGCACGATTGCGCAGCTGCCGGAATCATTCAATGCAGCCGAAGACCTGCTTGCGCCCAACCTTGCCCGGCATCCGGGCAAGGTTGCAATCATCGACCATCGCGGGACTTGCACCTATGCCGAACTGGGTGACCGTGTCGCGCGCATGGCCGGGGTCTTCGCAAATCTGGGCGTGCGGCGCGATCAGCGGGTCCTGCTGTGCCTGACCGACACCCGCGATTTTCCGACGGTATTTCTGGGCGCGATCCGGGCAGGCGTCATCCCGATCCCGCTCAATACGCTGCTGACCGCCGACGATTATGCCTGGATACTGCATAACAGCGGTGCCAACGCCGTCTTCGTCTCTGCCGAGCTTGCGGAGAAGTGGGAGGCGATTGCCCCATCCGAGCCTCATGTCCATTTCGTTTCGAGCGAAGGCGGACCCTGGGCGGATCTGGAATCCCTGCTGGCGCAAGCCGAACCCGCGCGCCATCCGGCACCCACCCATCGCGACGACGTGGCCTTCTGGCTCTATACTTCCGGTTCGACCGGAAGGCCCAAGGGCGCGATGCACCTGCATGGCTCGATGCGGCTCACAGCCAATCTCTATGCCCGCGAGACGCTGGGCATCAGCGAGGATGATGTCGTCCTTTCGATCGCCAAGCAGTTCTTCGCCTATGGCCTCGGCAATGCGCTGACCTTCCCCTATTCGGCGGGAGCGACCGTTGTCCTGTTCAATGGCCGGGCGACGCCGGAACCGGTCACTGACCTTTTGAAGCGGCACAAGGTCTCGGTCCTGGCGGGTGTTCCAACCTTCCTTGCCGGTTGGCTGGCGCATTCCTGCTGTCCCACCAGGGAAGAGGCGCCTGCCTTGCGGCTCGCGACGTCGGCCGGCGAGGCGCTGCCCGCCCATATCGGAGAAGCCTTTAACGAGCGCTTTGGCGCCGAAGTCCTGGATGGGCTGGGTTCGACCGAAATGCTTCACATTTTCGTGTCGCAGCGCCCGGGCGCCGTGCGCTATGGCTGCACTGGCCGCGTGGTGGACGGATACAGGATTCGCCTGATGGGCGATGACGGCAGGGAAGCGGCCGCCGGGGAAATCGGCAATCTGCACGTTTGTGGCCCGACGACCGCCATCGGCTATTGGCGCAATCGCGGCAAGTCGGTTGCGACCTTCTGCGGCGAATGGACCATCACCGGCGACAAATATGTGATGGACGAGGAAGGCTGGCTCACCTACGCCGGACGAGCCGACGACATGCTCAAGGTCGGCGGTATCTATGTCTCGCCCATCGAGGTCGAAGAGGCGCTCGCAAGCCATCCCGACGTGCTGGAAGCCGCCGTGGTCGGCGCCGAGGATGATGACGGCCTGGTGAAGCCCCATGGCTATGTCGTGCTCCACAATCAGGTCGTGCCCGATGCCGCTCTGGAAGAAGGGCTCAAGGCGCACGTGAAGGAGCATCTGGCGCCCTATAAATATCCCCGTTGGATCACCTTTGTTGACGAGTTGCCCAAGACGGCCACCGGCAAGATCCAGCGGTTCCGTTTGCGGAAAGAAGCATGAGCCAAAATTTATCCTATGATGTCCTGATTGTCGGCGGCGGCCATGGCGGCGCGCAGGCGGCGATCGCCTTGCGCGGTGCAGGTTTCGAAGGCTCCATCGCCATTGTCGGGCGCGAAACCGAAATGCCCTATGAGCGGCCGCCGCTTTCGAAGGAATATCTGGCCCAGGAGCGTGCGTTCGAGCGGCTTTATATCCGGCCCGCCGACTATTGGCGGGAAAAGGCGGTCGACCTTCTCCTCGGACGCATCGTTGTTTCTGTCGACCCACAGGGTCATGCGGTGGAATGCCAGGACGGTGCGCGCATCGGCTATGGCAAGCTGATCTGGGCCGCCGGCGGAGATCCGCGCGCGCTGCCCCTGCCGGGCGCGGAGCTTGCAGGCGTCCATGCCGTGCGCGACCGCGAAGATGTCGACGCGATCATGGCGGAGTTGCCGGGCGTCGAAAGCGTCGTCGTCATCGGCGGCGGATATATCGGCCTGGAAGCCGCCGCCGTGCTTTCCAAGCTCGGCAAGCAAGTGACCTTGCTCGAGGCGCTTCCGCGCGTGCTGGCGCGCGTCGCTGGTGAAGAGCTGTCGAGCTTCTACGAAGCCGACCATCGCGCCCATGGCGTGGATCTGCGGATCAACCAGCAGATCGAAGCGCTGGAAGGCGAGGGGCGTGTTTCGGGCGTCCGGCTGCGTTCTGGCGAGCTTCTGCCTGCGCATCTGGTGATTGTCGGGATCGGCATCATTCCCTGCGTCGAGCCCCTGATCACCGCCGGGGCGGAAGGGAGCAACGGCGTCCTCGTCGATGTCCAATGCCGTACGACGCTGCCCGATGTCTTTGCCATTGGCGATTGCGCCGCCCATGCCAACCGCTTTGCGGACGGCGCGGTCATCCGGCTCGAATCCGTGCAGAACGCCAATGACATGGCTCAGACGGTGGCGAAGACCATCTGCGGCGAGGAAACGGAATATGCCGCGACGCCCTGGTTCTGGTCGAACCAATATGACCTCAAGCTGCAGACGGTCGGTCTTTCGGCGGGCTATGACAAGG
>DATEDR010000321.1:0-2937 GCA_035281605.1 Sphingobium sp.
GTCGCGCTCGCAGCGTGCGATTCCAAGCAGGAGAACAGGGTCGAGAACGCATACGAGAACCAGGCGGACGCACTCGACAACCAGGCCGAGAATATGGAAGCAATGGCGGACAACCTGTCCGGCAAGGCTGAGAACGCCGCCGAAAACGCGGCCGACGCGCTGGAAAACAAGGCCGAAGCGACCCGTGAAGCGGGCGAAGCGGCAGGCGATGCTGTCGAAAAGCGGGAAAACCGCTAAGCTTTCCTACTGCTCCCAAGCAGGACAGGGCGTCGCGACACGTGTCGCGGCGCCCTTTTTACCGCCTGGAACGGCGCGTTTAACCGCCCCTTAACCACGCGATCCCCATGGTGCCGCGCGTATCCGTGAAGGCGTGGGGAATGGACGAGCTACTTCAGGAATTCATATCCGAAACGCAGGAGACGCTGGAGGCGCTGGCGGGCGAGGTCGTGGCATGGGAAGCCGATCCCGATGACCGCGACCGGCTGGACGCCATCTTCCGCTTCTTTCACACGGTCAAGGGCAGCTGCGGCTTCCTGAACCTACCGCGTTTCGAGCGGTTGAGCCACGCGGCCGAGGATGTCCTGTCCGACATTCGCGCGGGCAAGCGCAGCGCCGACCCTGCGACGGTCAGCGCGGTGCTGGGCATCATGGACCGCATCGCCGAACTGGCCGAGGCCGTGGCGATCGGGGCCGCGCTGCCAAACGAGAATGACGATTATCTGATCGGCGCGCTCGCTGCCGAGGCGCAGGACGGGGGCGCGTCCGAGGGCGAGGCCGCGCCTGCCGAGCCACCGGCCGAGACGGTCCGCAACGCTGGCGGACAGGCCGTGCCGCGTACCATCCGCCTGCCGCTGACGCTGATCGACCAGCTGATGAACGGCGTGTCCGACATGGTGCTGGCGCGCAACGAACTGTCGCGCAAGCTGCGCGAACGGTCGGGCGATCCGGAGCTGGAAAGCGCCTTCGAGCGGCTGTCCACCTGCGTCGCCGACATGCGCGACGCCATTTCCAAGACGCGCATGCAGCGCGTCGACCGCCTGTTCGCCGCCATCCCTCGCATGGTCCGCGACCTGGGCCGGGAACTGGGCAAGCGCATCGACCTCGCAGTGGAGGGCGGCGACGTCGAGATGGACCGCGAGATGGTGGAGATGGTCGTCGACCCGCTGACCCATATCGTGCGCAACAGCATCGACCATGGCATCGAAACGCCCGAGCGCCGCCGCGCGCTGGGCAAGCCGGAAACCGGCACGCTGAAGCTGGAGGCGCGCCAGTCGGGCAACCAGATCGTGATCGACGTCAGCGACGACGGCCAAGGCATCGATTCCGCCCGGCTGGTCGACAAGGCCGTGGCGGCGGGCAAGCTGACTCGCGAGGCTGCCGCGCGGATGAGCGAGGCCGACAAGCTGGAGCTCATCTTCCAGCCCGGCCTGTCCACCGCACAGCAGGTGACGGCCATATCCGGCCGCGGCGTCGGCATGGACGTGGTCCGCGCCAATGTGGAGCGGATCGGCGGCGTGATCGCGCTGGACAACCGGCTGGGGCAGGGGTTGCGCATATCGCTGCGCGTGCCGCTGACGCTGACGATCATCCCTGGCCTTATCGTCCGGGCGGGGGGGCTGCATTTCGCCATTCCGCGCGCGGCGGTGGTCGAGATACTGCACGACAATAATGAAACGCTGCGCATCGCCGAAGTGGGGGGCGCGAAGATCGCGACCATCCGTTCGGTCCGTCATTCGATGATCGACCTGGAAGATGTTCTGGGCATGGAAAAGCCGGATCAGGCCGGCCCGCGCGTGATCATGGTGGTGCGTTCCGCGACGGGCGTCCCCTTCGCCATGGGGGTGTCGGCGGTCGACAATCATGAGGAACTGGTCATACGTCCCGCCTCTCCGCTGATCATGGCGACGGGGGTCTATGCGGGCATGACATTGCCGGACAATGGCAAGCCGATGCTGCTGCTGGACGCTGCCGGCCTTGCCAACGCCGCCTGCCTGCCCAATGTCGCGGACGATCGCGCGGCCCGTCAGGTCGAAGAGAAGGAACAGGCGCTCGCCGGCGTGGAGATGGTCGCGGCGCTCCGCTTCGAGGAATTGTCGGGCGAAAAGCGGCTGCTGCAACTGTCGCTGGTCGAACGGGTGGAGGATATAGAAGCCAGCCTCTTCGGCCGGTCCGGCGGGAAGGCGTTCGCGCGGCTCGATGGGCGGCTGGTGCCGGTCGCGAACGGCGTTGACCGCTTTGCTGGCGGCCATGTCGCGGCGTTGCGCCTGCGCGACGGCACGCGCGAAGCCTGTTATCCGGTCGCGGCGGTGATGGACATCGTCGACATGCCGGCGGTGCCCGACATGATCGCGATGCACGGCGCGATCGGCGGCGTGTCCGTCATCGATGGCGAACATCTGGAAGTCATCAACCCCTTCGCGCTGTTCGCCGCGCTGCCGGAAGGCCCGATCGTCGAACGCCGCCGGGGCCGCTGCCTGCTGGCCGACAGCGAGGATGGCTGGACGCGCGATATATTGGCGCCGCTGCTGCGGCAGGCGGGGCATGAGGTGGTGCTGGGCCTGCCCGCCGACGCGCCGATCGATCCCGACGACGTGCTGCTGAGTTCCGGGCCCGACGTTTCGCAGGCCGCCGAGATGTTCGGATGCCGCATCGTCCAGCTACGCGCGTCGCCGCGACCGGCGGGGCCGCAGGACGGCAGCATCTATCGCTACGACCAGGACGCGCTGATGGCGGCGATCGCCGGACGCGGACGGTGAGGGAGAACAGATCGATGAACCGTCTCTATCTGTTCGCCATGCTGGCCGGCACCCGGATCGCGGTGGAAACGCGCGAGGTGGAGGCGGTGGTGAAGCTCACCGACATTTCCCCGGTGCCGAGCGCGGGCGCGCATGTCGCGGGGCTTTCCGCGCTGCGCAGCCGGGTGCTGACGATCATCGA
>DATEDR010000322.1:0-6058 GCA_035281605.1 Sphingobium sp.
CGGAACGGCGTGCCCGGCGCAATGCAAACGCCCTGCGTTCCCTTGAGGTCCAACTCGTCCTGATGGATGTTCATTTCCGCCTGTCCGGCGAGGCAGAAGATGAAGAGGTGATAATCTTCCACCTCTTCGATGTCGACCGACATCTCGCCGAACCGGATCGTACCGATGCCCACTCCACCGAGCGAGACATAATTCATCGAACCGCTGTGCCTGCCCTGATTGAGCGGGGTGAGGTGGTGCGGTTGCAGCACGCGCGAAATATGCTCGCGCGTCTCGTCGACGTCGGATGATTCAAACAGGCGCCACGGATCGCGCGGCAGGGTGGACGTCGACTGAAACACAGACATCAAAATGCCTTGGCTCCTGCTGGGGCAATGCCGTTCAAAGCCCTAGCATCGCGCGCTGACACTAGCCGAAGAGTCGAGGCAGCACAAGCCGGACGGCCCGATCCGGCGCCCTGCGAAGGAACCCCCCGGCGAGCGCAAATCCACGGAATATCGGGCTGACCCAGACCGGTCGGTTTAGCGGCAATGGCGCGGCATGTGAAAGAATGTTGACGACTCGGTCTGATATAATTAGAGTGTACTCCAATTTCACTCTAAATATGGATGAGGATGATCGATGACTGATATGGTCAAAGGCAAGGTCGCTTTCGTGACTGGGGCGGCTCGCGGGCAGGGCAGGGCGCATGCCCTCAAATTGGCGAGCGAAGGCGCGGACATCATCGCCGTCGACATTTGCGAGCGGGTAGGCACGATTCCCTATCCCATGGCGACCGAGGGCGATCTGGCGCAGACCGTTGCCGCGATCGAGGCGCTGGGCCGCAAGGTGGTCGCCGCGAAGGTCGACGTGCGCGATCTCGACGGCATGACGGTCATCGTGGCTGAAGGCGTGAAAACGCTGGGTCGGCTGGACATAGTCTGTGCGAACGCCGGAATTTTCTCCGTCGCCTCCGCTCTCGACATGACCGCCGACGAATGGCGCGACATGATCGACATCAACCTGACCGGGGTGTGGAACACCGTGAAGGCGAGCCTGCCCCATCTGGTCGCGGGTGGTTCGGGCGGATCAATCATCTTGACGAGTTCGGCGAACGGCGTGACCGGCGCCCCGATGTACGTCCATTATGTTGCCGCGAAACATGGCGTGGTAGGCTTGGTGAAGGGACTTGCCATCGAACTGGCGAAGGACCGTATTCGCGTCAATGGTTTGCTGCCCGCAGGCGTGGCGACGGACATGGTGCGCGATTTCGTCGACGTCATGGGCATGGACGCGCGCTATGTGGAGCCCGATCCGTCTCAGGCCGGTGCCGAGAATCCGCTCAAGGGGATATTGTTCGATCCCGCCGACATGAGCGATCCGCTGCTCTTCCTGGCTTCTGATGCTGCGCGCTACGTGACCGGCCTCATGCTGCATGTCGACGGCATCGGCTTGCTGCACGCGGAGAGCAGTGGCGGCAATAACTGATCTTCGCGCGATTTGGCTGCGCGAGCGCGGCGTAAACATATCAATTCTTTTATCGACGAACTATTTCAGACCTTGGATAAAAATCATGTCGACATTGGATGGGATTTCAGGCGCGCAGGACTTTAAGAGCAAGTTCCAGGGCGACATCGTAGACAATAAGTGCGAAGACTATCACGAAGCCCGTTCTATCTGGAACAAGGACGCGGACAAATATCCCCACGCGGTGGTGCGTCCCAAGGATATCGAGGACGTGGTCGCCGCGGTCCGCTTCGCACGGGATGCGGGCCTGTTGACCTCCCTTCGCTGCGGCGGCCATAGCTATCAGGGTCATTCGACCTGCGACGACGGCATCGTCATCGACCTGTCGACCTACATGGGCAAGGTCGTGTTCGACCCCAGCCAGAACGTCGTTCGCGCCCAGGGCGGCGCGCTGCTTGGCAATGTCGATCGCGCCGCCGTTCCCAATGGGCGCGTCACCCCGGCCGGCATCGTTTCGCATACCGGCCTGGGCGGCTTGGCGCTGGGCGGTGGCATCGGTTATCTCACCCGCTCTTTCGGCCTGACCTGCGATCAGTTCATCCGCCTGCGCGTGGTGACGGCGTCGGGCGAAGTCGTGCATGTCAGCGAGAAACGAAAATGCCGACCTGTTCTGGGCGCTGCGCGGCGGCGGCGGCAATTTCGGCATCGTCACCGATTTCGAACTGCGCACGCATGAGCTGGGACCGCTTCAGGGCGGACCGCTGTTTTACCGGATGGACGATGCGGTGGAGGTCATCCAGGACTTGTCCGCATTGATGAAGGATGCCCCGCGGGAGATGAGCCTGACCATGGCGCTGGCGATCAAGCCGGGCATGACGCCGATGGCGAGCGAATTTTCCGAAGATGATCGCCTGTTGATGGTCAACGTCGTGCACCGGGGTGGCGCCGAAGACGAGATTCTGCGCGCCGTGCGTTCCTGCAAGCCGGCCCTGTACGACTTCGTAGGCGACCTGGATTTCCTCGATCTCCAGCGGCGGCTCGACCAGGTTTCGCAGCACGGCGTCGGCTGGTACATGAAGTCAGGCCATGCCAAGACACTGGGATCGGGCCTGATCGAACAGATGGTCACCAACTCCATGGAATATCAGCGGATCGCTTCGCCCGATGTTCTGCGGGAAGTTTATGCCATCCAGTCGCTGGGCGGCGCGGCGAGCGACGTCGCAGAAGAGGACACCGCCTATAGCGGCCGCGACGCGCAGTGGCACTGTGCCGTCGAAGTCGGCTTCATGGACCAGGAAGAGCGGGACAAGGTCGTCGCCTGGACCAAGTCCACCTGGGCAGAGACCGAAAAGCATCTGGACCTGAAGACGTCCTACGTGAACATGAATTTCGAGGAAGGGAAGGGCGCCCTTGAAAATGTCTACGGCGCAAGCAAGCTCGAGCGGCTGCGCGCGGTGAAGGCGGCCTATGATCCGGAGAATTTCTTCCGGTTGAACACCAATATCCAGCCCGTCGCCAGCTGAGGCGGGGCAGGTCCGACTGCAACCATCCGTCGGCAACCAGGGCCCGCATTTTTGCGGCGCCCTGGTTGCGCTATGCCGGCTGCGCTTGTGCGGCGGCCCCCTATTGGCTGGGCGATGGGCTCTCCGGCTTCCGGACTGGGGTTGGTGGACAAAGCCCGCCGGATTGCTAGAGGGTTGCGATGGCGCCCCTGAAGCGCTGGAAGGGAGCCTTGACGAATGGACCTGACATTGCGTCCGACATCACGTCGCGAGACGGGGAGGCTGGCAAGGCGCAAGCGGATCGTCGATGCGGCTCAGGCGCTTGTGCGTGAAAGGGGCATCGACGACGTTTCCATGGTCCAGATCGCCGAGCGGGCGGAAGTCAGTCCGGCGACGCTCTATAATCTCTTTGAAACGAAGAGCGCCATTTTCTGGCAGGTTCTCGACCGGGAGACGGAAGATTACGAGCGGAGGGTGGCGCGCAAGCGGCCCAAGGACGCGCTGGAGGGAATCTTCGTCGCTGTCGAGGTCGCGGTGGCCCGCTTTCTGAAAGACCCCCAATTTCATCGGGTCATGGCCGTGGCCGGAGAACAGGAATCCGAACGTCTCGGCTTCACGCTCAGCCGCAGGCGCGTCGCATTCTGGAGCGGGCTGGTAGCCGAGGCGGTGGTGGAAGGACGGCTGCGCGAGGACACGGATTCCGACCTGATCGGCCGCACCCTGGCGCATCTGATTGCGGGAATATTCCAGTACACGCCGGAAAATTCGGCCAAGCGGCTTAACGCCGAAATTGCCTTCGGCTTCAGCCTGATCCTTTCGGCGGTGTCGACAGGCGACAGCCGGTCGGGGCTGGAGATGCGCGCGGCGGAGGCCCAGAAGCAGCTTCCCGCAGGAAAGCGCTGACCCAACTGTCCGGCGGGACAGGCGTCGGAGGCCAGCGCATGCGGCATGCGCCGGCCTTCGCGATCAGACGCGCTCGACGGCGAGCGCGAGGCCCATGCCGACCCCGATGCACAAGGTCGCGAGACCGCGCTTGCCCCCGCTCTTCTCCAACTGATGCACCAATGTCATGGCGAGCCGCGCACCCGACATGCCCAGGGGATGACCCAGGGCGATGGCGCCGCCATTGGCATTGACATGGGCCGCGTCGTCGGCAAGGCCCAGCTTCCGCACGACCGCGAGCGATTGGCTGGCGAAAGCCTCGTTCAGCTCGATGGCGTCGAAATCGCCGCTCGCAAGGCCCAGGCGCGCCATCAGCTTTTCGGTGGCGGGAACGGGGCCGATCCCCATCACGCGCGGCTCCACGCCGGCCGATGCCATGCCCAGGATGCGGGCGCGCGGGGTCAGGCCATGCGCCTTTGCCGCCGCTTCGCTGGCGATGACCATTGCCGCCGCGCCGTCGTTGATGCCCGACGCATTGCCCGCAGTCACGGTCCCCTGCGGGCCGAACAAGGGCTTGAGCTTGGTGAGGCCCTCTATGCTGGTGTCGGCGCGGGGATGTTCGTCCGTCCTGACCTCGACCGTTTCCCCCCGCTTGCGGCCGGGGGTGACGACCGGAATAATTTCCGCGTCGAAGAAGCCATTGTTCTGCGCGGCGACGGCGCGCTGCTGGCTGCGCAATGCGAAGGCGTCCTGATCCTCGCGGTTGATCCCATAATCCTCCGCCACATTTTCCGCGGTGCGGGGCATGGTTTCGGTGCCATAGAGGGCGTCGAGCGCAGGGTTGACGAAGCGCCAGCCCATGGTCGTGTCTTCCATCTGCTGATTGCGGCCGTAGGCGCCACTGGCCTTGCCGATGACGAAGGGCGCGCGAGTCATGCTTTCGACGCCGCCCGCAATGGCGAGCGCCATTTCACCCGCGCGGATGGCGCGCGCTGCCGCGCCGACGGCTTCGAGCCCGGAGGCGCAAAGCCGGTTCAACGTGACGCCCGAAACCGTGTGCGGCAGGCCGGCGAGCAGGAGGCTCATCCGAGCCACATTGCGGTTGTCTTCGCCCGCCTGGTTGGCGCATCCATAGAAGACCTCGTCGATCGCCGCCGGGTCGAGGTTCCGATTGCGCTCGATCAGCGCCTTCATCGGCACCGCGCCGAGGTCATCTGCCCTGACACCTGCCAATATGCCGCCATAGCGGCCGATCGGGGTGCGCGCCGCATCGCAGATAAAGGCTTCGGACATCAGATATTTCCTTGTTGCATGCGATTGGAGCCGATCAGGCGGCGGCGGCTTCGCGCAGGGGCACGCCCGTCAGCCGTTGCAGTTCATCCAGAGACAGGCCGTCCACCATCTCGACCACCGCCGCGCCCGCGCTGCCGACGTCGAACACGGCGAGGTCGGTGTAGACGCGCGACACGCAGGCGAGGCCGGTCAGCGGATAGGTGCAGCTTTCGACCAGCTTGCTCTGGCCCTGCTTGGTCAGCAATTCCATCATGACGAAGGTCTGCTTGGCGCCGATGGCGAGGTCCATCGCGCCGCCAACGGCCGGAATGGCGCCCGGCTCGCCCGTGTGCCAGTTGGCGAGATCCCCGTGCACCGACACTTGGAAGGCGCCGAGGACGCAAATGTCCAGATGTCCGCCGCGCATCATTGCGAAGCTGTCGGCATGATGGAAGAAGCAGCCGCCGGTCAGCAGCGTCACCGCCTGCTTGCCCGCGTTGATCAGTTCCCAATCCTCCTCGCCCTTGGCGGGAGCGGGGCCCATGCCAAGCAGGCCGTTCTCGCTCTGAAGGAAGATATCCTTGTCGCTGGGCAGATAATTGGCGACCATCGTTGGAAGGCCAATGCCCAGATTGACATAGGCGCCCTCCGGTATGTCCTTGGCCACCCGAGCAGCCATTTGTTCACGGTTCAGACGTTGCATGCGGACAGGCTCCTGATCATGCCGAAGCGATTGCAGCGGAGGGCGAGATTTCGACGACGCGCTGGACGAAGATGCCCGGGGTGACGACGACCTCCGGGTCGATCGCGCCCAGCGGCACGATCTCGCCGACCTGCGCGATCGTGCACCTGGCTGCCATCGCCATGATCGGGCCGAAATTTCGCGCGGTCTTGCGATAGACGAGATTGCCCCAGCGATCGCCCTTATGCGCCTTGATCAGCGCGAAGTCGGCGTG
>DATEDR010000323.1:0-8489 GCA_035281605.1 Sphingobium sp.
GACAGCATCTGCGACGATCCGGACCTGGGAGCGGCGAGCCTGCTGGAGCGGACGCATCGGCGCCATTTCTATTTCGGCAAGGCCGACGGAGTGAAGGCCGATTTCATGCACAATCGCGTCTGCGAAGCGCACTACAACGCCGGCGGCGGAGGCAAGCCGTCTACCGTCTATGACGCAATCGGCGCGGCGCAAGTCGCGAAAGCCAGCTTTGCGGGGATGCGCCTCCTGCATCACCTGCGCCCGCATGTGCCCGTCTGGCCGTTCGACGTAGCGCCCCCACTGGGCTCGCTGATTGTCGAAATCTATACGAGCATCGCCGCGCGCGCGGCAGGTCGTCCGAAAGGGCGCACCAAGATGCGAGACTTAGGGGCGCTCAATGACGCGCTCTTCGCTCTGGGCTCGGCCCCGCATCAGGGATTACCTCCCGACGACCATGGCGCCGACGCCATCGTCGCTGCCGCCTGGTTGCGCACGGTCGCGCCGCGCCCGAGCCTTTGGACACCTCCGCCCCTCGATCCGCACATTGCCGCAACGGAGGGCTGGACGTTCGGCGTCATCTGATAGTAAGGCGCTTTTCCGCCCAAGTGGCATGCCGGCTTAGCACAGTGGTAGTGCAGCGGTTTTGTAAACCGAAGGTCGGGGGTTCAAATCCCTCAGCCGGCACCAGTTTTCCAGATCAACACCGCCGCAAAATTAGCGGTTTTCCTCATATGCAAAATGGGGGCCGGCATTTCTGCCGGTCCCCACTTCCGTCGCGTCTCTCGATCCGCTTCTCTTTCAAGATGCGATCATCGGACCCGGCGCGCGATGCGTCCGTCTGAAAGACCTTCACATCGTGTTGGCTCCGTTCATTCGACCATCAGATCGTCTTCCCGCAGCCGACCCTCGATTTTCCGATATTCGACGTTCGCTTTCGCATCCGTCTTATATCTTCGTCCCGAGGACCCATCGGCCTCACTTGATCCTTCCGGATCTCGCTTTCTCCGACGTTCGAAACGACTTTCAAAACACTGATTTCTCAATGATTTGTCGATCCGGATTTCTCCATCTCGTCTTTCGTTTCGATAGATTGATGGTCTCACCAAAAGCGAGTCGTTCAAAGCGGAATCTGACGGCAAGATGTCATGGGCCGCGTAAAGCTGTGGATAAGTGCGGATATTTTTTTACCTGCTCGGAAACGCTTTGAGGCGCTTTGATTTGTCCTCTGGCTTGGCTCTATGACTTGATGCGCGTCAGTGCGCGGACAGATAGAAAATGGACGACATGACCGATCAAGTCCTGACCTGTGTGGAAGGCGGATCCGAAGGCGCGATCGGGCGAATCCGCCTCAATCGGCCTGCCGCCATCCACGCGCTGACGCGGGATATGTGCGAAGCGATGATCGCGGCGCTGCTTGCCTGGCGCAAGGATGAGCGGATCGTCGCGGTGATGATCGACCATGCCGAAGGACGCGGTTTTTGTTCGGGCGGCGACGTCGCGATGCTGGCCAAGAGCGCCAAGGGCGACTGCTCCGAAGCTGAAGCCTTTTTCCGGACGGAATATCGGCTCAACCATCTGCTGTTCGTTTATGAAAAGCCGGTCGTCGCCTTACTCGACGGCATTGTGATGGGCGGCGGCGTCGGCATCGCCGATCCAGCCAAATTCCGAATCGCGACCGAACGAACGACCTATGCCATCCCGGAAACGGCGATCGGCCTGTTCCCCGATGTGGGCGGAGGATGGTCTCTCCCTCGCCTGCCCGGCCGCACGGGGGCGTGGCTCGCGACGACCGGTGCCCGCATCGACGGCGCCGATTGCGCCGCCATCGGGATGGCGACCCACTATCTGGCGTCCCACAAGCTCGCCGCGGTCAAGGCGCGCATCATCGCCGATCCCTATGGATTGGAAGAGATATTGGACGAGATGGCAGACGTGCCGCCCGCGTCGCGCTGGGAGGGAGAGCGCGCCGACATCGACCGACTTTTTGCCTCCGATCGCTATGAGGATATTCTGACCGCGCTTCGTGCGGATGGGTCATCCTGGGCAACGTCGCAACTCGCCAGCCTCGCAACCAAATCTCCCCAGGCGATCAAGGTCGCGCTGCGACAGATGGCGGAAGGCGCGGAGTTCAAGGATTTCGCGGCAAACATGCGCAATGAGTATCGGGTCGCCTGCCACGTCATCCGCCGGCCGGACTTTGTCGAAGGCGTGCGAGCGGTCATGCTCGACAAGGACGGGGAGCCGCGTTGGACCCCTGCCTGTCCTGAAGACGCGACGGATGCGTTGATCGACAGCCTCTTCGCTCCACTGGCGCCCGAAAAGGAATGGACCCCGCTTCCCGGGTTGCGCGACTGACCAACGAAGCGCCAGTCAGGGGCGGGCTACTGCAGCGCCGGCTAACGGCACATATGCATGAAGTCGCGGTCGTAGCTGCGCAGATGCGCCCCTCCGTCGATATAGAGGATCTGCCCGGTGACGGCGTCTGCCTGCACCAGATAGAGCACGGCTTGGGCGATCTGCTCGGCCAGCGGCAAGCGGGCTAGCGGCATCATCGAACGAAGCCGCTCCATCTGTTCCTCGTCATAGTCCGGCGTGGCGATCGTCAGGCCGGGAGCAACCGCATTGACGCGGATATGCGGCGCCAGGGTAGAGGCGGAGAGCCGCGTAAGTCCTGCCAGCGCGGCCTTGGACAAAGTATAGGCCAGTTGGTCGCCATGTGGGTGGTCGATCCGCTGATCCACGATGTTGACGATGCAGCGATCCCCGACGCCGGCCGGAATGGTCGCGAACGACTTGGTCAGCAGCGCCGGCGCGGCGCAATTGACCGCATAGTGCTGCATCAAATCTTCCGCGCTCACATTGTCCAGCCGATCCTGACCGAAAATGGCGGCGCTGTTCACCAATATGTCGGGGGGTCTTCCAAACCGCTCGGCCACTTTGGCGACGAGTTCTTCCGCGCTGTCCAGGTCAACGAAGTCGGCGGTGAACCCTTCCCACTCGGTGCCGTTCTCCTCCAGCGCGAGGGCAAGCGAGGAATCAAGCCGCGTATCATGGCTGCCGTGGATCGCGAGCGAATAGCCGGCGCTCGCCAGGCCGGCCGCGATCACGCCGCCCAGACGGCGGTGGCCGCCAGTGACGAGGGCCAGCCGCTTGCTTGCGAGCGGCCGGGAGCCGGCCTTTTCGACGCGGCGACCGCCCAACGGCCGGTAAGGAGGCATCTCTTCGCTGCTCACGGGTCGATAAGCTTCAGCACTTCTTCGCGACTTTTGACATCGTCCCGAAACACGCCAAGCATGCGGCTGGTCTTCATGATGACATTCGGGGTGCGGACGCCGCGTCCGGTCATGCAGCCATGGGTGGCTTCAATGACGACGGCGACGCCCTGCGGGTTCAGATTTTCCCAGATGCAGTTCGCGACCTCCGACGTCAGGCGCTCCTGCACCTGCAGCCGGTTCGCGAAAGCATGCAGCACGCGCGCCAGTTTCGAAATGCCCACGACATATTGGCCGGGGAGATAGGCGATATGCGCCCGGCCGATGATCGGCGCCATATGATGTTCGCAATGCGACTGAAACGGAATGTCCTTCAGCAGGACGACGTCGTCATAGCCGCCGACCTCATGGAAGATCCGTGACAAATGGTAGGCCGGCTCATCATTATATCCGCGGCAATATTCCCGCCAGGCGCGCGCGACGCGCTCCGGCGTTTCCTTCAGCCCTTCGCGTTCCGGGTCATCGCCCGACCAGCGGATCAGCGTACGAATGGCGTCGGCGACATGGGCCGGCACAGGTTCCTTTATCGCTTCGCCTACCGCCTCGGCATCAGGATCATATTCCATGAAAGCAGCCTCTCATCGTGTTACGCAAGCGCATATGGCTGTTGCGCCAAGCGAACGCCAGCCCCCTTTCGCCGCTCTGGACAGAACATCGTGCGACTGGCAAATCAAGCGCTGACCGAAAGAAGTCGATCCAAAAATGTCCTTTCCGCCGTGCCCTTCCTTTGTCGCGCCGAGCGTCTCCGATGCAGACTGAGCGGATCGCCGCGGTACTGCTCGCCGCAGGCAGATCCTCGCGCTTCGGCGAGCAGGACAAGCTCATGGCCGACCTGGGCGGCAAGCCGCTGATCGCGCATACGCTGGAAAGGATAGCATCGCTCGCATTCGCCGAACTGGTGGCGGTCGTACGGCCGACAGAGGTTGCGCCCGTCATTCACCGGAAGCTGGAACGGCGCGGTTACACCGTCCTGGTAAATGACAGGCCGGAGGACGGCATTTCCGGCAGCATCGTCCGCGCGGTGGACCATATCATGCCCCTCAGCCGGTGCCGGGGCATACTGATATGCCTGGGCGACATGCCCTATGTGCCGCAATCCCACTATACGCGGATCTGCCTGGCTGCAGAGGATATCCGGTCGGTCGTTGCGAGTAGCGACGGTTTTTCCGCTTCGCCGCCAGCCTTTATCGGCCGGAAGCATTTTCCCGAACTGCTGGCGCTGCGCGGCGATCAGGGCGCGCGCGCGCTTCTGAGCCGGGGCGTGCAGATCGAAACCATGGGGACCTATCTGCGGGACATCGATACGCCCGGGGACCTGCCGGACGCATAAGGTCCGTCAGCTCGACCGGGTCGGATCGGTCATCGGGTCACTCATCTCCCGCGCGTCCGGCGAACGGCCGATCGGCAGCGATCCCGTCTGACGCTCCAGCATGCGGTGAACCACGGGTGGATGGGGGCCGACGTGCAGGGCGGCGATCGCTTCGGAATTGGCGCGATCGGCAACCGTCCGGCGGCTGTTGTGCCGGACATAGTCGAGCCAGGTCGACACATGATAGCGCTCCATCCAGAGTTCCATGTCGCCCAGATCGCGCAGCAGCGACCAGCCATGAGCGCCGTCGCGTCGGCGGATGCGCCGCCGCTCGCTCATCGCAGCCAAGAAGGGGACGATCGATCCCGGGCTGATCCGATATTCGATGGTAACGACGACGGGCCCGCTGCGCGGTTCGATCGGGACGGCGACCTGCGGTTCCTGCCAGAGATTCTGGAGGTCGAGATTATCGTCGCCCGTTTGCTGGAGCGGCCGGAGGAACCCGATCATCGCCGCAGCCAACTGCGTCGCGGCCGCGATGTACAACGCCGTGACGGTGCCATGATGCTCCGCGAGCAAGCCGAACAGCCAAGCGCCGATCGCCATGCCCCCGAACGCAACCATCTGATAGATAGCCACCGCGCGAGCCAGCACCCACCGCGGCGCCGACATCTGGACGGACAGGTTGAAGGTCGAGAGTGCAATCACCCATCCCGCCCCGCACAGGAAGTATCCGATGAGCGCGACGCCAAGCCAGGGCGTGGACGCCGTCACCGCCGTGCCGACGGCAAGCGCCAGGGCGGCCCATCGCACGAGCGTCTCGATATGCCAATGTCGGCGGAGTCTGCCGCTCGACAGGGCGCCCATCACCGCGCCGATGCCGAAGGCGCCACTGAGCGTCCCGAAGGTCAAGGCGCCGCCGCCAAGCACATCGCGCGCGACGAGCGGCATCATCGCCGACGCCGCGCTGGCGCCCAGGCCGAAAGCGGCGGCGCGCAGCAGGACGACCTGGATCTTGGGCGACATGGCGACATAGCGCAGCCCCGCTCCCATGGCGACGCCAAGCCGTTCGCGCGGCAGCAATTGTGGCGAACGCTCGGGCCGCCAGCGGGCAAGCACGGCGACAAGGGCGATGTAGCTCATTGCGTTGGCGAGGAAAGCCGCCGCCGCTCCGGCCGCCGCCACGATGACGCCGCCGAGCGCGGGGCCGACGCTGCGGGCAAGATTGAAGCCCATGCTATTGAGGGACACGGCGCTGGGCAAGGCAGCGCGGGGGACCATGTCGCCGACCGACGCCTGCCAGGCGGGGCCGTTGATCGCCGTGGCGCATCCGACCAGGAAGGTGAACGCAAGCAGCGTCCAGGGCGTCAGCATGCCAGCCCAGGCGAAAGCGGCGAGCAGCGCGGACACGAGCAGCATGAAAATCTGGCACCAGAGCATCACCAGCCGCCGGTCCAGATTGTCCGCGATGGCGCCGGCCCAGAGCGAGAGCAGCATGATCGGCAGCGTCGTCGAGGCCGGGACCAGCGCGATCAATTGCGGCGAGGCCGAGAGCGACGTCATCATCCAGGCGGCGCCGACCGACTGGATCAGCCCACCGAAATTCGACGCGAGGCTGGCGAACCAGACGGCGCGGAAGATCGGAATCGTCAGGGGCGACGGCGCCGGCGGGGAATCAGCATCGGACACCTGGAAACTGAAGCGGAAATATTTTGACGGGTCAAATCCGGGACCGGGCAAATGGCATTTGGTGCTTGCACTTTACGTAAACGTAAATACATCTGTCGCGGCAAGTTTCAAGAATGCGCGCGCGGAGAGGGAATCGGAGCGATGGAAGCCTATATCTACGACGCGGTCAGGACCCCCCGGGGCCGGGGCAAGCCGGACGGAGCGCTGCATGAGGTCACCCCCATCCAGCTGGCGACGCAGGTGCTGGAAGCTACGCGCGACCGAAACGGGATCGACACTGCCGATGTCGATGACGTGATCCTGGGATGCGTGAGCCCGGTGGGCGAGCAAGGCGCGGACATCGCGCGGGTCGCGGCGCTGAACGCCGATTATGCCCAAACAGTGCCCGGAGTGCAGATCAACCGCTTCTGCGCATCGGGGCTGGAAGCGGTGAACATGGCCGCGGCGAAGGTCTATTCGGGCGAGGCGGGGCTGGCGATCGGTGGCGGGGTCGAATCGATGAGCCGCGTCCCGATGGCGTCTGACGGCGGCGCTTGGGCGATGGACCCGGCGGTCGCGTACAAGACCTATTTCGCGCCGCAAGGCATCGGCGCCGACGTCATCGCGACCAAGTTCGGCATCAGCCGCGACGATGTCGACGCCTATGCGGTCGAGAGCCAGAGACGCGCCAAGGCCGCGTGGGACGAAGGCCGGTTCGGCCGGTCGATCGTGCCGGTGCGCGATGTGATCGGCCAGGTCCTGCTGGACCATGACGAACATATGCGGCCCGACGCGACGATGCAGTCGCTGGGCGCGCTCAAGCCGAGCTTCGCGGCGCTGGGCGAGGAGATGCCGGGCTTCGACGCGATCGCCCTGCTCCGTTATCCGGAACTGGAGAAGGTCAATCATGTCCACCATCCCGGGAACAGTTCGGGCATCGTGGACGGTGCCGCGGCGGTGCTGGTCGGCAACAGGGACATGGGCGAGAAATACGGGATGAAGCCCCGCGCCCGGATCAGGGCGATGGCCTCGATCGGGTCGGAACCGCTGATCATGCTGACCGGGCCGGAATTCGTGGCGGGCAAGCTGCTCGATCGGGCGGGGATGAGCAAGGCCGACATCGACCTGTGGGAATTGAACGAGGCCTTCGCCAGCGTCGTGCTGCGCTACATGCAGGCGATGGACCTGGACCACGGCCAGATCAACGTGAACGGCGGCGCGATCGCCATGGGGCACCCGCTGGGCGCGACCGGCGCGATGGTGCTGGGGACGGCGCTGGATGAACTGGAGCGGTCCGGCAAGGGCACAGCGCTGGTCAACCTGTGCGTCGGCGCGGGGATGGGCACCGGTATCATCATCGAACGACTCTAACTCTTTTCCCGTTCTGGGCCGAGCCTGGCGAAACCCTTCGACAGGGTCGGGGTGAACGGAGAGCAAAGGCGGCATCGCATGCAGACCATCAGCTTCGACATCGACGGCGACGGCATCGCCACCCTGACCATCAACGTTCCGGACCAGTCGATGAATGTCATCGGCCCCGAATTGCTGGCCGACCTGGACGCAGCGATCACGCGGATCGCGTCCGAAGAGGCGATCAAGGGCGCGGTCATCGCGTCGGGCAAGGATAGCGGGTTCCTGGCGGGCATGGACCTCAAATATCTGGGGTCCATGCTGGCGAGCGAGGCGGGCAACCGCCCTGCCCCCGCAGCGCTTTTCGACAAGCTGTTCGTGCTGAACCGGCTGTTCCGGCGGCTGGAAACCTGCGGCAAGCCGGTCGCCTGCGCGATCGAAGGCGCGTGTCTGGGCGGGGGTTTCGAACTGGCGCTGGCCTGTCATCACCGCGTGGCGGGCGACAGCCCCAAAACGCAGCTGGGCCTGCCCGAAATCCTGATCGGCCTGTTCCCCGGCGGCGGCGGATCGCAGCGCCTGCCCCGCATCATGGGCGTGCAGGCGGCGCTGATGTACATGTTGCAGGGCAAGCTGTTCCGCCCGGCGGAAGCGGCGATGCTGAAGGTCGTCGACGAATTGGTGCCGCAGGGCACCGCCGTTGAGAAGGCAAGGGCGTGGGTGAAGGCCAATCCTTCGGCCGGCGTCCAACCATGGGATCAGAAGGGCTTCAAATTTCCCGGCGGCGCGGGCGGGTTCAACCCCGCCTTCGTCCAAACCATGGCAGGCGCCATGCCGATGACGCTGAAGCAGACGCAGCGAAACATGAACGCGCCGATCGCCCTGCTGTCGGCGGTCTATGAAGGCGCCACCCT
>DATEDR010000324.1:0-4550 GCA_035281605.1 Sphingobium sp.
CGCACCGCAGGTCCGCATGCCCGGCTTCCGCCCCGGCAAGGTGCCCGCCAATCTCGTCAAGAAGATGCACGGCGAGTCGCTTCAGCGCGATGCGCTCAACAATTCGATCCAGGACGGCATCCAGAAGCTGATCGCCGATAACAAGCTGCGTCCCGCGATGCAGCCTTCGGTCGAGCTGGACGAAGGTTTCGAGTTCGGCAAGGACGCCGAGGTCAAGGTCGCTCTGGAAGTGCTGCCGGAGATCGCCGCGCCCAGCGTCGAGGGGCTCAAGCTGGAGCGTCTCACCGTCGAAGTCGCTGATGCGCAAGTCGACGAAGCCGCCGGTCGCATCGCCACGCAGCAGGGCGCGCTGGAAGAACATGCCGCCAGCCACAAGGCGAAGGACGGCGATACGCTGACGATCGATTTCGTCGGCAAGATCGACGGCGAAGCCTTTGAAGGCGGTTCGGCCGAAGATGTGAAGCTGAAGATCGGTTCGGGCCAGTTTATCCCAGGCTTCGAAGAGCAGCTGACCGGCATCAAGAAGGGCGACGAGAAGGTCATCACCGTGACCTTCCCCGAAGATTATGGCGCGGCTCACCTTGCCGGCAAGGAAGCGACCTTCGACATCACCGTCAAGGCGATCCTGAACGCCGACAAGCCCAAGCTGGACGATGATTTCGCCAAGTCGCTGGGTCTGGAAGGTCTCGACAAGCTCAAGGAGCTGCTGAAGGGCCAGATCGAGCAGGAACATAACGGTCTGACGCGCACCTATATGAAGCGCAAGCTGCTGGACCAGCTGGCCGCTGCCCATGATTTCGACGTGCCGCCGAGCATGGTCGAGGCCGAATTCAACCAGATCTGGACGCAGCTTCAGCATGAAGCCACCCATGAGGAAGACCCGGCTGCGGCTCTGGCCGAGATGGAAGCGGAGAAGGAAGATTATCGCGGCATCGCCGTGCGCCGCGTTCGCCTTGGCCTGCTGCTCTCGGAAATCGGCCAGGCAAATGGCGTGGTGGTGTCGGATCAGGAAATGAATCGCCTGATCATGCAGGCTGCGCAGCAGTACGGCCCGCAGGACCGCGAGCGTTTCGTTCAATATGTCCGTCAGGACCCGATGGCCGCCGCTCAGCTGCGCGCGCCGCTTTATGAGGACAAGGTCGTCGACTTCCTGTTCGAAAAGGCAGAAATCACCGACCGCGCCGTCAGCCGCGAAGAGCTGGAAGCCGCGATCGAAGCGGACGACGGCGACCTCAAGCCGCATGTCCATGGTCCGGGCTGCGGCCATGATCATCATGATCATGACGAGAAGCCCAAGCCCAAGAAGGCTGCTCCCAAGAAGAAGGCCGCCGAGGGCGATGAAGCGGCTCCGGCTGCCGACGACGTTGCCGAGGCAGCTCCGGCCAAGAAAGCCCCGGCCAAGAAGGCTGCCGCCAAGAAGGACGAGGCCGTAGCTGAGGAGGCCGCTGCCGAGGACAAGCCCAAGGCGAAGAAGGCTCCCGCCAAGAAAGCGGCCGCCAAGGCTGAATAAGGCCGCTCCGGTCTGAATGGACAAGCGCCCGGCTTCGGTGGAAGCACGGGCGCTTTTCAATTGGCGGGGCCTGCCAGACGAAATATTAATCCCCCTCGGTCATGCGAAGGGCTGGGCGAAGGATTAGGGGCAGATGAAGGAATTTCCGGCAGTGGCGAGCGGGGAGGGGCTGAGCAGCCCGCGCATCGCGGTCATCCTGCCCTGCTATAATGAGGCGCGGGCGATCGTGCAGACGGTGGAGGATTTCCGCCTGGCGCTGCCGTCGGCTTACATCTACGTCTTCGACAATAACAGCTCGGACGGCAGCGGGGAGCTGGCCGCCGGTGCCGGCGCGATCGTCCGAAGAGTGTCGCAACAGGGCAAGGGCCACGTCGTCCGACGCATGTTCGCCGATGTCGACGCCGACATCTATGTTATGGCCGATGGCGACGCCACCTATGAGGCCGCCGCGGCGCCGCGCATGGTCGCCGCCATGCTGGAGGACAATCTGGACATGGTCGTGGGCGCCCGCAGGAGCGAGGTGGAGGAAGCCTATCGCCGCGGGCATCGCTTCGGCAACTGGGCGCTCACCAGCCTCCTGAAACAGCTGTTCGGCTGCAGTTTCACTGACATCCTCTCGGGCTATCGCGTCTTTTCGCGCCGGTTCGTGAAGAGCTTCCCCGTCCTCTCGGCTGGGTTCGAGATCGAGACGGAGATCAGCGTGCACGCGCTCGAACTCGCGATGCCCGTGTCTGAAGTGGTGACCGCCTATGGCGCCCGGCCCGAAGGATCGGTCAGCAAGCTGAGCACCTATCGCGACGGCTGGCGCATCCTGCGGACGATCTTCACGCTGTATCGCATCGAAAAGCCGATCCTGTTCTTCGGCCTCATTGCCGCGGCGTTGGCTGCGACGGGATTGGTCCTCGCCGCGCCGCTCATCCTCACCTATATCGACACGGGGCTCGTGCCGCGCTTCCCCACGGCGATCCTGGTGACTGGCCTCATGATTCTCGCGACCCTTTCGGCCATGTGCGGCCTCATCCTTGACACGGTCGTCCGGGGTCGGCGGGAGGTGCGCCGGCTCGCCTATCTGGGCTTCCGCGCGCCGTCCGATTTCGCCGCATGCGATTGAAGGGTCACGCGACCCCTTGAACCATCTGGCTTTTGTGCCGATGTAGTGGCGGGCAAAAGCACTCACTGAAAGAGCAAAATGACCGACATCATGACCGATCCCATGGCCGCGCTGGTCCCCATCGTCATCGAACAGTCCAATCGGGGCGAACGCAGCTTCGACATTTTTTCGCGCCTGCTGCGGGAACGGATCATCTTCGTGACCGGCCAGGTAGAGGATCACATGGCCTCGCTGATCGTTGCCCAGCTGCTGTTCCTCGAGTCGGAAAATCCGAAGAAGGACATCTGGATGTACATCAACTCGCCTGGCGGGGTGGTGACGTCCGGCATGGCGATCCACGACACGATGAAATATATCCGTCCACAGGTCGGCACCGTCTGCATCGGCCAGGCTGCGTCAATGGGCAGCTTCCTGCTCGCGGCTGGTGAACCGGGCAAGCGCATCGCGCTGTCGAACGCGCGCATCATGATCCACCAGCCCTCGGGCGGCGCGCAGGGCATGGCGTCGGACATCGAAATCCAGGCCAAGGAAATCCTTCGCATCCGCCAGCGCCTTAATGGCCTGTATGCGGAATATACCGGTCGCCCGCTGGAGGAAATCGAGCGTGCGATGGACCGCGACACGTTCCTGGAAGCGGAAGAGGCCAAGACGTTTGGCTTGGTCGACGAAGTGTTCGACCGGCGTCCGACCGCCCCGGACGCGTCGGAAGCCTAAGTTGGATCTTTACCGCGCGCGCTGCTTTCTCCCCTTGTGAAACCGGCGCGTCGCGGTCTAGGATGATCCTGGACCAGAATATCCCTCGCTTGGCACGGCTTTCGGGGCAGGGCAGGGAGGAAAGATTGGCGAATGACTAAGCTTACGGGCTCCGATTCTAAAAGCACGCTTTACTGCTCCTTCTGCGGCAAGTCGCAGCATGAGGTGCGGAAGCTGATCGCGGGGCCGACCGTTTTCATCTGCGACGAGTGCGTGGAACTGTGCAACGACATCATCCGCGAGGAGACCAAGGGCGGTCTCGTCGGCAAGAAGGATGGCGGCGTTCCCACCCCGCAGGAAATCTGCGATGTGCTGGACGATTATGTGATCGGCCAGAACCGGGCAAAGCGTGTTCTCTCAGTCGCCGTCCACAATCATTACAAACGGCTCAATCACGGCTCGAAGCCGGGTGAGGTGGAACTGGCCAAGTCGAACATCCTGCTCGTCGGTCCGACCGGCTGCGGCAAGACATTGCTCGCCCAGACGCTGGCCAAGACGTTCGACGTGCCCTTCACCATGGCCGACGCCACGACGCTGACGGAAGCAGGCTATGTCGGCGAGGGTGTGGAAAACATCATCCTGAAGCTGCTCCAGGCGTCCGACTATAATGTCGAGAAGGCGCAGCGCGGCATCGTCTATATCGACGAAATCGACAAGATCAGCCGCAAGGCGGAGAACCCCTCCATCACGCGCGACGTGTCGGGCGAGGGCGTGCAGCAGGCGCTGCTCAAGCTGATGGAAGGCACGACCGCGTCGGTTCCGCCTCAGGGCGGCCGCAAGCATCCGCAGCAGGAGTTTCTTCAGGTCGACACGACCAACATCCTGTTCATCTGCGGTGGCGCATTCGCTGGCTTGGAAAGGATCATTGGCGACCGTCTGGAAGCCAAGTCGATCGGGTTCGGCGCTTATGTTGCCGCGCCGGAAGAGCGCAAGACCGGCGAACTGCTGCGGCAGAGCGAACCGGAAGATCTGTTGAAGTTCGGCCTGATTCCCGAATTTGTCGGCCGTCTGCCCGTGATCGCGACGCTGGAGGATCTGGACGTCAGCGCTCTGGTCAAGATCTTGGTCGAGCCGAAGAACGCGCTGGTGAAGCAATATGGCAAACTGTTCGACATGGAGAATGTCGAACTCAGCTTTACCGATGATGCGCTGACCGCAATCGCGAAAAAGGCGATC
>DATEDR010000325.1:0-5403 GCA_035281605.1 Sphingobium sp.
GATGGGCCAGCGATTCTCGGGCGTGGCGGCATGGAACAGCATTTTGGCGAGGAGGCGATAAAAGCGGCCTGCCCGCCAATGGGCAGCGGCCCTGCCCCGGGTCGCGGCGGCAAGTCCTTCCAGCGGCTGATCCACGACCCAGAGGGCGAAGGCCACGGCGTCGGGCAGGGAATAGCCGGTCATCGGGTGAAAGAGCCCTGCGTGGACGCCGCCGCGGGCAATGCCATCCTCCCGTGGCCAGAAGCGGTCGAAGTCACCGCCATGGACGACCGGCAGCGCGCCGCTTTCGCGGTGGAGGATCGTTTCGACATCCCATCCCGCCCCGGCAGCGTAGGTCGCGATGCGCGCGTCGAGCGCGGGAATATCCAGCTCGGGCCCATCGCTATAATAGGTATCTTCGACAAACAGCGTCTGGTCATCCCAGGGGAGCAGATAGATGAAGCGGTAACCGTCAATCTGTTCGACCGTCGCATCCATGATCACGGGCCGGTCGACGCCGTGCGGCGCACGCAGGCGCAGCGCATGGCCGACGAATTTCTGCCACCCGCATCTCAGCGCCGCAAAATCGCGCCCTCCCAGGGTATCGAGGACGGCCCGGGCGGTGACCGTCCTGCCATCGGCCAAAAGGATCCGCTGCGGCTCCACGGACTGCACGGCAGCGTCCGTCACCACCCTGTCGCCCAATATCTGCCGGACATGCGCGTCGAGGGCTGCGGAAGTCATGCTGTTGTAGGGCGTGTCGATCCGCCGCCGATAGGCCGGGAAGCGCACCTCATATCCCTGCGGCCAGCGATGGGCGATCATCGGGTCGATCAGCCAGCGGTCCCGCGCGCCGACGTCGCCATCGAAGAAGGACCAGATATGATTGCCGCCGAGCGTCCCGTCCCGTTCGATCAGCACCAGGCAAACGTCCGGACGAAGGCGCGCGAAGGCCAACGCCACAAGGCTGCCGGCAAGACCGCCTCCCACTATTGCCAGGTCGCAGTCGATGCCGTTCGCCATCCGATCCTGATAGGGAGCGAAGGAGGCGACGGAAAGGCTGAATCACCAATCTTGCCGCGACCGAGATTATAGTATAGGGGGGTATCCTATGCATATCGTCGTGGATCGAGACAAACTGTTGGCCCGCGTGCGGCGGATCGCCGGGCAGGTGGGCGCCGTTGAACGCCAGTTGCTGGGCGAGGCGGACTGTTCGGAGACGTTGCAACTGGTCGCATCCGTGCGCGGCGCCATCGGCAGCCTGATGGAGGAACTGATCGAGCAGCATATGCGCGATCATGTCGCCCGCCCCGGGCTGACCGACGAGGAGCGCCAGGACGCGGCAGAGGAAATGCTGGCTCTGATCCGGCGGTACGGCAAATGACCATGCATGACGATCACGGACATCATCACCATCATGGCGAGCATCGCGCGCTTCACGATCATGGGCCGGCGCAGGCCCTGCCCTCACCGGATCAGGTCGAGGAAGAACAGCATTATTTCGACCATATCTACCTGAGCGCCGGGCATGACCAGAATGCCAGGCGGACGCTGTGGGTGGTGGCGCTGACCGCGACGACCATGGTCGTGGAGATCGTCTTCGGCTGGCTGACGGGGTCGATGGCGCTGCTGGCCGATGGGTTTCACATGGCGACCCACGCCGGGGCACTGGCGGTGGCGGCGGTCGCCTATGCCTATGCGCGGCGGCACGCGCGCAATCCGCGCTACACGTTCGGGACCGGCAAGGTCGGCGATCTGTCCGGCTTTGCTTCCGCGCTGATGCTGGGCGTCATGGCGCTGTTCATCGCGGTTGAATCGGTGATGCGGCTGTTCGACCCGGTGAGCGTCAGATTTGGGGAGGCGACGCTGGTCGCGGTCATCGGCCTCGTCGTCAACCTGATCAGCGCAGTGCTGCTGGGCCATGATCATAGCCACGATCATGGGCATGCGGATGGGCATGGACATGGGCATCAGCATAAACATGCCGACAATAATCTGCGCGCCGCCTATGTGCATGTGCTGACAGACGCGCTGACATCGGTGCTGGCGATCGCGGCGCTGCTGGCCGGGCGCTATATGGGCTGGTGGTGGCTCGACCCTGCGGTCGGCATATTGGGATCGGTCGTGATCGCGCGCTGGGCCTGGGGATTGATGCGCGATACCGCCGCCATCCTGCTGGACACCGCCGAGCCGGCGCTGACGGCCCGGATCAAGGCCTTGGCGGAGGCCGAGGGGGCAATCATCCGCGACCTGCACGTCTGGCGGATCGGCCCCCACGCCCATGCCGCGATCGTCAGCCTGGCTGCGGGAGCGAATGTCCCGGCGGTGCGCGAACGGGTGCGCGCCCTGCCGCGGATGGAGCATGTGACGGTGGAATGCGGGTGACCGGCAAGGGTCATTCGCCCACCCCTTGCCGCTAAAGCGCCTGCCCCGCCGCCCAGCCGCTGGCCCAGGCCCATTGAAAATTATAGCCGCCCAGCCAGCCGGTGACGTCCACCGCCTCGCCAATGGCGTAAAGGCCGGGGACGCGCCGGGCCTCCATGCTCTGGGAGGACAGTTCGGCGGTAGAAATGCCGCCGATCGTGACCTCGGCTTTGGCGAAGCCTTCCGTGCCGTTGGGGGTAAAAGGCCAGGCGGACAGGCGGCGCTCGGCCTCCTCCAGCCGGCGGTCAGGGATATTGCCCATGTCTCCGGGCAAGGCCAGCCGCTCCGCCAGCGTGTCGGCAAGCCGATCGGGCAGATGGCTGCGCAGCAGGCTTGCCAAAGGGTGGCGCGGCCTGGACCGCTTGGCGTCCGTCAGCCAGCCTTGCGGCTGATCCGGCAGGAAATCGAGCATGATCGGGTCGCCATGCCGCCAGTAGGAGGAAATCTGCAGGATGGCGGGGCCCGACAGGCCGCGGTGGGTAAGGAGCGCGGCTTCGCGGAAGCTGGTCTTGCCGTGGCGGACGATGACGTCGGTCGACACGCCGGACAGCGAACGGAACAGCACATCCTCGCCGCCCAGCGTCAGCGGGACGAGCGCGGGCCGGGGTTCGACCACCTTGAGCCCGAACTGGCGCGCGAGATCATAGGCAAAACCCGTCGCTCCCATCTTGGGGATGGAGGGACCTCCGGTCGCGATGACGAGCGCGGGCGCGGTGGCTAGCCGGTCGCCATGGGTGACGCGGTAGCGACCGTCGGCATGGCTGACGGCGGATATGGCATTGCCGAGACGGATCACGACCTGACCGGCGGCGCATTCGTCGAGCAGCATCGCGACGATCTGCCGGGCGCTGTGGTCGCAGAACAGCTGGCCCAGCGTCTTTTCGTGCCAGGCTATGCCATGACGCTCGACCAGGGCGAGGAAATCGGCGGGCGCGTACCGGCCGAGGGCCGACTTGGCGAAATGCGGATTGGCCGACAAATAGCGGTTGGGCGCAGTGTGAATATTGGTGAAATTGCAGCGACCGCCGCCGGAGATGAGGATTTTCTTTCCCGCCTCATCGGCGTGATCGATGACGAGGACACGCCGCCCGCGCCGCCCTGCCGTCGCCGCGCACATGAGGCCGGCGCCGCCAGCGCCCAGGACGATGGCGTCGAAATGGTCGGGTTCCGCTGGCATCAACCTGCGGCGAGAGCGTCCATGATCTGGCGGACCGGCGTGAGGTCATAGCCTGCGGCCTCGGCCTGCGCGGACAGCGCCGCCGGATGATCGCCCGCCCGCGCGCGGGTCAATGCCCACAACAGCGTGCTGCGCGTGCCGGACCGGCAATAGGCCAGTATCTTGCCGTCCCCCGCCTGGCCGAGCGCGGCAGCCATGCCGTCGAGCTGCCAGGGCGCGAAGCCGCCATGCGCGACGGGCACGGCGCTGTAGGCGATGCCGGCAGCCTGCGCCGCGGCTTCGATCGCGGCACCATTGGTCTGGCCCGGCTCCTCGTCATCGGGACGATTGTTGATGATGACGGTCACGCCCAGCGCCTTCGCTTCCTCCACCTGATCGACGGTGATCTGCGGCGACACATACAGGTTGGGCGTAAGCTGGCGGAACATGGGCTGGACTCCTTTTGAGGTGCCATGCGCTTGGCGCACCGGGGATTCAAGGGGGTTCATGCAAAGGGGCGGATGGCTGCCAGGAACGCGTCGCCATAGGCATCGAGCTTGCGCTGTCCTACGCCGCTGACGTTGCCGAGTTCGGCGAGCGTCGCGGGCCGCCGTTCCGCCATCTCCCGCAGGGTCGAATCGTGGAAGATGACGTAGGGTGGAACGCCGGCTTCCTGCGCCAGTTCGCGGCGGCAGGCGCGCAGCGCGTCGAACAGCGGATCGCCGACCGGATTCTGCGCATTGCCGTTGCGGGCGCTTTTGCGGCGGCGTTCGCGCGCCGGCGGCAGGACGAGGCTGACCGCGTCCTCCCCGCGCAGGATCGGCCTGGCGTTGGGACCAAGTTCGAGGCCGCCATGGTCGTTGGTCTGAAGCGCGTCGCGGACGAGGAGCGCGCGCGAGACGGGACGCAGCAGCGCCGTTTCCTCACCATCGACGATGCCATAGACCGAGATCTTGTCGTGGCCCCGCTCCCGGATGCGGTCGGTGACGGCGCCGGTCAGCACCTGCTCGATATGGCCCAGGCCGAAACTCTGCCCGGTGCGGTAGACGGCGGAAAGCAGCTTTTGCGCGGTCTGGGTCGCATCGATGCTGGCCGGCGGGCTCAGGCAATTGTCGCAATTGCCGCAGGTGGCGGGCGGATGCTCGCCGAAATGGCGCAGCAGGATGGCCCGGCGGCAGGTGCCGGTTTCCACCAGCCCGCCAAGCGCGGTGATGCGCGTTCGCTCCCCCTGCTGACGGGCGGGATCAAGCTCGGCGATGCGCTGGCGGGCTCGGGCGAAATCTTCGGAACCCCAGAAGAGATGCGCCTGCGCGGGTTCCCCGTCGCGGCCCGCGCGGCCCGATTCCTGATAATAGCCTTCGATCGACTTGGGGAGGCCGGCATGGGCGACGAAGCGCACGTCCGGCTTGTCGATGCCCATGCCGAAGGCGATAGTCGCAACCATCACCATATCCTCGCTGGCGATGAAGGCCGACTGATTGGCGGCCCGGACGGCGGGATCGAGTCCGGCGTGATAGGCGCGGGTCGGACGGCCAGTCCGGGCGAGCGTTTCAGCCAGCTTCTCGGTCGCG
The DNA here is from genome assembly GCA_035281605.1 of Sphingobium sp. Lineage (GTDB taxonomy): Bacteria > Pseudomonadota > Alphaproteobacteria > Sphingomonadales > Sphingomonadaceae > Sphingobium. Next base: position 5,131 of record DATEDR010000325.1, read on the forward strand.
GCGCGGGTGGGCGCATAGACGATGCCCGGGCCTTGGCTGCCGACGATCAGGTCGGCCAGCTGGCGCGGCAGACCATCTCGCGGGTGTACCGCATAGCGAATGTTCGGGCGGTCGAAGCCCGCGATGATCATGCCGTCATGCGGGATGCCGAGCTGGACGAGGATATCCTCGCGCGTGTGGGCGTCGGCGGTGGCGGTGAGCGCAAGGCGCGGCACCAGGCCAAACTCGTCCAGCAAGGGGCGCAGCAGGCGATAGTCGGGGCGGAAATCATGC
>DATEDR010000326.1:0-13729 GCA_035281605.1 Sphingobium sp.
GGCACAGAAGCGCGAGCCGTCCTTTCGAACGCGCCAGCCTTCCGCTTCGAACCGCCCTTCCTGTTCGGCCGTTTCAAGCGCCAGCGCGGGGATCCCGGCGGCCTGGTCTTCGGGCGTGTAGAAGCGGGAAAAATGCTCGCCAATGATTTCATCGGCGTTATAGCCTTTGAACCGCCGTGCCCCGGCATTCCAGCTGATGACGATGCCGTTCGTCGACAGCATGTATATTGCATAATCTGTGACGCTTTGAACGAGCAGCTCAAACCGGTTCCCAGAATCCTCCGGCGCCGCTTTATTCATATGATCCCCGTAAGACATTCTATATTCTCGAGAAGTGCAAAACACCCCGATCCGCCCATCGTTCCACTGCTGAAACGCCTCCTCGGGCGGCATCGCATATGTGCTTTAAATACTTGCCGAATTTGTGGGATGTTTTCGGGCGCGGGCGTGATCGATGCTTTGCGATGTAAGCAGCATGCCAACGCGAGACATATATTCGAGCCGTGAGCGAAAGAGACGGGTTGGTCAATCGATCGCCGAAATCAAGCGCTCGATGCTTTTCACCACTGGACGATTGCGGATGATGGGGCGGTTCGCGCGTTGGCCGGAAATCCAGACGGGAACTGGAAGATCGACAAGCCGCGCGCGCTCATGGATGCGGCGACGATCCCGGCCGCGATGCCGTATGTGGCGTCGCGATCGAGGCGGCGGCCATCTCTGCACCATTGGTCTGCCTTGCCAGTGACAGGCGGTGAACGGAAAGTCAGTTTTTCAGCTGGAGCGGGTGAAGGGAATCGAACCCTCGTCGTAAGCTTGGGAAGCTTCTGCTCTGCCATTGAGCTACACCCGCGCGCTGAGCCGGGGATTAGCGGCTGTTCCACCTCTCGTCAACGAGGAGGGGGCACCTTGTTGGGGAGATACAGGGGCGCGGCGCGGGGGCGCACCTCAATCCCGGTCGCTGCGCTCGATGACATAGGATTCGCCGCGATCGGGGGTCACGCTGAGCTTCGCCGTCCAGGGATGGCGCGCATCGATCGTGGCGCGGCTGAGGATCACCGGCGGCTGTCCGGCGATGAGATTGGCGCGGTTCGCCGTGTGCAGCTGCGATCCGCCCAGAAGGTCCAGCTTGACGGCGACGCCGATGTCCTCCGGCCAGGCGGCGAGGACCGACACGACAAGTTGCTCTCCCTGACGATGGACGTCCATCCACACGGGTTGCGACGGCGCGGCTTCAGTGGCTTCGGCCGGTTGGCCCATGATGATCCCCGCAAGACAGAGGAAGAGAGATTTGCGCCGCACCCCCATGGTTCAGCTGCCCCCCGCCGGCGGCAGGATGACCACCGTGCCGTCGCTGCCTGGCGGCAGCGGCGCGGCACCGGCATCCTCCTTGGGGGTGGAGTAGCTGTCCAGCGCGGAGGGGTCCTGGTTAAGAAAGGTGGCGAGTGCGTCTGGCCCGATTTCGCGCGCGAGCGCTTCGGGCGTCGGCTGCTGGCCCCGCTGGCGCAGCATTTCCGCGGCGCGCGCCACTTCGCCGGCCAAGGTCTTGCGGTCGTCGCCGCGAATCAGCGTTCCCTCGCCCTTGCCATGCTCGGCGGACGCTTCCAGCGTCGACGGCAACTGCTGGACGGTCGCGGGATCATTGCCCTTGGCCGCGGCCACATTGGGAGCGGAAACGTCTGGGCGGGCGGGCTGCTTTTCGACCAATTGATCGATGTCGGTATCGGCATGGGAAGGCAACGGCGTTCCCCCGGCAGCACCCTGCAAAAGAATCCAGAAAGTCAGGCCAAGCGGAGTCATGTCGTTCTCAAGGCGCCGTCTGCGTCACGGTGATGCTGGCCCCGCCCGACTGGGTAAGCGCAAAGCCGAGGCCGTTACCGGTCTGGCTGAGTGCGGCCGAATTGCCATCGCCATTCTGCGTCAGCGCCAGATTGTTGCCGTCGCCATTCTGCGCCAGCGAAGCGATATTGTCATGGCCGTTTTGCTGCAGGCTGAGCGTGTTTCCGCCGGCATAAGCGGTCTGCGCCACCTGGGCGCTGTTGCCGTCGCCCCACTGGCCCACCACCATGGCATTGCTGCCACCTGCGAGCGCCAATTGGTCGAGCCGGCTGCTATTATCCTGCCCCTCGACGGTCAGCGCCAGCATGTTGCTGCCCGGGCCCTGCTGGTGCGCCTCGATCTGGTTGGCCCTGCCGGTGATCCGCATGACGGCGCCCTGGCCGATGCCCGCCTGCTTCAGGGAAATTCCGTTGCCATCGCCGATCTGGTCGATGTCCACGGTCCCTGCATTGGCGGTGGATTGATCGATCAGGATGTGATTGCCATTGCCCCGGTTCGTTGCCGTCACGCTGGACTGGGCATGAGCCGATGTCGTCAGGCCTAGTGCTGTAACCAGCGCGGCGATAATCATCTTCATGCGCACACCTTTGTTCGGGAGCCGGGGAAAAGGCCGAATGGCGACGAGATGCCCCAGGGCATCCCGCCGCCATCCGTGGGGTGATTATTGGCTGACGCTGGCGAAGTTGCCGGTGCCGCTTTGGCTGATGACCGAACTGTTGAAGTTCGTGGCCTGCAGAACGACGGCCTCGTTGGCGTTGCCCGACTGATCGATCAGCGACGCGTTGCTGTCGCCGGTCTGGGTCACGTCGGCCTTCAAGGCCGTGCCGTTCTGGTAGATCGCCGACTGGTTCAGGAACCCGTCTACCGTCAGCGATGCCGTGTTGGTCGCGCCACCCTGCTGGATGATCGAGCCGTTGTTGCTGCCGACGACATCGACATCCGCCAGATTGTCGCTGCCGGTCTGCTGGATCGAGGAGATGTTGAAATTCCCCGTCTGCTGGACATAGGCGCGCTGGTCGAGCCCGCCCTGAACGACCGACGAGCCATTGTCGTTGCCGATCTGGTCGACGTCGACGATGCTGAACTGCGCGTCGAAGTCCAGGTTGCTCGCCTGGCCGACGGTCGACAGGTTGCGGTCACCCTTCTGGTTCACGTCGACAAGCGCCGTGGTGCCGATCTGGCCGACCTGCGACTGGTTCTTGAGCCCGTCCTGCTTGACGAATACCGCCGTAGCCGCGCCGATTTCCTGCGTGTCGGACACATTGTCGGTGCCCTTCTGGTTGACGTCCACCAGAACGCCGCCGCCTGCCTGGCCGACGGTCGCGCTGTTGCGCAGGCCATCCTGCTTGACGTTGACAAAGCCGCCGACCGTCAGCTGCCCGACATTGGCATAGTTCGCTTCGCCATCCTGCTCCACGCCGACCGACGAGAGGGCGGAGATTTCGGTGACAAACGACCGGTTGTCCTTGCCGTCCTGGTTGACGGTGACCTGCGAAGCCGCTGAAGCTTGGACGACCTGCGACCCGTTGCCCTGGCCGTTCTGCTTGACGTCGACGCCGCTGGAACCGAGCGCGGTCTGCTGAACGCTGGAATAGTTTGCCGAGCCGGTCTGGCGAACCTTCACGGCGCCGCCGACGCCGTCCTGGGTGACCGTCGAACCGTTGCCGGCGCCGAGCTGATACACGTCAGCATTGTTGAAGCTGCCGCTCTGGTTCACCGCCGAATAGCTGCCATTGCCCGAACTGCCGGGGCCAGACTGCTGATAGACGGTGGCGATGTTGCTGGCGCCCGACTGGGTGATGTTCGAACCATTGTCCTCGCCAAACTGGGTCGAGGAGGCGACCGAACCATCCGCGCCGGCGGTCTGCACGATGTAGGAGGAGCCGCCTTCGCCGTTCTGGTCGATGGTCGCGCTGGCGCCGTCGGCATCCTGATCGATGGACGCGGTGTTGACGCGGTTGGGGGCGCCGGGGGTCGGGCGGTTGGCATTCAGCTGAAGAACGGTCGCGGTCGAGCCGACGCCGGACTGGTCGACATAGGACGCATTGCCTTCGCCGGTCTGCGTCACGCCTGCGACCGAGGCGGCCGTCTGGGTGATGACGGATGCGTTGGTCGGGTTGTTGCTCGTCGGCGCGTCGACGCTGCTGTCCTGGTTCACGGTCGCCTTGGCGCCGTTGGCGGACTGGGCGATGTTCGACAGATTGTCGGCGCCCTTCTGGGTCACGCTCGCCTTGTTGTTGGCGTTGCTCTGGACGATGATCGAGTCAGAGCTGACTGCGGCCGTCTGCGTGACGTTCGCATTCTGCGTGCTGCCGGACTGGGTGATATTGCTGGTGGAGGTGTCGGCTTGGGCGGCGCTGGCAAGAGCCATGGCGGACACAGCGCTCAGAAGAAATTTTTTCATGGATCTTACCCCTTGAAGGATGTCCGGGCCTCAGGAGAGGCCCGGACGGGAACGGGCTTACTGTGCGACGTAGGCCTGGTTGCTGGCGCCAGTCTGGTCGATGAACGAGCTGTTGCCGTTCGTCGTCTGGGTGACGCTGGCATAGTTGCCGGTGCCGCCCTGCAGGATGGTCGACAGGTTCAGATTGCCGCTCTGGAACACGTCTGCATCGGCGTTGACGCCATACTGGTTGACGAAGGAGTCATTGTCGGAACCGGTCTGATCAACATCCGACGTTGCATTGTTGCCCGACTGCAGGACGGTGGCGCTGTTCAGCCCGTTCGACTGGTCGATGTCCGACCAACCGCTGAGGTTGACCTGCTCGACATAGGCCGACTGCGTGTTGCCGCTCTGCGACACGCTCGACGTGTTGCCCCAGCTGTTGTCGGTGCCCGACTGCAGCTGGCCCTGGACGACCGCGGCGGTGCTGCCGTTGCCGGTCTGTTCGATCAGCGAATATTGCGAGTCATCCTTCTGAGCCAGGCTGGCGTTGTTGCCGTTGCCCGACTGGATGATGGTCGAGTTGTTGTCGATGATCGCCGTCTGCGCATTCTGGTCGACGGTCGCCTTGTTGCCGTTGCCCGACTGGGTGATGGTCGAGTTGTTCAGCGGCGGGTTGGAGAGGTTGTCGCCATCGTCGGTCTGGACGACCGACGCGAGGTTGGCGCTGCCGTCCTGCGTGATGGTCGAGATGCTGCCGTCGAGGCCCGTCTGGGTGGTGTAGGCCTGGTTGTTGTTGCCGCCCTGCGTGGTGTAGGAGAAGTTATTATTTCCCGCCTGGCTGACGCTGGAGACGTTGTAGTTCCCGCTCTGGCTCACGTCGGCCAGATGGTTGCTGTCGATCTGCGAGATCGAGCTGCTGTTGTTATGACCGGTCTGCGATACGGTCGCGTCATGGCTGCCGGTGCCGCCCTGATAGATGGTCGAGCTGTTTTCCCAAGCAGCTTCGCCAACGCCGGCTTTGCCCTGCGTGACGGTGGCCGTGTTGCCGACGCTCGCCTGTTCCACATAGGAGGTCTGGCCGTCGTCCTTCTGGTTGACCGTCGCAACGTTGCCATTGGCCGACTGGATCACGGTGGAAGCGTTCTTGGTCAGCGTCAGAGCGCTTTCCAGCGTCTGCGTCACGATGGCCGAGTTGTTGCTGCCCGACTGCTGGATGTTCGACGTCTGGCCCGGGGTTGTGCCCGAAGCGTCATCCTTCTGCGTCAGCTTGGCGATGTTGTCCGCGCCCGACTGGTTGATGGTGGACACACCGCCGGTGGTGGTGGCGACCTGGTTCACATCGGCGTTGTTGCCGGTGTTGCTCTGCGTGATCGAGCTGGTCGAGTTGTTCGCATGCGCGACGGTGGTCAGCGCCAGCGCCGACACCGCCGTCAAAAGAATCTTCTTCATCCCACATTCTCCCTAAAGGGGCGCGAAGGCCCCCCAAGTGCCGCCGAAATGGCGGCACCCTGTTGTGGCCGGACGGTTCGGCTGCTCTGCCCGGCCTCAAGGGCAGCCGGCGGAAAATAAGGGATGTAGGAATAGACCAGATGCGCAGCCGGGTTTCGGCAGAGGCGATTGCCTCTGAACGCGCATCTGTGCCACTATCGTGGCGTGGGTGTCCTCACTCACATCCGGACGGGTTTTCCGCAAACCTGTCCACCTGGTCCGTCAGCGTCTTGACGCCAATCACTGCCGCTGGCGGACCAGCCCAATTCTTAAGTCATTCTCTCATCATTCCTTCACATTCCGACCGGCGCGCGCACGATCGGTGTGCGCAGGTTCGGGGCTCCCGCGGGTGCGGGAGCAGGCATGATCCGTGTCTGAAGCTGCGCCGCCGCAGCCTGGCGCGGCGCGACGCGGCAGGCGCCGCTCAGCTTGCTGCCATCCGCGCGCGTCGGCAGCACCACCTGTTCGGGCTTGATCGAGTCCCGCTCGGCGACATAGTCGCGCAGCATCTGCTCGCCATAGCTGTCGGTCGTGCCGAAGCACCACAGATCCTGCATCGCGCCCTCGGCGATCAGCGCATAGACGGCCTTTTCTACCGCCTGCTGCACGGCCAGTTGATCGGGCTCGTTGAAGGTCACGCCCGCTTCGAGCTCGAGCAGGTCCTTGAACCCCACATAGCGGAACGCATTGGCGCCCAGCGCCACCGAGGCGATCGACTTGCGCACGTTGACGGACGTCAGCACTTCGCCCGTCTTGACGCTCACCGCGCGGAGATACAGCGTTACGGTATCTTCGCGATATTGCGAATTGCCGCCGATGCCCAGGAAACGCGCGCCGGCACCGCCGGTCTTCACGTTCGAATCATAGCCGATGATCCCGCCTTCCAGCAGCAGGCCGGCGAACAGCAGCGGGGGCAGGGCCTGGGGGTTGACCTGCTTTTCGCCCAGATAAGAGGCGCGCATTTCCCGGATGACCGCGCGCTCGCGCAGCACATTGTCCAGCCGTTCGCGCTCTATCACCTGAAAGAATTGCCGGTTGCCCGCGTCCTGCAGCGCCTTCACCAGGATCGACGTCGCGCCCTGGGTCACCGCGCGGGACAGGGTCTGCACATTGTCGGTGGGCTTGAACTGGCCGGTCTGGTCGGTGAAGCCATAGACCGCGACGGCGACGCGCTTGCCGCTGGCAGGCAGGGCGAGAAGCCGGTTCTGCGCCTGGGACGGCTTTGCCATGACGGGTGGAGTCCAGCTGCGGGAGTCATAAGTGGCGCAACCTGAAAGCCCCGTCGCGGCCATCAATAGGCCGACGGTTCGGAGCAGCGAAGACAAGGGCATTAACCGGCTCCCTGAAGCAGCGGGACGACGATCTCGCTCACAGAGCCGCTGGCCAGGTCGCTGATCGTCAGCGTCACGGAATCGACGCCGCGCACGAAGCTGATTTCCTGGTCGCCAAATTTGATGAGGCCGCTTTCCTGCGCATTCTCGCCGAAGATGACGTCGGTGATCTGGGTCGCGAGCGTGGACAGAAGCCGGCTCTGCAGGGTGCGCAGGAACTGCGCCGCAGGGTCGGAACTGGTCGTCGCCGTCGGATCCTTATATTTGTTGATGGCGTTCGCCACGCCCAGAAGATGGGTGGAATTGAACGGATTGCCGCCAAAAGAGGGGTTGTTGGGCGTATAAACCAGATCGGATGCCCAAGCATTGCCGCAGCCGCCGACGCCCGCAACCGCCGCGGTTATGACTAATGCAGCTGCCGTCTTTCTTGCTATGGGCATTGTCCCTCCGTACTCGGCCATGTGAATTGCGATGCGACCCGCAATTGATAGGCGACGTCAGGACGTGGATATTCTCGTGCCCAAGGTTTGACTTGAGTTAGAATGTACCCGCCGCGAAGCTGCTGTCTCTTAACTTTTTGTTAATTTCGTTGTTGGGGGCTTATTACGTTGGGCATATAACGATTCGCATCACCAAAATTGGTGACGCGAAAAGTTTTCGGGCCGTTAAGGATCTTTTAGGTAGTTGATTGGGCGGCGCGCAGGCGACCTGTTCGAAAATGGGACAGGAACTCAATCGAACATTACCTATCGCTGGGGGAGCGACAAGGGTGGACATGCATATGGAGGCGCTGCGGCATGCGGCGCTGGGTTGGTTGGGGTCGGGATCGACCGTCCGCTTCATGCTGGATTCGCAGTTCCGCATCCTGTGGGCCAATGACGCGGGGCAGGCGGCGATCGAATCCAGGGGCTGGATCGAAAGCAAGGACGGCATTCTCACGCTTGCGCACAATCCGGGCGCCGGCGCGCTGGCGTCGGAAGCGGCGCGGCTGGGGGAGGAGGAGATTTTCGTCCAATCCTATGCGATGCCGTCGGACGGCGGCCATGTCGTCGCCGTCATGCGACAGCTTCCCTCTGGCCAGCCGCAGCAGCGGGTCTATGGTCTGGAACTGCGCCGGCGCGCCGATGCCGATGCCGTCCGCTATGCGGGCTACCGCTCCTATTTCGGCATCAGCCAGGCGGAGGACCGGGTCCTGCAGCAGCTGCTCAAGGGGCATAATGTCGAAAAATGCGCGGCGACCCTGGACCTCAGCATGGACACGGTCCGCAGTCACGTCCGCCAGCTCTATACGAAAATGAACGTGTCCTCGCGCGAGGCGCTGTTCCACGTTATCATGCCGTTCCGCGTGCCCTGAGCCGCAGGGCAGGGGCGGCGCGCCTCATCCCACCTGTCGCTTGGCGAGCTTGCGCGCAAGGGTGCGGCGATGCATCCCCAACCGCCGCGCCGCTTCGGAAATATTGAAGTCGCTGTCCTTCAGCACCTCGTGAATATGCTCCCATTCCAGCGTCTTGATGGAGGTGGGGCGCGGTGCCAGAGGCGTTGAGGGATCCCCCGCCGACCGGGCGAAGGCGGCTTCGATGTCGTCCGTGTTGGACGGCTTGGCAAGATAGTTGGATGCCCCCAGCTTGATCGCCTCGACCGCCGTCGCGATGCTGGCAAAGCCGGTCAGCACGACGATCACCATCGCTGGATCATGCGCATGCAGCGTCTGGACGCAGACTAGCCCGGACTCCGGCCCCAGCTTCAGGTCAACCACCGCATAGCCCGGACGCTGGTCCGCCAGCAGCGCCACGAGCCGTTCGTGGCTGTCCGCCGTCAACACGCGATAGCCGCGCCGCTCGAACGACCGCTTGAGCGTTTTTGCAAAGGCCTCGTCATCCTCGACCAGCACCAGCAGCCGCTCGTCGCTCATTGCCCCGTCTCCTCCAGCGCGACCGTCCCCAGCGGCAACCGCAGCAGAATCAATGCGCCGCCGTCCGCGCCATTGCTCGCGCTCACGCTGCCGCCCAGCTTGCGCACGACATTCACCACCAGGAAAAGGCCCAGGCCATGACCTTCCTTTCCCTTGCTCGACCGGTAAGGCCTGCCGAAATCGGCCAGCATTTCTTTGGAAAAGCCGCTGCCATTGTCGCGCACCGCGATGTTCAGGGAGCTGCTGTCGCGCCCGACCAGCAGGTCGATATAGGTCGCCCCTGCTTCCCGCGCATTGTCCAGCAGATTGCCGATCGCCTGACGGATCACCGGATCGGCGATGATGCGCGGATAATCGTGCGGGCCGAAATCGCAGCGCAGCGGCATGCCCGGATTGGCCGCGCGCCAATCCGCGGCAATGCCGTCGACAAAGGCGCGGACATTGGTGACCTCCGGCGCTTCCCCGCGCGCTTCGCCGGCCGAAAGCAGGATACCCGTGACAATCGCCTTGCACCGTTGCACCGCCGCCTGCATTTCCTGCACTTCCTCGACCAACGCGGGATGATCCGTGATTTCGGGCATGCGGCGCCAGTCGCCCAGCACCACGGCAAGCTGCGACAGGGGCGTGCCCAGTTCATGCGCCGCGCCCGAAGCGAGCAGCCCCATGCGCACGATATGCTCCTCCTCCGCAGCCTGCTGCCGCAACCGCGCCAGAAAGGCTTCGCGCGCCTGCAGGTTGCGGTTGACCTGCCCCATGAACAGCGCCAGCAGCACCGCGATCATGGTCAGGCAGATCCATGTGCCCACGATATGCAGGTCGAACAGATGGCCTTCCAGCGCATCGGTCAGCCCCAGCGGCCGATAGGCAAAGGACAGCATTGCCGCGCACAGCGCGGACATGAGGACGATGCCCCAGATGCTCCACCGGTCGAGCAACGCCGCGCCCAGCGCCACCTGCAACAGATAGAGGGAGATGAACGGATTGGTCGCCCCGCCGCTCAGGTAAAGCTGCGCGGTCAGCAGCATGACGTCGAACAGCAGCGCCAGGAACAATTCCACATGCGCTACGTCCGTCCGATGGCGCAGCGCCGCGAAGGTCACGATATTGACCACCCCGGCCACGCTCGCGACCAGCAGCATCGCGACGATGGGCAGATTGATCCCCATCGCCCAATGCACGAACAGGATCGTCGCCACCTGTCCCGCGATCGCGATCCAGCGCAGCTGCACCAGCAGCGCCATATTCTTTCGGCCCGCGGCGTCTGCCGGCCACTGGCTCGGCAGCCATCGGGCGCTGATGGGCAGGCGACGTTTCATGCCCGGCCTTCTTTCCATTCGTGACGCATCAGGAAAATGTAGGCGCCTGCGACCATTGCCGCCAGCGCGAACCAGGTCATGGCGTAGGACAGGTGGCTGTTGGCGAACTTCACCACCGTCAGCCCGCCGATCGGCAGGGAATCGGGGGAGGGGCCCGCCTCTGAGTCCACAAAATAGCTGGCGAGCGGGGCAGGGAGGCGCCGCGCCCTGCCGATCGCTGCCACATCGCGCGAATACCAGCGGTCCGCGCCCGGATCGTTACTGCGCAGGAAGCCGCCCCTTGGTTCGGTCATGCGCAGCAGGCCCGTCACCCGCACATCGCCCTTCGGACGGTCGTAGCGGGCCTTTGCCTCGGGCGGCACGAACCCGCGATTGACCAGCAGGGTGAAGCCGGCATCCGTCACCAGCGGCGTCATCACCCAATAGCCGGCCCCCTTCGCCGTCACCGCCTGCACCAGCGTCGCGCGGTCATGCAGAAAATGCCCGCTCGCCGATACGCGCAGATAGGCGTCGTCGGCTCCGGCTCGACGCGGCGCGGGGACTGGCGGCGCATGGATCCGGCTCTCGACCTTGTGGATCAGGTCGCTTTTCCACGCCAGCCGGTGCACCTGCCACATGCCCAGGCTCGTAAGCCCCGCCACCGCCAGCGCCGCGGCAATCGACAGGCCGATCAGGAACCCCGCCGATCGCCGCCGGGCGGTCACGGCATCTGGCTCATGTCATGCGCGGACATGCCCTGCATCTGGGGCATCATATTATGGTTGAGGTGATACATGACCCACATCGATCCGGACAGGGTGATGACCACCAGCACGATCGTGAAGATCGCCGCCATCATCGTCCATCCGCCTTCCGAACGCGTGTTCATGTGCAGGAAATAGATCATGTGGACGACGATCTGCACCACGGCAAAGCCCATGATCGTGATCGCCGTCAGTTGCGGATCGTTCAGCACGCCGGTCATGACCAGCCAGAAGGGGATCGCCGTCAGGATCACCGACAGGCCAAAGCCGATCATGTAGCTGCCCATGCTGCCATGGGCATGGCCGTCGTCATGATGATGGCCGTGGGCGTCGGGCCCGTGGCCTTGCTGTTCGTGCGCGCTCATCGCAGCATCCCCATGAGATAGACGAAGGTAAAGACGCCGATCCACACGACGTCGAGGAAATGCCAGAACATCGACAGGCAGAACAGCCTCCGCTGGTTGGCGGGGATCAGGCCCTTCTTCGCGACCTGCACCATCAACGTCACCAGCCAGATGGTGCCGAAGGTGACGTGCAGCCCATGCGTGCTGACCAGCGTGAAGAAGGCCGACAGGAAGCCCGACCGCATCGGCGTCGCGCCCTCATGGATCAGGTGGGCGAACTCATACAGTTCGATGCCCAGGAAGGAGAGGCCGAACAGCCCGGTCACCGCCAGCCAGCCCTGAGTGGCGCCGACCTTGTTCTTTTCCATCGCCAGCATGGCAAAGCCGTAGGTGATTGACGAGAAGAGCAGCATCGCCGTGTTCACCGCCACCAGCGGCAGGTCGAAAAGGTCCTTCGGTCCCGGCCCCGCCGCATAGCTGCTGCCCAGCACCGCATAGGTCGCGAACAGGCAGGCGAAGATGAGGCAATCGCTCATCAGGTAGAGCCAGAAGCCCAGCATCGTGCTGGAGCCTTCCGGATGATGCGGTTCCTGTTCCAGATGGAATAGCGGATTGCCGTCCTTGTCGAGGAAGGCGGGATCGCCAAGGGAATTTGCGGTGGGTGCGCTTGCCATGATGGTTCAGCCCTGCGTCGCGAGGCTGCGGGTGCGCTCGCCCTCGGTGCGCTCGACCACATCCTTGGGGATGTAATAGTCGCGCTTGTAGTTGAAGGTGTGGCTGATCGCGACGGCCAGGATGCCGACGAAACTCAGGCCGGCGAGCCACCACATGTACCAGATCATCGCGACGCCGAAGACTGTGGCGAGACCTGCGATGATGATGCCGCTGCCGGTGTTGCTTGGCATGTGGATCGGCTCATAGCCGCTCAAGGGCCGCTGGTAGCCGCGCTTCTTCATGTCCGCCCAGGCGTCGCCATCATGGATGACCGGCGTGAAGGCGAAGTTGTAGTCCGGCGGCGGCGAACTGGTCGCCCATTCGAGCGTGCGCCCGTCCCATGGATCGCCGGTCGTGTCGCGCAGTTCTTCGCGCTTCCAGATGCTGACGCCGAACTGGATGAACATGCAGGCAATGCCCGCGGCGATCATGACAGCGCCCAGCGCCGCGATGACGAACCAGATCTGCAGGCTCGGATCGTCGAACACCCGCATGCGCCGCGTCACGCCCATCAGGCCCAGCACATAGAGCGGCATGAAGGCGACCCAGAAACCCACGACCCACAGCCAGAAGCTGCGCACGCCCCAGGTGCGGTCGAGCTTGAAGCCGAACGCCTTGGGCCACCAATAGTTGATCGCCGCAAACATGCCGAACAGCACGCCGCCGATGATCACGTTATGGAAATGCGCGATCAGGAACAGCGAGTTATGCAGCACGAAGTCCGCCGGCGGCACCGCGAGCAGGACGCCCGTCATGCCGCCCACCGTAAAGGTCAGCATGAACGCCACCGTCCACATCATCGGCAGCTCGAACCGGATGCGTCCGCGATACATGGTGAACAGCCAGTTGAACAGCTTGGCGCCCGTCGGGATGGAGATCACCATCGTCGTGATGCCGAAGAAGCTGTTGACGCTCGCACCCGATCCCATGGTGAAGAAATGGTGCAGCCACACCAGATAGCTCAGGATCGCGATGACGACCGTCGCATAGACCATCGACGAATAGCCGAACAGGCGCTTGGACGAGAAGGTCGAGGTGACTTCGCTGAATACGCCGAACAATGGCAGGATGAGAATGTAGACCTCCGGATGGCCCCAGATCCAGATGAGGTTCACATACATCATCGGATTGCCGCCCATGTCGTTCGTGAAGAACGCCGTCCCCACATACCGGTCGAGGCTGAGCAGCGCGAGCACGGCGGTCAGCACCGGGAAGGCGGCGACGATCAGCACGTTGGACAGCAGTGACGTCCAGACGAAAATCGGCAGCTTCATCATCGACATGCCCGGCGCGCGCATCTTCACGATCGTCGCGATCAGGTTGATGCCGGACAGGGTGGTGCCGACGCCCGCCACCTGCAGGCCCCAGATATAATAATCGACCCCCACTCCCGGGCTGTAGGCGATGCCCGACAGCGGCGGATAGGCCAGCCAGCCGGTCCGCGCGAACTCGCCCACGAACAGCGACATCATGGTGATGATCGCGCCGCCAGTGGTCATCCAGAAGCTGAAATTGTTGAGGAAGGGGAAGCTGACATCCCGCGCGCCGATCTGCAGCGGCACCATATAGTTCATGATGCCCGTGATCATCGGCATCGCGACGAAGAAGATCATGATGACGCCATGCGCCGTGAAAATCTGGTCGTAATGATGCGCGTTC
>DATEDR010000327.1:0-21545 GCA_035281605.1 Sphingobium sp.
CCGCTGTGCACGCGCAGCTCATAAGCCACGGCGCCCATTTCGCTCGCGACTTCGAAGGCGGCGTCGACCAGTTGCCGATCGCTCGCGGCATCGGACAGCAGGGCGACGGTTTCGCCGGGTTGGAGGTTGCACAGCGTATATTGCTTGCGGAGAGCGCCACACAGGGCGGCTGCTCCGACCTTGGTCTGCCACATATCCTTACCTTTCAGCTATTTTCATGATTAAACGAGCAGCATCACGCCCGCGAATGTTCAGCCCACGGCCGACGCGCGATGACTCCGCATGAAGCCTTCCGCATGCGCGATCAAAACGCTGTCGGGGTCCGGGGGCTCAGCATGCACAGTTTAAATTGCTCCTGAACGGCGTTAGGAGACCGAACAGGGTTTCGGGATCTTGCGCCATCAACTTCCACTCCAGATCTTTACTCTGATTCGAGCCGACGCCGCGAAGCATCAGCCACGATTTTGGTCGCTTACTTCGCCTGCCAACGCAATCGGGCGCCACTCATCCTTATTATTAGTGGGCGTCATATGTGACTCAGTTTCGCAAAACGCTGCGGCTTGGCCGCCCACAGGAATCGCGGGCATATCGGGGCTCAGTCCCCCGGCGATCTCGCCCGAATGCGAAGCTCGCCCATGTCTTCGATCACGATGCAGCGATTGGCGAGCCGTATGACGCCCTCGCGTTGCAACTGTTGCAGCACCTTGTTGACGCTCTGTCGGGACGTACTGGTCATCGCGGCGAGATCGGACTGGGCGATGTGCACGGATGGACGCTCGGCGACGGCTGAGGCCGGGTCCGCCGCGGCGAGCTCCAGCAGTCGCACCGACAATCGTCGCTCCAGGCTTGGGGAACTGTGCAGTTCATAATATTGGCTGACGACCCGCATCTGCCTCGCCAACAGGATCATCACGGCGCGCGCGAAACTGAAATGCCGGGTCAGCAGATGTTCGAAAACACTCTTGTCCAGGACGTCGATCTGGCCGTCGGTCAGGCACTCGGCGGTCTGTGGCCGCTGCTCTCCATCGACCAGGGTGCTTACGCCGAAACAGTCGCCGGGGCCGAACAGCAGGAACACCGCCTCCGTCCCATCGGGACGCCGGGCTGTCAGCCGAACGGCGCCCGACACGACGCGGTACATTTCGGCGCCGGCATCCTGCTGGCCGTAGATCAGCTGGCCTGATCTCATCGACCGCCGGTGGCAGCAGCGGATGAATTCCTCCCTCGCTCCGACGGTCACCCATTGAAGCATATCGAACATCGACGTCCGTGGGTTGGCAGCCCCTTCCCCGGCGCCGCCTTCCTCTGGCAAAGCTGTTTCACCCAAAATCCGGCGCCTCTCGCCCGCCAAAGCCTCTATGGCGCGACTGGCGCGATTGGGTCAAGGCTTGCCGACCGCCCTGCCGAAGGCGGTCGACGTCTCAGATCAGGCGGGCATTCCGTTCAGGCGAACAGATGGTGATAATCGTCCAGGAAGTCGCTGAAGGAGCGCGCCGGCTTCCCCGTCCATTTTAGCGTCACGTCGCTCAGCGGGTTGATGTCGTTCCGATCATACATGCGGTACAGATCCTTAATCCCTTCCATCCAGAAATCAGGAATGCCGGCCCGCAGCAGCAAGGTGATCGACTCGCGTTCCGAAATCTGGCGGACCTCGATCGGCTTGCCGATACGCTCGGTAATCTGCCGCGCGCATTCGGAATAGCTGATTGGCGTCGGACCCATGATCAGCAGCGTCTCGCCCTTATGCTCATTCTTCGCGAGCACCGCCGCCGCGACGTCGGCGACGTCGCGCACGTCGACCATGGTGATGGTCTTGTCCGGCCCCACCGCCGAAGACATGCTTCCGTGCGCGCGGATTTCGGCACCGAACAGCAAGCCCAACGACTGCATGAAGGTGTTGGGATAGAGCAAGGTGAAGGGAATGCCGCACTGCTTGATGCGCTCGTCATTCTGCCAGTGCAGGCGCGAGAAGTGGCACAGTTCATTCTCTTCGGCGGTGAACACCGACAGCTTGACGATCGCCTTCACCTGGGCCTCTACCGCGGCATCGACGATCCGGTTCTGCACTTCCAGCTGATCGGCAGCGTTGGGGGTGCAGATGAACAGCTGGTCGACATCCTTCAGGATGCGCGACAGCGCGCTCTCGTCGGTAAAGTCGCCGACGACCGTCTCCACGCCGGGCAGGTCGAAATCGGGATTGGGCACTTCCGAACGGGTGACGGCCCGCACCTTGTGACCGCCGGCCGACAGGTCCCTCACGATCGAAAGGCCGATACGCCCGCTCGCACTCAGTACACAGATCATCATTGTCTCCCGTTTTTCTAGTCCGCACTCTGAAGGAGCCGGCTTGTCCGACCTGCCGCGCTGCTGCAGCAACCTGTTGTCGGCGGCCTCTCCAGCTGCCGGGCGCCCCCTCAGCCTGCAACGATGAGCGACAAGATGCAAGGCAGCGACCGGATCCCTGCCCGCTCACTCGATCCGCCGATCATGTCTGAAGTCGCCCTTCGGCCGCAACATCGCCAATCTCATATCTTCTATTAGCGGCGCTCATATCCGGGCCGTGGCCGGAATTTCTGGGACCGTCGCCATTGCCACCGGCGCGATTGAATGAGACATGTCCGGACGGCGCGAAACATACCGGAACTGGGAGGCGAAGGCCGGCATGGATGATTTCATTTTCGAGGCCCGGCCCGCGCGCGTCCTATTCGGCGCAGGATCGCGAAACCGTCTGGGACAGGAGGCCGGACTGCTCGGCATGACGCGCGCCATGATCGTCACGACCGCGAGTCAGGTCGCCGAGGCATCGCGTCTTGCCGACCAACTCGGGCCACTGTGCCAGACGATATTCGCCCGCGCGGCCATGCATACCCCGGTAGCCGTGACCGACGAAGCGATGGCGGAGGTCGAGCGCCTGCGGATCGACGGCATCATCGCGCTTGGCGGCGGATCGGCGATCGGCCTTGGCAAGGCTATCGCGCTGAGAACCGGCCTGGACCAGATCGCCCTGCCCAGCACCTATGCCGGGTCGGAGATGACGCCGATCCTGGGCGAGACGCAGGACGGGCGCAAGGTTACCCGGTCGGACCCTGCCATCCTGCCGGAAACGGTGATTTATGACGTCGAACTGACGGCGACGCTGCCTCCGTCCGTCGCGGCGGTCAGCGGCGTCAACGCGATGGCCCATGCCATTGAGGCGCTCTACGCCCGCGACAGGAACCCCGTCGTTACCATGCTGGCGCTCGAGTCCATCCGCGCGCTGTTCAACGCCCTGCCCCGGCTGGCGACCAATGATGACGTTCAGGATGCGAGGGAACAGACGCTGTACGGCGCCTTCCTGGCGGGCCGCTGCCTGGGCGCCGTAGGCATGGCCCTGCACCATAAGCTTTGCCATGTCCTGGGAGGGCTGTTCGGTCTCCCCCACGCCCCGCTGCACACGGCGTTGTTGCCCCATGCGCTGGCCTATAATGCGCCGGCGATTCCAGACGCGTTGCTGGCGCTGGAGCCGATATTGGGCGCGTGCGCACCCCAAGCCCTTTTCGACATGAACCAGCGACTCGGCGCCATCCCGGCGCTGCGAGATCTGGGCATGCCGCTGGAGGGGATAGAGCCCGCCGTCGACCAGGCGTTGGCGACGCCCTATTGGAACCCCCAAGCGCTCGATCGAAGCAAACTGACCAACCTCCTTCGCCGGGTCTGGGCAGGCGATGCCCCCTATAGCCCGCCTTTATAACGTAGCGCGCCGCTAGGGCGCGGGCCGACCGCGCCTCATCGTGCGGGAAGGAGGCGCGGGCGCATGGCCCGCACCTCTCTCCGTCTGAAATTCAGGCGCGGTTCTGTCTCAGGAAGGGTTCGACTGACCGAATCCACTCGCCATCGACCTCTGCCGGCCGCAGCGCAGCCTCGAAATGATCTGCCCCTTCCATGACCAGCATCTCGACCTTGACTGATGCGTTGCGCAAGACTTCGACCATCTGCGCCGATTGCGCGGGAATGGGGGGCGTGTCGTCGGACCCCCAGCTGATGTGAAACGGCGGCGCATTGCGCAGGTCGGCCAGAAGCGGGCTGACCGCATTGCATTGCTCCTCGGTTGAACCGGCGGGGAACAGGATCTGCTGCGTGATCTGGCCGTTCTCGATCTGGAACAGGCCTGACACGGGCAGGCATCCGGCGATCGGTGGTATGTCCGCAATCCCGGTGACTTCCGGCAGCAACGCCAGCAGCGCGGCATAATGACCGCCCGACGAATGTCCGGTCACGAATATCGCGTCGCGCTTGCCGCCAAACTCATCCAGATGTTCCGCCGTCCATTTCACCGCGTTGGCGCAATCCTGGATGCCCGCCGGGAAAGGATCCGCCGAAACCAGCCGATTGCCAGGGCAGACCAGGGTGATGCCGCGCTGGTTCAGCGCCGGAGCCAGGATGGCCATCCACTCCTTGTAGCCGTGGGCAAAACGGCCGCCGTGGAAAGCGACCACGACTTCCCCGGTGGGATTGGGCGCAGGAAACAGCAGAAGCTTCTGCAGCTTGTGCGACCCATAGCTGTATTCGCGGCCCTCCACCTTGGCGGCCAGGGCCGCCGCGCGCTCATGATAGGCCGCCGGGGCCGGCGGAAAGGCGGGACGCGGCCCGTAATCGAGATAGTTCAGTATCTCCGTCATGAAAGACTCCCAGGTTGCGTTGCGGCCGTCGGTGCTTGAAACCGTGTCGACAGCGGTCGGAATGGACGCTTGCTCCGCAATGTGCGGCGCAGCTGAGGTTACTAATCCTCGGTGCCGCCTTCTATATGGCAGGCATCCGTGACGCTCAACTCTGTCGGCAACGGCGACATGCAGAGCCGCCACGACCTGCTTGCCACGTGGCGCGAGCCGCCGCCGCGCTGTCGCTCAGGACCGCGTGCGTCGGGCACGGGGCGCGGCACTCCCCCGCGCGGGCACCTCCCGCTCCTCCGCTATCGCTTCCGTCTTGGGCGATGGCGCAGCGGCGGCCAGGTTCCCGATTTGCGGCGGCTCGCCCCACTCGGCTTCCACGCTTTCCCGCAAATTCACCAGCTTGCGCTGTCCGATGCGTCGTCCCAGCTCCTCTTCCAGTGCATCGAAAATGTGCGCGCAGGTCTCGCCATGATCGGCGAACTCGGCGCTCAAGGTCACGATCCGCGATCGCTTGTCCGATGGATCGGGCGCCAGTTCGATACAGCCGATGCGCTCCAGCTCCATCAGGGTCTGGCTGACGGCCTGCCGGCTCACGCCCAGATTTTTCGCAATGTTGCTGGCCTTATATTCCCCGGCGAGGATATTGCTGATCACGAAAGCCTGGGCGCGGGTGATGGCGAACAGGCCATTGCTCTCGAACGCTGCCTGGAGGGCATCGTGGAACCAGTACATCCGTTTCATGAGGGCTGTTGCCATTTGCATTTAAGCCGTATCCGTTCAAAAGTCAGCCCAACGGCGTTGCCACTCCCGGGCAGGAATCGTCAAGCTCTTGAACCTTTTTCTCCAAAAAATCAATTTCCAGATTCCGCGCTGACGGATTGGCGGGGTCCCTTTAGCGCGATCCGAACCGACGAAAAGTCTCCATCGCCTCGTCGGAATGAGTGGCGGTCGTGAAATGACGGACCGCGTGATCGTCGGCATCCTTGCCGGTGCGGCCCACCGCGAAATAATCCTTCACGCTTGCCGCCTGCTGCCGGGGCAGCGCTGCCAGCTTCCCCGCGATCTCCAGGCCGCGCGAAAACGGATCGTCGGCGAGTTCGTCGACCAGGCCGGCGGCCTGTGCCGCGACCCCGTCCAGCATGTCGAGCCCCCAGGACAGCCGCCGCGCCATGGGCCGCCCCGTCCGCAGCTCGACCGCCTCCAGGCCCCATGCGGGAAAAAGGCCGATCGGCACTTCGGGCAGGCTCCATTTGCTGGCCGGATCGGCCACGACGATGTCGCAGGCGGCAGCGAGCGTCAGACCGCCCCCTATGGCAAAGCCGTGCACCGCCGCCACGACCGGGATCGGGCACGCCATGATCCGCCGCGCCAGGAGACCCGACGCGACCTCGAAGTCGCTGCGTTGCTCCTGCGACATGACGGAGAGGCCCGCCAGGTCGCTTCCCGCGCAAAATCCCTTTCCCGCTCCTGACAGCACTATCGCCCCCACATTCTCCACCCCTGGCCCGTCCAACAGATCGAGCAGGCTGGCGACCATCAGGCTGGTCATGGCGTTCCGCCGCGCGGAGCGATCCAGCTTCACCTCCATTATCCCCTGGTCCTTGCAAGGGTAATCGATCGAAATATCCACGTTCGTTCGGCCTTTCCATCCAACTGACTGTCTGCCGGATACCGGTGCCTTAATGTGGCGGAGCCTCGCGCTTGAACGCGACTCGGTCGCCCGGCGCCCATTCTTTTGCAGCATGACGCCCCGGGCTCTGCACCGGAATATGGGTCCTTCGGAAGGTTGACAAGGATCGCTGGTGATATCTTGTCGTCTCACCGGCAGGCAAAATGGCGCGCATGGGCTGTCGCGGGATGATGCGCAAGTTACTTGACCTTTTTTCCGACTGATCCATAATCATCGCCGACAAGATTGAGC
Organism: Sphingobium sp.; assembly: GCA_035281605.1. GTDB lineage: Bacteria > Pseudomonadota > Alphaproteobacteria > Sphingomonadales > Sphingomonadaceae > Sphingobium. The sequence continues at coordinate 6,571 of DATEDR010000327.1, forward strand.
TCGGCTGTCCAGGGGGAGCGCGGGAGGACATCTCGCAGCTCCGGACCCGCCTGATGGTTCCGCGACCGCCCGACGGGTTGGCGTCGCGCACCTGGATCCGAAGCCGGAGAGTGGAGGCAAAAATGGCAATGTTGAGACATGCCCTCAGCGGCACCGCCTATTATTCGAACGAAGATGGGACCGTGCGCGTCGTGGGCAGAAACGGGGTCGAGGGACTGTTCACCCGCACGGGCGAATGGATATCCGGCGAGCGCAAGACTGCTGATGCAGGCATGTGCAAATGGGTTGCGGACAGCGACCTGGCGCGGACGTTCCGTCGCGCACCTTCCTGATCTTGGCCCCTGGCGACAGCCGCCCCTTATGAAATTCCAGGAGAGACACGATGAGCGCAGCCCCGGCCAAGATGTTCAGCAAGCATTTGCATGAGAAACAGGCGCAAACCTATGCGGAGCTTCTCGACCGCGATTCGAGGCCCGTGCCCGACCATGTCCGCAATTTTGCAGGCGACGGCCAGCTGAACGGGCCGACCCTCGTCCCAACGCGCTGGTACACTGATCCCGAACTGCACAAGCTGGAGATTGAACATCTCTGGAAGCGCAAATGGCAGATGGCTTGCCGCGCGGAGCATGTCTGCAATGTCGGCGATACCTTCGTCTACAATGTTGCGACGCTGAGCTTCGTGATCGTCCGGGTGAGCGAGGACGTCGTCAAGGGGTACTGGAATTCCTGCCTCCATCGCGGTGTGCCACTGCGCCAGTGCGCGGGCCGCGTTGACCGGCTGCAATGCCCATTCCACGGCTTCACCTGGAACCTTAATGGCGAGAATGTGCTGATCCCTCACCCGGAGGAATTTCCGGACATCGACCAGAAGAATTTCAACCTTCCGGAAGTCCTGGTCAGCGAATGGAACGGGTTCATATTCATCAATCCGGATCTGGAAGCGGAATCGCTTGAAAGCTATCTAGGGCCCATCGACACCTATTTCGCGCCCTACGGCCTGAAAGACCGGGAACTCACGGCGCATGTGGTCAAGGAATTTCCGGCCAACTGGAAAACCCTTCAGGAATCCTTCCTGGAAAGTTTCCATGTCCTCACCACCCACCCGCAATTCGCCATCAGCAATGCCGGCGACCGGTGCAGTGAATTCGGATATGACGGCAATGTCGCCCGCGGCATCGTGCCGATGGGGACCACCAGCGACTATGTCGCCCATACGCCCGATGAATCCCAGATTTTCCCGGTCATGAACGAATTCTGGGATGACGAGGACGGTCCCACGAACCTGCCCGAAGGCATGTCCGCGCGACAAGCCTATGCCCAGGCCTGCCGCAATGCGTTCGTCCCGATCTATGGCGACAAGATCGAATCCGTGTCCGATGCGGAAATGATCGATGTCTTCTATTTCTCGGTCTTTCCCAACTTCCTGCCCTATTCCGGTTATGCCGCGCCGCTCATCTACCGCTTCCTGCCGCATGGCAACGATCCGGAAAAATCGCTGATGGAGATCATGTTCATCACGCCCGTCGTCCCGGGAAGCGAGCCCAAGCCACTGCCCAAGCCCATCTGGCTGAAGGAGGATCAGGAATTCACGGAGGTCAAGGAACTCGGCTCCTTTGCGTCCTTCATCAGCCAGGATTGCGACAATCTGAACGGCATCATGACGGGCCTGCGTAACAACAAGACCGGCGTCGTCCACTTCGCGCGCAAGTTCGAATCCCTGATCCGGCGCTTCTACAAGCTGTACGAAGACGCGCTGGGCCTTTCCGCAGAGGCCGAAATCGCCGCACTGAATCGATGATTGCAGAGCAAGGGTGAGCCCGGGCTGTTCATCGGCGATGCAGCGCGCCGGCGAAGACGCCAGGATCCCACCCTCGCGCCGACCGGTCGCCAGCCGAGCGGGAAGCCGTCCGAAACACACTGATCCCACACGCTACAGGAGCGCTTAATGCCCACAGCCAAGGACGTAGTTCTGAGCTTTCTTGAACAGATCAACGGCAAGAAGGATGGCTTTTCGGTCGCGGTCAAACGCTGGTTCACGCCCGAGACTGTGTTCCACATCCCGGGCGTCGAGGCGGTCGTGGGGCCAGACGCCGCCATCGCGCTCATGGACAATCTGGTTGCGAGCACCGGCGCGTCGATCGTCAAGATCGAGAATGTCGCTGTCGCGGCAGACGGCCAGATCGTCCTTACGGAACGGCTCGACACTCTGTTCGATGAAGACGGCAATGCGATGGGCGAGATAGCGCTCGCCGGCGTTTTCGAGGTCTCTGCCGAGGGCAAGATTATCCGCTGGACGGAATATTTCGACCCTTCCAGCCACTGAGCTTTGGTTGATCAGCACGCGCAAAGGGCGCTTGCAGGATTGGGTACCGTCGGATGATGAGCCGCGCGCGACTCCAATGGTTGCGCGCGCCGCGAAGTTGTGCGCTCGCATTTTAGCGCGCGAGATGGATAAGAAAGTTGACTATAGTTTGGGCAGATGCGCGTGCCGATATCACTGACTGATGGGTTAAATAGAGTTTTTTATCTCGAGACTGCGGCGAATTCCGGAAGACATCGAGGGTGATTCGCCTCTCAGGAATATACGAAAGCATCTTGACATATTTTCTGGCATCCGCATGGTGTCCGCCATAGCAGGCGCATCATCCGGCCAGGATGAATTCGATGGCCGCCAGGCCATTGATGACCGCAACATGATTTAGTCGATGGAGAAGTTTGAATGGAAACCATAGAGCGGCAGAACGAAGCGGCCGACGCCCATCCCACCGCGCCCCGCAGCGGCGCCGCCGCCATTGTCGAGGCGCTGCGCGCGTCCAACGTGGAGCTGGTGATCGGCTATTCGGGCGGCGGCGCCGGCGCGATCATCCATGAAGTCGCGATCAGCGACCTCGCCAACATGAACGCGCGCACGGAACTGGCCGGCACCTTCATTTCCTACGGCTATAACCGCGTGAAGGGCCGCGCCGCGTCGGCATGCCTGTTCCATTGCGTCGGCGCGCTGCACGCCGCCCCCGCCGTGCTCGCGGCGAAGGTCGACAGCACCCCGCTGCTGATGATGGACGTGAACCTCGACAGCGCCCTCGACTTCCGCGAAGGCCTCCAGGATGCCAGCGACCTGTTCGCCGCGCTCAAGCCCGTGTCGAAGCATGCGCGCAAGGTCGTTTCGGCCTATGACCTTCCGCTCGCCGTCCGGCAGGCGGTTCTCGCGTCCAGCACCGGCCGTCCGGGCCCGAGCGTGCTCGACATCCACTTCCAGGCCGTCGTCCAGCCAACGACCTGCCCTGCCGAGCCCCTGACCCTGCCCGAACCGCCCGCCGCAACCGACGCGTCGATCAGCAAGGTTCTGGAGATGATCGCCTCGGCCAAGAATCCGGTTCTCTTCGTGGGCGCCGGCGTGCATCTGGGCCAGGCAAGCGAAGAGTTGCGCCAGTTCGCGGAAGCGCTGGAAATCCCCGTCGTATCCACCTCCTGGGGTGGGCGTGGCGTGATCTCGGACGACCATCCGCTGTTCGCCGGCGTCGTCGGCTCCTTCGGCTGGGTCAGCGCCAACGACGTGGCCCAGAAGTCGGACCTGTGGATCGCCATCGGCACCACCTTCTCGCAGATGACCACCGGCGCGTGGAACATGGTGAAGCCGGAAAAGGTCATCCAGATCGACGTCGATCCCAACCAGCTCGGCAAGATCTTCCAGCCGACCCTGGGCATCACCGGCCATGCCAAGACCGTGCTGCAGCAGCTGGTCGACAAGGTCGCGGCGGAGAATATCAAGCCCGTCGGCCGGGAGGAAATCCGCACCGCGATCGCCGCTGCAAAGGCGGAATGGCTGGATTATCATGCCGACCTGTGCCGCGACGGCGGTTCGGAAAAGAAGATCAACCAATATTATCTGATCCACCGCATGGCCGAAAACCTGCCGGCCGGGACCATCATGGTCGGCGACAGCGGCGGTCAGGCGTTCATGATGTACCGGTCGTTCCATTATAAGGACATGACGCCGATGCCGCTGGGCTCGCGCTACATGTCGCTGGGCGCCGGCCTGCCGATCGCCATCGGCGCCAAGCTCGCCGCGCCGGAGCGCACGGTTGTCTGCTATCATGGCGATGGCGGCTTCTACTATGACGCGATGGAGCTTTCGACCCTGGCCGAACGGGGCATCAAGGTCATCGTCATCATCGACAACAACCACTGCCTTTATGCGAACCGTCAGGGCATGCAGCTGTGGGGCGTCCAGAACCCCTGGGTCGACCTGCCGGAAAGCACCGATTTCGTCGCGCTGGCAAAGGCACAGGGCGTCGACGGCGAGCGGGTCACCAATCCAGAGGACATCGATGGGGCTCTGCAGCGCGCCATTGCATCCAAGGGCAGCTATGTCCTCGACGTCTGGACCGATCCGGAAACCCGGATTCGCCGCGCCATCCGCGACGTGATCCCCATCTTGTCGGACCGCAAGCCGCAGCAGGGCGCGGACGCGCACATCGCGCCGCCGCTTGAGGGCAGCTGGCCGGCCTGATCGCAGACTTATAGGATGAATATCTAGGAGGGAGGCCGGCGAGAGTTTGGAAAAGGCGTTGCGCGATCGATGCGACCCTCGATAAACTCATTGCCGGCCTCACGCCGCTTCGCAGCGCTGAACCTCCCAGGGGTGGATGCAATTGATGACGAAAGACGGTGAGGCGACAAGCCCGCAAACTGACATTCTGATTATCGGCGGCGGTTCGGCGGGCTGTGTCCTGGCGAACCGGCTCTCCGCTTCGGGCGCGCGAGTCACGTTGATCGAAGCGGGCGCCGACACCGGTAACGGCAAGGAGCCCGAGGCAATCAGCGACGCCCGGTTCCGCACCATGGGCCGCACGCAGTTTTTCTGGCCGGAACTGGTCGCCGAATATAGCGACACCGGCATTGGCGCCCTTCCCTTCAATCAGGCGCGCGTCCTTGGCGGCGGCTCGTCGGTCAACGGCATGCACGCGCAGCGCGGACTGCCGGTCGACTATGACGAATGGCGGCAGCTGGGCGTTGTCGGATGGGGCTGGGACGATGTCATGCCCTTCTTCAAGCGCGTGGAGACGGACTGCGACTTCCGCAATGACCAGCATGGGGATTCCGGTCCGGTGCATATCCACCGCATCCCGGAAAAGGACTGGAGCGGCCTTTCCTCGGCAATCGGGCAGGCCGCCGGCCGCATGGGCATGCCGAAAATCGCGGACATCAACGGCCAGGCCGGCGACGGCTATGGCGCGGTGCCCATGAATGCTGGCGACGGGAAGCGGGTTTCCTCGGCCCGCGCCTATCTCACGCCTGAAGTCCGCAAGCGCCCCAACCTTACCGTCATCACCAATGCCGAAGTCCAGACGATCCTGACCGAGGACAAGCGGGCCGTCGGCGCCACCTTCGTACAGGATGGTCAGACCCGGACGATCCATGCCGGGCAGGTCATCGTCAGCGCGGGCGGCCTCCACACCCCTGCCCTGCTGATGCGTTCGGGCATCGGTCCTGCCGCCGATCTGGAAGCTGCCGGCATCAGGCCCGTGATCGACCTGCCGGGCGTGGGCGCTAATCTTCAAACCCATCCGATCTTGCTGCTTTCCGCGCATCTGAAGCCGGCGGGACGGGCGCGCAGGAATGTCGCGCCGCCCTCGACCATGCTGCTGCGCTACAGTTCGCATGTCCCGGGCTGCCCCGAAACCGACATGTTCATCAACGTCTGGGAACGCGCCCCCAATCCGCTGGCCTGGGACCCGTTGGGCCACCAGCTGGCGAGCTTCTTCCCGACGATCAACAAAGCCTATTCCATCGGGTCGGTGAAGCTGAACGCCGCGCGACAGATGGAAGTGCGGTTCAACCTGTTGTCGGATGCCCGCGACATGGCGCGTATGGTGGATTCGCTCAAGCGGATGCATGTCCTGCTTGGCGACAGCGCCGTCGCGCCGCTCGTCAATTCCGCTTTCTTCCCCGCCTTCACCCCGCTCGCCATGGCGCTGATGAAGGAAGACGCCAAGGCCCAGTTGCTGAGCGTCGCAGGCGCCATCGCCCTGTCGGGTCCGGCTGCTCTGCGCAACCGGCTGCTGAAGGAAGCGGGCAAACCGATCGCGGAGGTGCTGGCCGACGAAGCCAATCTGGAGATGGCATTGAAATTCGGCACCATCCCCGGCGCGCACCCCGTCGGCACCTGCCGCATGGGCGACCCGGCGCAAAAGACGACCGTCCTGGATTCCCGCTGCAGGGTTGTCGGCATGGAAGGCCTGCGCGTCGTCGATGCGTCGATCTTCCCGACCATCATGTGCGCAGGCCCCAACCTGCCGGTCATGATGGCGGCCGAAAAGGCGGCGACGATGATCATGGAGGATCTGCGCCAATGAGCGACACATTCAAGCTACGCTACGCTTCGCATCTGGGCTTTCTGTCGCCCGAGCGTCCCCAGTTTCTCGCCAGCGTCGGCAGCGCTGACGTCCGGGCGCAGGTCGAATATGCCGCCGGCCAGGGCATGTCGGGCATCTTCCATCCCTGGGCGCCCGCGCAGTCCCCGGACGAAATCGGCCGGTTCGGGCAGGCGCTGTCCGACTTCGGGCTGCAATGCGGCGGCCTGGTCTTCGCCCCCATGGACGTGCTGCTCGCTCCGCATTGGGTGCGGTCAGGCGACGACAGCCGCCAGCCGCTCGCCGGCGCGCTGGATCATTCGGCCAGCGTAGCGCGGGACCTCAATGCCTCCACGCTGGTCGTGCTGCTGATGGGCGACGAACAGCAGTCGCAGGCGGCCCAGTGGAGTGCGGCGGTCGAACGATTGCGGTGGGCTGGCGACCGGGTTGCGCATCAGGGCCTCACCCTGGCCATCGAACCCATGATCGTGATCCCGGGCATGTTCCTGCAGACCATCGACGACACCGTCCGCCTGCTCGACGAGGTCGCGCACCCCGCTGTGAAGCTGGTGTTCGACACGGCTCATGTCAGCATGATGAGCGACGACCTGTCGACCGCCTGGGCTAGGTCGCTGCACCATGTCGGCCCCATCCAGATCTCCGACATGCCCGGCCGGAACGAGCCGGGGACCGGGAATATCGATTTTGTCGGATTCCTGAACCAGGTGATCAAGGATGGTCGCGGCGACGAATTGATCGAGCTCGAATTCGACTGGTCGGATCCCAGCGCCGAAGGCGAGCAGGCAGGCGTTGCCGCCCTGCACGCCATCGATAGTCAGGTTGCTGCCTGATCCCGGTTCGCGCGTGACGGAAGGGGCACCCTTCCGTCCGGGCAGCTGGCGAGGGAATGTCAAATTTCTTTCGCAGGGCGGATCGCAAAGCGCGCAGACCTGCAATTCGGACTTGCGCGTCGTCGTGGCCGCGCAAGTATAGGATAGGCGCATGATTATGCCGGAGACTTTGCGGATAGGCAGGACTCCTTCCGATCATCAAGTTGTGACATGATCTTCGCCTGTCGGGAGCGGAACATTAAACTACGCAAGCCGATTGACAATGTAAGGAACCGGCAATAGGCTCCCCGCTATTCGCGTTGCACTGCGGGAAGGCATAATGAACCAGAGCAGCGATGCCAGCGGAAAAGGTTGCGCCAGTGGGTGGAAAAGCATGCGGATGGCTGGCGCTCAGCCGCTCCCCTGCCCGGCGAACGCCGCCACTTCGACAGGAACGTCGCCCGGCACAGGGATGTTGGAAGAGGATACAGGATGTTGAGGTTTGACGGTGAAGTCGCCCTGATCACCGGGGGCGGACGCGGCATGGGCCGGGAACATGCCCTTCTGCTCGCGAGTCGTGGCGCGAAGATCGTGGTCAACGATTTCGGCGTGGCGATGAGCGGCGCCGCCATGACGGAAACGCCCGCCGATGAAGTGGTCGCCGAAATCCGCGCCGCCGGCGGTGAAGCCATTGCGGACACGAACGACGTATCCTCGCCCGCCGGCGCAAGGGCGATGGTGCGGGCCGCGATCGACGCGTGGGGCCGCATCGACATCATCGTCCACAATGCCGGGATCGTGACGTTCGCGCCCTTGGCCGAAATGCCCTATGAGGATTTCCGCAAGCTGGTGTCCGTGCACCTCGACGGCGGCTTCCTCGTGACCCAGGCCGCCTGGCCCCACATGGTCAGGCAGAAACATGGCCGCGTCATTCTCATTTCCTCGCAGGCGGGCCTGGCCGGACTGCCCAACAGCGCCCACTACAGCGCGGCCAAGACGGCCGTCACCGGCCTCGCGCGCGCCATCACGCTGGAGGGGAAGGAACATGGCATTCACGGCAATGCTCTTGATGTCCTCGCCTATACCCGCATGATGGAGGACTTCTTCACCGGCGAAAAAGGCCGGGAAGATGCCGGGGTCCGTTTGTCGGGGGCGCAATGGTGGCAGACTTATGTTCGTCCCGACATCATCTCGCCGGTCGTCGCCTGGCTTGCGCATCGCAGCTGCGAAGTCGCTGGCCAGATCATCAACACCGCCGCCGGCCGGGTCTGCAATCAATATCTGACGATGACCCAGGGGTTCACCGACCCCAATCTGACTCCGGAATCGATCGCCGCGAATGTCGACAAGATTTTCGACCGCAGCGGCGGCACGCGGGAGTTCGCCAACGGTGAAGACTATGCGCTGTGGCAATTTGCAAAGCTCAGCGAAGAAGCAGGTGTGCCGCCGATTCCCCAGGGATGAAAATCGAACGGCGGCTTGAACGGCGGGCGCAAGGGTAAAGGTCCTGCGCCCCGGACTTTGGGAGATGGGCGGCAGAGCTGCCCGAAAAGGGAGGGTTAAAAAATGAAATTCAAACTTCTGACATCTGTCGCGACCGCGTCTCTGGTCTTGGCAGGTTCCGGCGCCGCATCGGCGCAGGACAACACAAGCGAACCCGCCGCGCAGCAGGGCATTCAGGAAATCGTGGTCACGGCCCAGCGTCGAGCGGAAAATGTCCAGAAATCCTCGCTGTCGATCCAGGTGGTGAGCGCGTCCGATCTGGTTCGCAAGGGCGTTTCCGAAGCGCGCGACCTGGCCGCCGTCACGCCGTCGATCAGCATTTCGCAGGCGGGCCCCTTCACCCAGACTAATATTCGCGGCGCCGGTGACTTCGCAGGCAACGGCCTGTCGCAGCCCGCCGTCACCTACAGCATCGACGGCGTGCCGATCGGGCAGGTTATGGGCATCAGTCCCAATTTCTATGATCTCGCCCGCGTCGAGGTGCTGACCGGACCTCAGGGCACGTTGTACGGACGCAACGCCACGGGCGGCGCCGTCAACCTGATCACCCAGCGCCCGACCCAGACCCTGAAGGGCTATGTCACCGCCGAATATGGCAATTATGAAGCCATTCGCGTGGCAGGCGCGCTAAATGTTCCGATCAGCGATACTCTGGCAGTTCGCGGCGCCTTCAACATCGTTGATCGTAAAGGCTATCTGTCGGATGGCGCGGACGATGATGTCCGCCAGTCGGCTCGCCTCCAGGCCTATTGGGAACCGAATGAGCAGACCAACCTGCGCGTGTTCGGCGATTATTCCCACACCGGTGGCAGGGGTGCAGGCGCCACGCTGGCCCCGCGTCAGCCTGGAACCGACGCCTGGACTTCCATCACCGACCCGATCAACAACGCGGCTCTCGCCGCGGAAGCTGGCGGGCTGAACCGCCCCTTCACCAATGACGTGTCGTTCGAACAGAACCAGTGGAGCGTGCACGCGGAACTGAACGCCAAGCTGGGCGATTTCGCCACGCTGACGGTCATCCCCGGCTATCGGGACCTCAAGGTCCGCTCGGTAAACAACAGTATCGGGCTCCTCCTGGTCAACGATCCGCTGCGGACCAAGCAGACGACGTTCGAAGCCCGCCTTGGCAACCAGTCGGATGTGCTCAAATGGACCGTCGGCGGCTTCTTCTTCCGGGACAAGACCTTCTTCGATCAGTTCTCCTATCCCTTGGCTGACTTCGCCACTGCCTTCATCAACAGCTTCAACACCAATTCCCGCATCAACGCCGAAAACCGCAGCTATGCGCTCTTCGGCGAGGCGACGTACAGCATCATGCCTGAATTTCGCGTGATCGGCGGCGCTCGCTATACGAAGGATCGTGTGTCGTTCAGCGGCTTCTACATCGACACGTCGATCAATCCCAACCCGCTGTCGCCCTTCCCGCTCGGCGGCGTGCGGCACGATAGCGCCCTGACTTGGAAGGGCGGCTTCGAATTCGACGTCACGCCGACCTCGATGCTCTACTTCACGGCAGCCCGCGGCTATAAGTCGGGCGGCTTCTTCTACAGCTTCGACGCCAATGACAACAGGTTCGAGCCTGAAAAGCTGACGGCTTTCGACCTCGGCATCCGCAACCGCTTCTTCGACAACACGCTTCAGGTGAACCTGTCGGCCTTCTACTGGAAATATCGTGACCAGCAGGTGACCGCCCTGGGCTTCACCGAATCGGGCGTGATCGCTTATGCCACCCGGAACGTCGGCGACGCCGATCCGCGCGGCCTGACCGCGGATATCGTATGGCAACCCACGCCCAACGACACGCTGACGCTCAACGCCAACTACAACCGGGCGCGGTACAAGAAATTCGTGATCAACTACCCTGCGCCGCTCGTTGCGACGCTGGCCGCAGGCCCGCTCTGCACCGTGCCGACTACTCCCGTCGGCGTCCCACCGGTGTTGCCGATCAACTGCGCGGGCGCGCCGCTGCCGCGCACGCCCAGCTGGTCTGGCAGCGCGAGCTATCAGCACGTGTTCCAGCTGGCGAACGAAGGCAAGGTCGCGGCCAATGTGGCCGCGACGGCAGCCACCGCGCGCTACCTGTCGGCGGACTTCTACACGCCGGCCTCGCGCGACCGGGGCTATGTGCTGCTGAACGCCGACCTCACCTATACGGCGCCGCAAGAGGCGTTCACGGTGACGGCCTTCATCCGGAACATCACCAACAATGCGGTGTATCAGGGGTCCAGCGTCCACGTGCTGAACGGCTTCGGCGCGATCACCGGGGGCGCCCCGACTCAGGGCTACAGCTTCCGCACGATCGGCGCGCCGCGCACCTACGGCGTCCGCGCGACGGTCAACTTCTGATAGGGGGGCGGCGAGGGGGCGGACCTTGGTTCGCCCCCTTGGTGTTTGCCTGGGCTCGCTTGATCGGGCAAACACCCTCGATCCCATAGTTTAAGTCAGGACTCTTCCAATCATGCCTTCCGAAAATTCCGCGCCACGCCGTACGGGCCGCCTGATCGCGACGGAGGAGGCATTCCTGACGCAAAGCTGGCTCGACGCCATGGCGGGCCTGTCGCCCGACGGCCCGTCCGCGGGCGATCTGCGTTTCCTCGGCCTGCTCAAGCAGATTCCGATGTGGCATGACGGCCTGTTCGACTGGAACAAGCGGCTGGCCGACATGGACGCCAGCGGCCTTGACATGCACGTGCTGAGCGTAGCCTCGCCCGGCGTCCAGACCTTCGATCCGCAGGTCGGCGCGCAGTTGGCGACCGCGATGAACGACACCGCGGCGGAAATGATCGCCCGCTATCCGACCCGCTTCGCCGCGCTGGGCGCGATCGCGCCGCAAAATCCGGAAGCCTCAGCCCGGGAGATCGAGCGCATCGCCCGCGACCTGCGCTTTGGCGGCCTCATCATCAATTCGCACACCAATGACGAATTTCTCGACCGGCAGCATTACGAGCCGGTGCTGGCGGCGGCGGTCGCGCACAAGATGCCGATCTACCTCCATCCGCGCGGCCCTGCGCCGTCGATGATGAAGCCCTTCATCGAATATGGCCTGATGGCCGCGACCTGGGGTTTCGCCGCCGACGCCGGCCTTCATGCCATGCGGCTGATCATGAGCGGCACGTTCGACCGGCACCCCGACCTCACCATCGTGCTGGGGCATCTCGGCGAGGCCATCCCCTTCTTCCTCGACCGGATCGACTTTACCTATGACACCGCGCTGCGCACCGGCAAGTCGAAGGAAATGGGCTTCGTCGAACTGAAGAAGAAACCGAGCCAATATTTCCGCGACAACTTCTACATCACGACGAGCGGCATGGGTTTCCCCGATGTGATTGACTATTGCATCAAGGTGATGGGATCGGAACGGATGATGTTCGCCGTGGACTATCCCTATCATGATACCGAACATGCCGTGGACTTCATGCGATCGACGACGATCGATGATCAGGACTGGCACAATATTGCCCACGCCACGGCGGAGCGCGTCTTCAATATCGCGCCAGCCGCATGATCTGAAAAATTTATGGGAATAGGTGGAAGATGAGCGAAACTGTTTCTGCGCGCGCCGTATGGTTCGAAAGCGAGCGCCGCGCGGCATTGCGCGAGGAAAGCGTGCGAGCGCCCGGTCCTGAGGAAATCCGCGTTCGCGCCCTCCATTCGCTGGTCAGCGCGGGTAGCGAGATGAACCTGTATCGCGGGCAGGGCAACCTCCCATCGCTCCAGCTTCCGACCTGCGAAGGCACCCTGCCCTTCCCGATCAAGTTCGGCTACCAGGTGGTCGGCGAGGTCGAAGAGGCCGGCGCACAGTCCGGTTTCCAGCCTGGCGACCGCGTCTTCTGCGCGCACCCGCATCAGGAAAGATTCACCATCACGACCTTGCATGGGCTCGTCCGGCGGTTGCCGCGCGACTTCGATCCCTTGCGCGCCGCCCTGCTCAACATGTGCACAGTTGCTTTCCAGACCCTGCTCGAGGCGCCCGTCCGCATCGGCGAAGTGGCGGTCGTCTCCGGCCTGGGCACCATCGGCAGCTTTGCGGGCAATCTAGCGCGGCGGACCGCGAGCCGCCTGATCCTGGTCGATCCCATCAAGATGCGGCGGGATGCCGCGTCCTGGATCGGCGCGGACGCGGTGATCGGTCCCGACGAGGTGGCCGAAACCGTCGCGGCGCTCAGCGACGGGCGCGGCGCCGACACCTATATTGAAACCAGCGGCGCGCCGCCGGCCCTTCAAACCGCCATCGTTAATACCGGCGCTCGCGGCACGGTAGCGGTTCCGGCCTGGTATGGCACGCGTCCGGTGACGCTGTCGCTCTCGCCCGAATTCCACCTCAATGCGCTCAACATCAAGAGCGTCTTTGTCCAGAGCATGGGCGGCGACGAAGCCGCGCGCTGGGATTTCGAACGGCGCGCCAACACCGTGATCGAAATACTTCGCGGCATCGAACCGACGAATTTCATCACGCATCGCGTGCCTTTCTCGAACGCGAGCGAAGCCTACCGCATCCTTGATGAAAAGGCGGACGAGGCGCTCGGGGTCGTGCTCGACTACTGAGCCGCCGCGTTGCGCCTGGACCCGGTTCCTCCTGCGCGACGATCATGATCCCGCACCCCCGGCGAGCGGCCCTGCCCGCCGGGTTCCCAACTGGCCGTTCAGTCGGCCCGGTGAATATCCTCCATCCATGTGACGACGGCCGTGACCCACGGATCATTGGGATCCTTGCACACGATATTGGCGTCAAAATGGTTGCGGCCCTCGATGATTTCGGTCTGCACCGGGACGGATGCCGCCGCGAGCGCCTCCTGCATCTCCTCCGCCTGGGTGATCAGGTGCGGGAAGTCGTTGCTGCCATAGCTCAGGAAGAAAGACGTGCGGCTGTCGGTTGACAGTTGATAGAGCGGAGACGCACGCCGGTCATTGGCCGGATCCGCGCCCAGGAACCGGGGACGCATGGAAAGGCCGCTCCCCTCCCCGAAGCGATAGGTGCCCGACACCGAGACAACGCCGTCGAGCAGGTCCGTCCGCAGGCCCCGGTCAGCGCGCCACCCATTCGTCACCGCCAACAGCGACGAATAATGACCGCCTGCGGAATGGCCGCCGATGAAGAGCGAGGTGTCCGACCCCAACGTCGGCCGCAGTTCCCGTTCCACCCATGCCACCGCGTCGGCGCAATCGTCCAGCCCGATGGGGAAGACATGTTCGGGAGCCAGCCTGTATGTCGCGCTGACGAAGGTGATGCCCCGCGCCGTAAAGGACGGCGCCATGAAATACATCCACTCCTTGTAGCCGTTGGTCCAACCACCGCCGTGGAAGAAGACGAAGATGATCCCATTCGGCTCCGCAGCCGGAAAGACGGTCAGCGACTGGCTCGAATGCTCGCCATATTGATGGTCGACGCCGTGCAACCCGGCCCCCAGCGCAACGATGCGATCGGCATAGTCCTGCCCCATGGCTGACAGCGGCTCCTGCGGGGGATAGGCGGCGATGCGATCGACAAGGCTGGGCTGGCCCTCAACAGCGCCGGGGCGCCCGGTGCCTTCAACATTGGTCATGGAAACCTCCGGATGAAATTCCGACTGCAAGTCGGTTGATGGTGAACGGAAATCCGCTGGCGGTCGTTTGCCGGGTCAGCAGTGAAGGGATACGCCCATAGCGCGCAATCCCTTGCCAGCCAGCCCGTTTCGAGCAAACAATAGTCGGGTTGCCTTTGCAAATCGATGTCCGATTGGGAGATTCATGGTACAGCGTAGAAAAGAAGAAGTTCGGGACGCAATCCTGACAGCAGCGTTCGAGCTCTTCGCGGCAAAAGGCTATACTGATACGACCCTGCCTTCGATCGCCCGCTCGGCGAAGGTCTCCCACGCGAATATCTATGTCTACTTCGCTTCGAAGCTGGAGATCCTGTTCGCGATCTACATCCCCTGGCTTCACCAGCGGCTGGACGCGCTCGACGCGCGGCTGCGCGCGATACCGGATCGCCGCGAGCGGTTGCGCACCCTGATCCTCGCACTGTGGCGCGACCTTCCAAAGGAGGATAACGGCTTTGCCCACAATATCGTGGAGGCCGTCTCGTCCAGCGGAAACCGCAATGACTATGACCCGACGCTGCGGCAATATTTCGTCGAGAAGGTTTCCAAATGGGTTAGTGAAAGCACGGACCTGGGTGATCGCGATTGCGACCATGTCGCGACCACCCTGGTGATGGCGTTCGACGGCTTCGCCGCGAACACTTCCCTGGAACATGGCATGGAATGCAGCGACGCGCTGGTCGACTTCCATTGCGACCTCCTGTCCGTCC
>DATEDR010000328.1:0-2145 GCA_035281605.1 Sphingobium sp.
ACCGAGGCCAACGGCGACGAGCAGGACGGTTCCGGCGCCGAGGACGACCACGGGCTGGGTAATCACAGCGTCCCGCGCTGGACCGGGCCTGGCTGTCCGATCAGCGATCCCGATCAGAGCGTGGAAGATCACCCCCAGGGCTTCGACCCGGAGGAAGACCGCTGCCTGGCCGGTGACGACGGCTGCGGCCCGATCATCATCCACGGCGGCACCTCATGGGGCGCGGATGACGATGCCCGCCGTTGCCCTAAGCCTAGCTACGGCCCCGACCAGACCAAAGGCCCGCTGGACTACCGGGGAGGCGGCTATGACGCATGACGCGACATTCGACCCCACCGACTGGCTTGACCGGTTCGAAGCGGCCGGCGGCGGGTGGATTGTCCGGGATGCGCGGATCAGCCTGTATTTTCCGCCCGATGCTGGCGATCAAGTCGTGAACCTTGAGCGGTCAGGTCAGCGTGACGCCGTGCTGGCGCTCATCCGGAAGCGGCACGACGCGAAGGAGTTGCACTCGGCGGAGTAACCCATCGCCATCATGAGGAAACCTTGCCCCCGCTTCGGCGGGGGTTTTCTTTGTGCTTTCACGAATGCCGGTCGCGATATAAGCAATAGGCATCAGGGGGGATTCGGATTGGCTGACTATATCTCGCGTAAAGCGATTTATGAACAAATCGAGAAGGCGCGCGACAGCAAGGTCGTTGCCTATGTCACAGGTGACCGGCCCGGCTTGGAGACACAAGTTTCTCCAGAGATCGTCGATTTGTTCGTCGATCATCTCGATGCAATCTGGCCAGCTAAGCGAATTTCGCTCGTGCTCTATACTAACGGCGGCGATACTGCGGCGGCTTGGCGCCTAATCAATCTCATTCGGACGTTCTGCGACGAGCTTGAGGTGATTGTTCCGGCTAAGGCGCTCAGCGCCGGCACATTGATTTGCTTGGGCGCGAACAAGATCATCATGACGAAACAGGCCACGCTCGGCCCGATCGACCCGAGCCTGAACAGTCCGCTAGGGCCCATCATTCCAGGCAGCCCTAACCATCGCGCGCCCGTAAGCGTAGAGGCAGTGCAGGGCTTTCTTGACGTCGCTACTAACGAACTGAACATCAAGAACGACGCCGCGCTGGCGGGTATCTGGACGCACCTGTCTCAACAGATTCACCCGCTCGTACTCGGCCAAATTTTCCGCACCCGTCAGCAGATACGCACCTTGGCGCGAAAGCTGCTGGAGTTTCAGAAGACCGACAGCGAGGTGATCGACCGCATCGTGTCCTTCTTGTGCAGCGAATCAGGTAGTCACGATCATACTATCAATCGCCGAGAAGCGAGGGGCTTAGGGCTGGCTATCGAGAACCCCAGCCAGGAACTTTACGACATTTTAAAAGCTTTGCAGCAGGATTACGTTGAGTTTCTGTCGCTGCGCGAGCCGTTCAATCCTGATACACTGCTTGCAGGCAATCCGCAGGCGAACTATGCGGCGCCGCGCGCGTTGGTTGAGAGTAGCGTATTCGGAAGTCATCAGTTCCTGTCGGTCGGAAGCGTCGTTCGCGTCGAGGTTCCAAACCCAATGGGAGCACCACAGATCGGCTTTCAAGACATGCGATCATTCGAAGGTTGGCGAAAGGAGGCGTAGATATGATCCGGCATCCAAACTCGCATAGCTCTACGGACGTGAGCTACATTCGTCATTGCACGGCGGCGGCCGACAATCCCTACTACCAGACTACGGCCGCGCCTAATTCCTTCGCGTCTTTGATCCGTGGCTCGATCGTGATCCGTGACGCAGCGATCCCGATCTCGTTTCCGTTCGAGGTCGAAGAAGTGGTGGGCTACTATCGCAGGGCCGGCTAATACCGAGCCGCCATCGCACTGCACCCGAACATAGCGTCGTGATCAACACCTAGTCCCCGCCCTCATCCTCAAATTCGCCGGGCCGCAGCCGACGCACGCGCCACTCTCCCATGGCGCCGGCATCGAGACCAGCGACGCGGTGATACTTCTTCGCCACATCGATCCAGTCCACCTCTGTCAGCTTGCGACGCATGCGATACATCCCGATCGGATAGGCCGCAATCATCGCGCCATCGGTGAAGGCTTCCACGACTCGGGCGGACGGGTGCCGATGAAGCAAGCGCGTTCCTAGAC
>DATEDR010000329.1:0-3780 GCA_035281605.1 Sphingobium sp.
AAGCAACGCGTCGATGATCTCCGGGAAGAAGCGCGCGAGCGACTTGCCCGACTTGGACCGTATGTCGGCTTTGTTTCCTTCCCGTCCGACGATTGCGCGGAAGCCGTCCCATTTGGGTTCATACTGCCAACCGGGCGGCTCGGGCAGTTCGGCGACCAGCCGCGCCTCCATCGGCAATGGCAGGGAGAGCGCCATCGCCTAGGTCTCGGCCAGCGTGATGACAACCGGCGCGTGATCGCTCGTCTTTTCCCAGCCGCGCGGCACCATGTCCACCTCCGCCGTCTCCAGTCGCTGCGTGGCGGCGGGGTTTAGCAGCAGATGGTCGATGCGCAGCCCCGCATTGCGTTCGAATGCGCCGCGCCAGTATTTCCAGAAGGTGTAGACGACCTCTTGGGGATGCAGGTGGCGGATCGCGTCCGTCCATCCCTGATCGAGCAGGCGCTGATAGGCTGCGCGCACTTCCGGTGCGAACAGCGCATCGTCGCGCCATCGGTCGGGGGCATAGACGTCGAGGTCGGTCGGCATGACATTATAGTCGCCCGCGACTATGACGGGTGCGTCGAGCCCGATGAGCGAGGCCATGTGGGCGTGCAGCCGGTCGAACCAGCGCAGCTTGAAATCGAATTTCGGGCCCGGCCGGGGATTGCCGTTGGGCAGATACAGGCCGGCGATCAGCACGCCATTGACGGCGGCTTCGATATAGCGGCTTTGCACATCGTCGGGGTCGCCCGGCAGGCCGCGCCTGGTCTCGTGGATTTCGCCCGCGCGGCTGAGGATCGCGACGCCGTTCCACCGGCTCTGTCCATGCCAGGCCGCCTGATAGCCCGCCGCGCGAAGGGCCGCTTCGGGAAAATTCTCCTGCGGCGCCTTCAGCTCTTGCAGGCAGACGATGTCGGGTTCTGCCCGTTCCAGCCAGCGCAGCAGCACCGGCAATCGCCCGCTCACGCCATTCACATTGTATGTCGCGATCTTCATGGATTTCGGAACTGCCATACCCTCCGACCCGTTCCTCTCCATCATAACAGCGTCAGGAGTCATCGATGGAAAACTGGCGATCCGACCCCAATCCGCGCCGGGAGGATCTCGCCGCCCGCGCATCGCCCGAGCCGAGAATGCCCACGGAAAAGGAAAAGCAGCAGATCGCCGAGGCGCACCGGAGCTCGGACAAGGACAGGGCGGCCATGCGCGCCGCCGGCTTCGGCGACCATAAGGGCACCGAAGGAACATGAAACGGAGACATAATGATGCCTGGAAATGAAAACGGACTGGACCCGGCGTCCGGCCAGGACAAGGATATGCCGCGCCGCGGTCCTGCGGGCGATGTTCGTCCCAACAGGGACGATCCCGATCCGCGCACCCGGGGCGGACAACCGCAGGAGGATGTAGAGGACCGCCCGATGGTCGGCACGGTGAAGCCGGAGGACTATCCGGCAAGCGATCGCGCCGATTCCCGGCCCGACTGATCAGCCTTGCAGGGAATGCGAAAGGCCGCCCGGCTATCCCGGACGGCCTTTCCATTGTCCAGCCGATCGGCAGGCTCTAGAAGAGCGCGACCCCCACGGCGGAGGTCAAGGTCCTGGCTGCTGCCGATAGCGGCATTGGGCAATGAGACATCTGACCACCTCCTTTCATTCGTTGATGATCGAGCGGATATGGGCGCGGTCCCGATGACCGACAAGAGCCCCCGTCACAAGTCCGCCTGCCGCCGCCCCTTGGCCGACAGCGACCGGAAGGTGACCGACCAGCGGCGCGTGTCCGTCGCCGCTATGCCATGTTCCCATTCGTGCCTGGCAAGGCCGGCAAGATGATAGATGGACCGGGGCGCCAGCGGCATGGCGAAGCGGTCGAAGCCCTTGGCCGTCCGCTTGCGGAAGCGCAGCGTGGCGGCCGCGCCCAGCGAGATGCCCAGGACATGGTCGAACACCGGCCGGTCCCTGTGCCACCCTATGCCAGCGCCCGGATCGTAGCGGGTGAGCAGCGCCTGGACGAGGTCCGTTTCCGCGAGCCCGGCAAAGCGCGCCGCCCTGTCCTTCAGGGGCTTCAGCCAGTCGGGCATGGGCTCGGCTTCGTCAAAGCTGCCCTTTTCGAAATCATAGCTCCATCCGAGGGACAAGGTCAGCCGCTTTCCGGTCCAGCCCTGAAAGCGGAAAGGCGTGAGAGGAAGCGCGTCTATATTGCCGATAAGCGCTGCCTCTTCCTCAACGGTCAGCAGATCCGGCGCATAGGAGAGGCCGGCAAGCAGCGGCAGGTCGAACAGGTCCGGTTGCATCTCGGTTCAAGCGCGATGCGGGCGCGGTCGTTCCATCGATCGCCGCTCATTTCCGGTCGGGACACAAGCATGAGCGGAGGCGTTTGCTTGGGCGAAGGAGAGTCCCATGACGCACAAGCCCCGCGTTCCTACCGCCAGCCAATCGCCATATCCCCTGCATCCCGAACCTGTTCGCCGGTCGAGCTTGCCCCGGCGCGCTCACCCGACGGCGGCGCCGGTCGAGCGGAGTCCGAGCGCTTCTTCCAGCGGCCTTCTGATCGGTTTGGGCATAGGAGCCGCCGCCGTCCTCTTCCTATTGCTGCGCCGCCGCTGAATGCCGGAACAAAAGCGCGGCGAGGCCGGTTGAATGAAAAGGTGGCGGCGGGGTTCATCACCGGCTCAACGGGGCCGAGGAGGATGTCATGGTGACGCTTACCCCGCTGGAAATCGGCCTGGGACTGGTCGTGTTGTTCCTTGTGGCGGGAATCATCGTTCTGCTGGTCCGCAATCGCCACCGCGCCAATCTACGCGCGAAATTCGGGTCTGAATATACGCGCACCGTCGAGGAAATCGGCAGCCCCCGCAAGGCGGAAGCTGAACTGCATGAGCGCGAAAAGCGGGTCGCGGCCTTCTCGCTCCGGCCGCTTTCTCCGCAGCAGGTGGACATGTTCACCGACGCCTGGATCAAGGTGCAAACCCAGTTCGTCGATGATCCCCAGGGCGCCGTCTCGCGCGCCGACGTCCTCCTGACCGAGGTCATGGAAGTGCGCGGCTATCCGATCGTGGATTTCGAACGCCGCTCGGCCGACCTGTCGGTGGACCATCCGGAAGTGGTGCAGAATTACCGATCGGCCCACGACATCGCGATCCGCCACGCGCGCGGCGAAGCGGACACCGAAGATCTGCGCCAGGCGATGATCCATTATCGCGCTCTGTTCGAAGAACTGGTGCATGAAGAGGGCGAGCCCAACGGCGCCGCCCCTATGCGCAGGCCCAGCCAGTTCGGCGATCCCGATTATCGCCGACGAGATCTGCACTGATCATGTAGGCATCTGACCCGTCCCGTGGGGACTGAGCCAGAGCCAAGCGAAATGCGATCAACTATTGGCCGCCGCGCCCGTCAGGCGCGACGGCCTTTTATCGATCAGGCGCCTGCCTTCGCTTCCAGATCGAACCGGTCGGCATTCATCACCTTCACCCAGGCGGCGATGAAGTCGTCGACGAATTTTCGCTCGGCATCGGCTGAGGCATAGACCTCTGCCAGGGCCCGCAGCTGGGAGTTGGACCCGAACACCAGGTCGACCCGCGTCCCCGTCCACTTGCGCTCATCGGTCTTGCGGGAGGTGCCGATAAAGACGTCGCCCTTCTCGCTCTCCGCCTTCCACGCCGTACCCATGTCGAGCAGGTTGACGAAGAAGTCGTTGGTCAGCTGTCCGGGCCGATCGGTGAACACGCCATGCTGCGACCCGCCATGATTGGCGCCCAGCACGCGCAGCCCGCCCAGCAGCGCGGTCATCTGCGGCGCGGACAGG
>DATEDR010000330.1:0-2668 GCA_035281605.1 Sphingobium sp.
GATCAAGGAAGTGTAGGGCATGATGGTCATCCCGCGCGCGCTGAGCGTGGACAGCCGAGACTACGACTGGAACGTCGGCGCCCGCCTCAACATCCGGCTGGATGGTGTCGTGCAAGACCGTGTCGTGGCTTATGACATCGATGCTGGCACGATCATCCGTTATGCCGTGGACGAGCAACGCCGCGGGATCGGCATCGGCGGCGCTTGGGTGCGCGAGAAGGTGTCGGGACTTGTTGAGGTGACGGTCATCGATCTCGGCAGCACCGCTCGCTGATGCCTGTGCAATCGCCTCGGTTCCGTCCTCCGGGGTGGAAACCGCCCGATCCGTGGGCGACGAGCAAGGGCAAGAGCCGGCAGCAGCGCGGCTATGGCGCCGACCATGACGCCATGCGCAAGCAGGTGCTGATCGAGGAGCCCTACTGCCGCCGGTGCATCGCCGACGGCGTGACACCGCCGCGGCGCACCGCCTGCGCGGACCACATCCGCAACCGGGCCGAAGGCGGCACCAACGTCCGCGAAAACTATCAGGGCCTCTGCTGGCCGCACCACAAGGCCAAGACGGCCCGCGAGGCGGCGCGGTCGCGCAGCATC
This sequence comes from Sphingobium sp., assembly GCA_035281605.1. GTDB lineage: Bacteria > Pseudomonadota > Alphaproteobacteria > Sphingomonadales > Sphingomonadaceae > Sphingobium. The sequence goes on from DATEDR010000330.1 coordinate 592, forward strand.
GGGACGCGGCCGGGCGGGGCCTGATGGTGCCCCAGCGGGCCGCCTCGGCCGGTCCGCCGAGAGGAGGGGGAGGGTCCGAAACGACCCCCCTGCCGGCCTAGGACCGCGCATGGACCACAATTTTCACGCGGTCAGAATCAAAGGGTAAAAAGTTGGGGGTCCGGCGATGGCCAGAGGTGGACCCCGATCGGGGTCGGGGCGCAGGCGCAAGTCGCCCGAGGTGAAGGAAACGCAGGGCACGTACCGCGGCGATCGCGACGCCAAGGTGAACGAGGACGTTCCGCTCGGGCCGATGATCGCGCCGCTGCATCTGTCGGAAGTCGAGCGCAGCTACTTCGCATCGATCGCACAGATCCTGGATGAGCAGAAGCGGGCCAGCCCGCACTATGCGGACCATGTCGGGCTGCTCGCGCTGCGGCTGTCGCAGATCGCGCGCTTCCAGGCCGTGCTGGAGATGACCGGCGACACCTTCACCAGCCAGACGGCGAAGAAGATCGACGGGAAAGAGGTCGTCTTCGAGATGATCCGCGCGCGGCCGGAGGTGGCGATGCTGTCGGAGGCGCTGCGGCACGCGCAGTCCCTTCTGGGCGAACTGATGCTTAATCCGTCCGCGGCGCTGAAGCTGGCGAGCGGCCACAAGGCGCAGGAAGACAATGATTTCGCAGGCTTTTGAGGAAGGGCGCCAATGACCACGACCATCACGCTGGAAACGCACAACTGGCCGACCAAGATCATCACCCGCGATGATCATGAATCCGAGTGCGGCACCTACAAACATCATGGCGTGACCGAAGAGGTCGTTCCGCCGAACAGCAAGCGCGTGGTGCATGTCACCAGCACGCGCTCGATCGAATTCGTCGAGATGCCGATTCCACCGGCGGACGCTGAATAAGATCAGGATGATGTGGCGGACGGGCGCGACCATCCGGCTATTGCCCGGAAATATGCCGCCGATGTCTGTTCGGGGAAGACCCCGGCCGGGCTGCAGATCCGTCTGCAGTGCCGGCGATTCCTGGATGAACTGAAGCTCAGCAAGACCAGGGGGAGCAAATTCCCCTTCGTCTTCGACGAGGACAAGGCGGCGCGGCCGTGCCGCTTCATCGAGAAGCTGCCGCACAGCAAGGGCAAATGGGCGCGGTCGAAGGAGCGCCTGGTGCTCCAGCCCTGGCAGGTGTGGATCATCGCGGTCACCTTCGGGTGGGTCTATCGGGCGGGCGAGCGTAAGGGTCTTCGCCGATTCCGCCGGCTGTTCCTGGTCGTGCCGCGCAAGAACGGCAAGTCGGCCATCGCCGCCGGCATCGGGCTATACATGCTCTGCGCCGATGGCGAGTTCGGGGCGGAAGTCTATTCCGGCGCGACGAACGAGAAGCAGGCATGGGAGGTTTTCAAGCCCGCGCGCCTGATGGTGGAGCGCACGCCGGCGCTGAAGAAGCATTTCGGCCTGGAGGTGCCGGCCAAGGCGATCGTCAGGATCGCGGACGGATCGAAGTTCGAAACCATCATCGGCGATCCCGGCGATGGGCAGAGCCCGAGCTGCTCGATCCATGACGAATATCATGAGCATGCCGACGATGGGCAGGTCGACACGATGGTCACCGGCATGGGCGCGCGGGATCAACCGCTGCAGCTGCTCATCACCACGGCGGGCGATAACCTGGCAGGCCCCTGCTATGCGCTGATCCAGGAGGAGCGGAAGCTGCTCGCCGGGATCGGCCAGCTGAACGGTCCGCCGCTCGACCATGAGACGCTGTTCGTCGAATATACGATCGACGAGGACGACGATTGGAAATCCGAGATCTCGGTCCGGAAGGCCAATCCGAATATCGACGTATCGGTGTCGGGGGATTTCCTCCGCGCGCGCATCCGCGACGCCGTCGCGACGCCCCGCAAGGCCGGCGTCACGAAGACAAAACATCTCAACCTCTGGGTTTCGGCGAAAGCGGCCTATTTCGACGTCGAGGCCTGGCGCAAATGCAAGGACCCGGAGATTCCGGCGAACCCGCAAGAGGCGCTGGCGCTGGAATGGCTGCGCGGCCGGCGCGTCATCCTGGGGCTGGACCTCGCTTCGAAGATCGAC
>DATEDR010000331.1:0-6013 GCA_035281605.1 Sphingobium sp.
CCGCATGTCGGGGCGATCAACCCGCTCAACAAGGACTGGCAGAAGCTGCTGGCCGAAAATGATCGGGACTGGGGCGAACGGCGCAGCATGCAGTCCTCGGTCATGACGGGGGTGCAGCGCGTGATCGACATGGGGATCGCCGATGCGGATCGTATCGGCATCAGCGGTCTCAGCGATGGATCGAGCACGGTCGGCTTTGCGCTCATCAACAGCAGTCGTTTCGCCGCCGCCGCAGTGAGCACCTGCTGTCTCGAACCCTGGACGGTGAATTCCACCATCGGCCCGGCATTTGCCAGAAAGATGCGGCAGCAGGGCTTTCCGCCGGCCACATCCGATGATCGGCAATATTGGCAACCCGGCTCCATGATCCGCAATGCCGCGTCGATCGACACGCCGCTGCTCATGCAGCTTGCGGACCGGGAATATCTGACCGCGGTCGATGTGTTCGCCGCCTTGCGCGAACAGAAAAAGCCGGTCGACATGTATGTCTTTCCCGATGAATATCACAATAAATGGCAGCCACGACATCGGCTGGCGATATATGAACGCAATCTCGACTGGTTCCTCTACTGGCTTCAGGGTCGAAAAGACCCAGATCCACGGAAAGCGGAGCAATATTCGAACTGGGATAAGCTCCGTCAGGAACAGTCCTCGCCTTCCAACCTCAAGTCTGTCCCGCCACCCACGCCTCGACATCCGCGAGGTGCATGATGCGGTGATAGTCCGTGCCCTGGACGATTCCCTCGCCGTCCAGGGCACGCTCGAGCAGTGGAATGTCGAGAAGGCCGGCCCGCCGCAGATGTCCGTCGAGCAGCATGGCGCGGATGACCGGACGGTTCGCGGTGAAGATTTCCGCGATATAGCTGTCAGGCGTGCCTTTCGTCCTGCGATCGACGACGGGCGCGGGCAACCGGTCTCGAAATGCATCGCGCGCCACGATCCGGTTCTGGCCTTTTCTGAACCACCACCAGCTCGGTATCCGCAGGCACGCTTCCACGACCGGCTGCGAGGCCAAGGGCGTCACATGACGCACTGGGCTGATGATGTCGTTTCCCTCGGCCCAGCCCTGGGCGGCGGTGATGAGCGCGATATGGGCGGCCGTTCCTGTTTCGCCGCCGCGCGGAGGTTCCAGCCACGGATGTCGAGGAGCCAGAGCTTCGTCGTCCATGATCTCCGGAGGCAGATAATGGGTCATCGGTTGCCAACGATAGGCGGCCGAGCGGCGGAAGGCGCGCGCCGCTGCGCGACGGAGCACGGTGGCAGCGCTCACGTCCGCCATGGCCGCGATCGACAGGGCGGTCGACCAGCCTTCCGTCGGGCTCTGCCCATGCAGGAAGGCGTCAGTGACCGGCGCGATCGAACGCAGGGAAAAGAAGACATTGTCCCCGCCGCCGCCATCGATCGTCAGATCGGCGCCGCTCGTTTCAACCGCTTCGCCCAGCAGGCGGGATGTGCCCTGCATGAAGCTGCGGGCATTGGGGTTGGGATGACCCAGCGCATGGGAACGGGTGATGTCGACCATGTCGACGTTCCACTGCGATTCGACGATCGGCGCGCCCATATGCGATGCGACCATGCGTGCATAATGCCGTTCATCGCCGATCGCTCCCAGGCTGGAGAGGTTGAAACAAGTAAAGGGGCAGCCATGGGTTCCAAGCGCAGCGGCCAGCACAGAAGAATCGATGCCGCCCGACAGCATCAGCAGGGCGCGATCCGCGCCCATGATGCTGGCGCGGGTCGCGGTCGAAACCGCGCGCCGGATCGTGCGCGCGGCCTCGTCCCGGTCATCGATCCAGTGGCGCCTGCCGGCACGATCCCATGGATTCCATGTCTGCGTGACGCTGGCGCCGTCAGGCGTGATATGGAGCCGGGAGCCTCCGCGCAGCTCCTGCACACCGGTGAGGCAGGTGGAGGGCGATGGAATATCCTTGAGCGTCAGGCGGCGCAGGATGCCGGACCAGTCGACCCCGCACGACATCCATCCTGCGAGCGATAGCAGGTCCAGGTCGGAAGCCAGCATGAGCTGATGGTCCTGCATCGCATGAAAACAGGGCAGGCGTCCGAAGGGCGAGCGTATCACATGGAAGCCTGTGGTGTCATCGCGCAGGATCGCGACGAAATTCCCCCAATAACCGCGCGCAATGCGGTCCAGATCGGAAGCGGCACTGCCAGGCTTGAAATCGGAGGGCAGGGTGGCTGGTTCGCTTTTGCCGGTTGCAAAGACTGGTCCGATGATGGCGCCGATGCCCTCGCCCAGTAACTGGACAGTGGGACCGTCGCTGGTCGCCATGAACAGGTCTTCCCGGTCGATCGCGACCGACAAACCCCCGGCATGAGAGAGGGCGGCCCGGCTCGCGGGTGCGATCGGGCTGCGTTCCGGTGTCGGAGCGATAAGGACGACAAACCTCTCCATCAGATGATCCTGATCGGGCTGAACGGGCGAATATTGTCGGGATCGTCGGCGATGACCATGCCATCGACCTCGACCCAGCTGTGCGCCTGAAAGGGATTGAGCTTCACGCCCAGCACCAGGTCAGGCCGGATGCCGAGCGCCATAAGCCATGAAGCGAGCGAAAGCGCGGTGGCGAGACATTGGTCGCGGGCCGACAGGATCATGGCGGCCCGGCGATAGGCCTGATCGAGATGTGCAAGCCTGTGGGGCGGGACGGCCCGCTGCGCAACGCCCAGCTTTCGCTGTTCGATCGTGCGGATGTTGCGGATGAAGGGCAGGTTTCTCAACCGCGCGCGCCACCACAGCCGGCGGGTCAATGCGCTTGCGACATGGGTGGGCGAGGCGCGCGGCTTTTCTATGAGGATGCGAGCATCGGAGGGCTGGTTGCGCGGGCAGGGAACCGGTCTGTCGCCGATCGATGACCGGACGATGATGCCAGCCCTCAGCAGCGCATCGCCATGCCGGTCATCGATGCTATCGGCGTCGATCAGGCAGCAAAATGCCTGATCGAGGGCAGGACGCAGACCGAAATAGCGGTCCGCGTTCAGGTCCAGGAAGATGGTCTGTCCCTCGGTCCGGCAGAAGCTCAGACCATCGCGAAGTGTGAAGCCGGTCATGATATGTCTCGAACGGGACGATGGCGCGCAGCCATGAAGCTGCGCGCCATCGCTTCAGTCGTCGGAAAGACCGGCCTGGATTTCATTGAGGCCGACATCGCCGGTAAGGCCGCCGGGACCCTTGGTTTCCACGCTGATCGCGCCGAGTTCGATCACGTCATTGTCACGTTCCATGATAGTCACTCCTTGGCTTTGCTGCGGCAATTGCAGCACCTTGAAGCGTAGGAACCGACAGCTCTTATCGGAAATTTATACGGATCTGATATCGCGAATATATGCGGTGTGACGCGAAATAGATGGTGATGGTCACCATGTTCAGAGGCCATGTTCCGCGCATCAGTCGTCGCGATAGACGCCCCGGAGCAGCCTTGCTGCGGCGTGTTGGCGGCGAAGATGATAGGCCGACGAAGTCCGGCTTAGCAGCTTGATGTCTCCGGTGCGCGCGCTACCCGCCAGGGCATCCAACTCTCCCTCAACGCCATCCAGCATGACCTCTTCGCCGATCCGCGAGACATGCAGACGTGCATTGGCCCGTTCCATCGCCTCGCCATGCTCACGATTGCTGGAGGCGCTGGCGATGAGATGGAGCAGGCGTGATGCCTGCTCCGCGATCGAGGGGGCGTCCGGGTCGAGTGCGATCGACTGGAGGAGCGGTCGTCGGGCGCTTCGCAGGGCGATCTGGATGATGTCACTCGACCAGGCATAGAGATCCTTCAGGCCCGGCTCGTCGATCAGAGGGACAAGGAATCCGCCGCCGGTCCGCATTTCGACGAGGCCTTCGCCAGCCAGGTGGTTGAGCGCCTCCCGGATCGGCGTGGTGCTGGAAGCCAGGATCGCGGCGAGTTCCGTGGGGTCAAGGCGGGATCCGGGGCGATAGGCCCGTTCCATGATCAGCCGCCTCAGCCTTAGTTGGACTCGCTGCGAGGTTAAACCGGCGCTCATCGACTGTCACCTTTGCTGCGCCGCGAAGGCCGCCACCATCGCTTCCTGGTCGGGCCGCAGCGCGTCGATCGCGGCGAGCGGGCGATCTGGCTCGCCGGTCAGTAGAACCGACGGGCACTGTCCCTCGAAATTGCCGAGATTGGGCCGGTGCTGCCGATACCCGACGAGCGCGGCCAGTTCCGGCGGAAACTGGCGCGCGACCTCAGGCGGATAGGCGAGCCAGGGATTTTCATAGGGTTTGAGCCATCCCAGGCAATAGCCGATGACGATGCCGCGCCGGACGCTGTCCGTCCGGTTGGCACCCGCGCCATGCAGCGTGGAGCCCAGGATGATCAAGGCGTCGCCGGGCGCCATTTCAGCTGCGATCGGATCTTGCGGGGGGTCGTCACGCAGGGCTTGAAGCCCATGACTGCGCGGCCAGACGCGCGTCGCCCCATTATCGGCGGTGAAGGGCGTGAGCGGCCAGATGACGTTGATCAGATATTCGGTTTCGCCTTTCGGGCCTTGCCACATATCCTGGTCGCGGTGGGGTGCCTGCGCTGGGGCACCCTGATGGACGGCAATCGCCTGGCCGACATTGAGCTGGATGCAGTCGCACCAGCGGCCAAGAACATGCTGCGCGATTTCCAGGATGAGCGGATGCCGCACGACCGCCGAGGCACGGCTGGAGCGGTTGAGGATGCGACCGAAGCGCTTGGTCGTTGCGCCGTAAAAAGCACCCTCGCAGAATGGCGCTTGCGCAAAGCTGGGTGCGAGATCGGCGTCGAGCGCGGTGATGATGTCGCCGGGAAGGGCGTCAGGCACGATGCACCACCCCTGTTCGAACAGCTCGTCGAGCAGGGGTGCGGCGCTGAGGGAGGCGGTCATGATCATGATGTGCGCTCCCTCATGCGGCCAGCGGCGACCGGTCATGGATGCCGGCGTCTGCGAGGCGATCGAGCGTGTCGGCGCCAATCTCGATTTCCAGCGCGATCAGCATGGATCCGTCGAGCAGCTGCGGCAGGCCGAGCGGCCGGCATTGCCAGCCGAAGGCGAGGATCTGCTGAAACCAGCTCATCTCGGCAATGGCGACATAGCGGCTGATCCGGTTCTCCAGCGCATGCTCCACGATCGCGGTGACGAGGTGGTTGCGGACCACCCGCCGCTCTGGCGCGCGCAGGTTGCGGTCGAGGCAGAAGCGGGTGATTTCGAAGGTCTGCTCACCGCGTGGCGGCGTGTTTTCGCACAGGCCCGTATAGAAGCTGTCGAGAATATGCGGTCTTATCGTGGGCAGCAGCCGCGCGGACGCGAGATGGGTGCCGTCAGGTTCGGACAGGATGACATAGCGCGCATGCTCGTCATCGAACTGGTCGACCTCGAACCGGCCGTCGATGACCGGAACCTTCCATTTGAGAAGATCGACGAACACGGATTTCCGTGCCGAGAACATGGCGTGCAATACCGCGTCCGGTACGGGCCGGAACGGTTCCTTCAATATGTGCAACATGGACAAAACTCCCTTGGTCGTGGGCGATCAAGGGTTGGTCAGGTCGGCGAGTCGCTCAAATTACCAGAAATGGGGATTTTCTCATCGGAGCATATCGTTGATCGTCAGGGTTCCGTCATCCAGCATCCGGCCAATGAGCGCGATCCGCTTGTTGACCTGATAGCGAGCGCAGGCTCCTTTGATATGGCTCGTCGCGGTTTCCTTGCTGATGCCCAGAATCCGGCTGGTCTCCCAGTCGCTCTTTCCGTGTGCCGCCCAGCGGACACAGTCGCGCTGGCGATCGGTGATCGCCTGCTTGCCGACGGGCAGTGGCCTGATCGACTGGAGCTGGCGTGCCCTGTGGAAGGCATAGGTGCCGACGAGCTGTGCCGCTGCCAGCGTGTCCTCGGGGATTGGGAGATCGGTTGCATTGGCGAAGGAACAGGATCCCGGAGCCTCGCCCGAGACACTCATCGGTATGGTATAGCCATCGCCTATCCCGGCATCATAACCCCGCTTCAGATGCTCCTTGTCCCG
>DATEDR010000332.1:0-8552 GCA_035281605.1 Sphingobium sp.
GTGGCGGCAAGACCGGTGGTGACGGCCGCAGGAGATCAGGAAAAGGATGGGTGAGGATGGGCGAAGCATCGAAGAAACCGCAGGCGTTCAGCATGCATTTGCACGAAACCCAAGCGCAATCCTACGACGAGCTGCTCGAGCACGACACGCGTCCGGTGCCGGATTTCATGCGCAGTTTCGGCGACCGGAACATTCCTGGCCCCTTTGAAATCCCGACGCGCTGGTACACCGATCATGACCTGCATAAGGTCGAGGTCGAAACGATCTGGAAGCGCAAGTGGCAGATGGCGTGCCGGGTCGACCATGTCGCCGAAATCGGCGACACCTATCTTTATGAAGTGGCCGGTCTGTCGTTCATAATCGTACGCGTCGGCGAAGACCTGATCAAAGGCTATTGGAACTCATGCCTTCATCGGGGCGTGCCGTTGCGGCAATGCTCGGGACGGGTTGACCGCCTGCAATGTCCATTCCACGGCTTCACATGGGGCCTCGACGGCAAAAACCTTTTGATCCCGCACCCCCATGAATTCCCCCATATCGACCGCGAGAAGTTCTCGCTGCCGGAAATCCAGGTGGGCGTCTGGCAGGACTTCGTCTTCATCAATCCCGATCTCGAAGCGGGGTCTCTGGAAGATTATCTGGGCGAGCTCGATGCGGATTTCATACGTTCACCGTTCACCGGCCGCCAACTCAGCATGCACATCGCGAAAATCTTCCCCGCGAACTGGAAGGCGCTGCAGGAAGCATTCCTGGAAAGCTTCCACGTTATCACCACCCATCCGCAATTCGCGGCGAGCGGTGCCGCGGACCGCTGCAGTGATTTCGGCGCGTCCGGCAACGTCTCCCGGGGCATCGTGCCGTCGGGGCAGACGAACGAATATGTGCCCTATACGCCGGACGAGCAGGAGATTTTTCGACTCCTGAACGAATTCTGGGACGATGAGGCGCATTCCGAGGATTATGTCTTGCCCGAGGGCGTGACCGCCCGTCAGGCGATGGCGGAACGGATCCGTTCCACGCTGCGCCCCCGGCTCGGCGCGGCGGTCGACGGCATATCGGACGCCGAATTGGTGGACGTCATTTATTATACGGTGTTTCCGAACTTCAATCCTTATGGCGGCTTCGGTCCACCGCTGGCCTACCGCTTTCTGCCCTACGGCAAGGATCCCGAAAAGTCCGTGATGGAAGTGATGTTCCTGACGCCCGTTCCCGAAGGCGCTGAACGGCAGCCCCCGGCGCAGCCCATCTGGCTTTCCGAAGATCAGGAGTTCACCGAACTCGAGGAGCTGGGTTCGTTCGGAGCGTTCATTGCACAGGACAGCGGCAACCTGCGTGGCATCATGAAGGGTCTGCAGAACAGCCAGAGCGGCATCGTCAACCTTGCCCGGAACTACGAATCCAAGATCCGGCACTTCTATGCAATTTATGAGGAGGCGATGGGGCTGTCGGCCGCCGAAGAGGTGGCCGCGCTTAAGGCCGCCAACACGCGCGGCTAGGCAGGCGAGTAGCTTATTCGTGGTTCCAACCTGCGCTAGGGCAGCCGGCGGATCGCACAGAAATCACTCTGTGAAAGATAAAGGAGAGGTCATGACGAGACGTGCGGACCATATCTCAAGCCATGAATTCGCTTGGATCGCCCTGATCTCGCTTTCAGCGCGCTCCGCCCTTCCGGTCTTGGCCGGGGAGGTTTGATAGTGGCCGCTGCGGAGAAGATCGGTGAGACCGATTATCTGGTGATCGGCGGCGGATCGGCTGGCTGCATAATGGCGAGCCGGCTGTCCGAGACGGGGGCGACCGTGACCCTGATCGAGGCGGGCATCGACACCGGAGACGATCGCGAGCCCACCGAGATCCGCGACGCGCGCTTTCGCACGATGGGGACTCCGCAATTCTTCTGGCCCGACCTCGTGACCGAATTCGGGGATAATGGCCTCGGCTTCCTTCCGTTCATGCAAGCGCGGGTGATGGGCGGCGGCTCGTCCGTCAACGGCATGCACGCGCAGCGAGGGCTGCCGAAGGATTATGACGAATGGCGGCAACTCGGGGTCGTCGGCTGGGGATGGGACGATGTCTTGCCCTTCTTCAAGCGGCTCGAGACCGACTGCGATTTTCAAAACGAGCTGCATGGCGGGAAGGGACCGGTCCGGATCAGGCGTGTGCCCGAGGACGATTGGAGCGGCCTGTCGCACGCGATGGCCCGGGCGATGGAGCGGAGGGGCTATTCGAAACTTCAGGACCTCAACGGCCAGACCGGTGACGGTTATGGTTCGGTACCTCACAATTACGAGGGCAAGCGGCGCCTGTCGACCGCCGCCGCCTATCTGACCGCGGATGTCCGCAAACGGCCCAATCTCCGCATCATGGCGCAGGCTGAAGTATCGTCGCTGCTCGTCGAGGGCCGGCGGGTCGTCGGGGCCACGCTCGAGGCGGCGGGCCAGACCCAATCGATCCGGGCGGGCCAGACGATCGTCAGTGCCGGAGCGCTGCAATCGCCGGGGCTGCTGCTGCGTGCGGGCATCGGCCCGGGCGCCGATCTGCAGGCTGCCGGCGTGAGTGTCGTCGCGGATCGTCCGGGGGTCGGAGCCAATCTCAACAACCATGTGAACATGTTTTTTTCGGTTCATATCAAGCGCAGCGCGCGCGCCAAGGCCCATGTCGCGGCGTCAGGGCCAATGCTCCTGCGCTACTCGTCGGGCGTGCCGGGATGTCCGGAAACCGACATGCTGCTCAATGTCTGGGAGCGCTCGCCCAATTCGCTGTCGTGGGATCCGCTGTTTCACCAGATCGCCAGCTTCTTCCCGACCGTCAACAAGACCTTCTCGCGAGGATCGGTGAGGCTGAACCCTTCGCGCGAGGCGGAGATTCGCTTCAATATCCTCAGCGACGTCCGGGACATGGATCGCATGGTGGACTCGGTGAAATTCCTGCGCGACCTGCTCGCCGATCCGGCGGTGGCGCCGCTCGTAGGCGCGGCCTTCATACCCGCATTCACGCCTTTTGCGATTTCCCTCCGGCAGAACACGCTCAAGGCCCAAGTGCTGAGCGTGGCAGGGGCATTGGGGCTGTCGGGGCCGCGCGTGCTGCGCGACCGGCTGCTGCGCGATGTCGGCGAACCGCTCGACCCGCTGCTAGCAAATGAGGAAAAGCTTCGCACGACCGTCAAATATGGGACGATGCCGAGCGGTCACTGCAGCGGCACCTGCGCGATGGGCGATCCGGACCAGCGGAACACCGTCCTCGACTCCCGCTGCAGGGTCGTCGGCGTGGACGGGCTGCGGGTCATCGACGCCTCGATCTTCCCGACGGTGATGGCTGCGGGGACCAATCTGCCCGTCATGATGGCGGCCGAGAAGGCGGCCACGATGATCATCGAGGATAGCAAGCAATGACGACCTCCTTCAACTTGCGCTATGCATCGCACCTTGGCTTCATGTCGCCCGAACCGCTGTTCGCGGCGAGCGTCGGCAGCAAGGACGTGCGCGCGCATGTCGAATTTGCCGCGGGCCTTGGCTTCGCCGGCATGTTTCATCCCTGGGCGATCGCCCGCCCGGCCGAAGAAATTCAGCGCTTGGCCAAGGCGCTTTCCGATTTCGAGCTGCAGTGCGGCGTGCTCGTCTTCGCCCCTATGGAACCGCTCCTGTCGCCGCTCCTTGTGCAAAAGGGCGATGAGGCACGGCAGCTTCTTTCCACGCACCTCGATCAATCCGCCGACCTTGCCCGCCAACTCGGCGCCTCGACCGTGGTCGCCCTGCTGCGCGACGACCCGGCTCTTTCGCCGGAGGCAAAGTGGCATGCCGCGGTGGACCAGCTGCGCTGGGCGGGTGATCGTCTGGCAAAGGCGAACCTCAGCATCGCGATCGAACCCATGATCGCGATCCCCGGCATGCTGCTGCCCGATTTCATGGATACGGTGAGATTGCTGGATGAGGTGGCCCATCCAGCAGTGAGGCTCATCTTCGATACGGGCCATGTCGAAATGATGACAGGAGACGTGCTGTCGTCGTGGCGCGCCTCGCGGCACCAGGTCGGCCCCATCCAGCTCCGCGACATGCCGGGCGACAAGGAGCCTGGCACCGGCGCCATCGACTTCGTCGCCTTCCTGTCGGAAATCATCCGCGATGGGCGGGGCGGCGAGCTGCTCGAGTTGGAATTCGATTGGGCGAGCCCCACGGTCGAAGGCGAGCGCGCCGGGGTGGAAAGGCTCCGCCTCATCGATAGCCAATTTGCCGATTGAAGCGTTCCGATCAATCCGGCACTCCCGGCCAGCAGCCACAAGGATGTGTAAAGTTCGTTGACAACAAGGGCTTCTGATTGAAGCTTTCGCGGCGCGCGGACGCTTGGGCAGGATCGGCACCCAATGCTCGCTCCCATCGCCGCCGTTCCGGAATTTTTGCCGGACCGGCCCGCGGCATGTCTAAGACAATGTCAATTTCCTTGTCGAGCACCGCTTGACAACTTCGTTAAGAACATTGATCAAATAGCCGATCGGCAGACGCCACCGTCGCCAAAGATCGTGTGCCACAGGCGCGACCATATCAAGGGAGGACATATGCGAAAGGATTTGCAACCCGATTATGCGGCTATGCCGTTGGGCCGGATAATCGTGGCTGCGGCCTTTGGCTGCTTCTTTGCCGGACAGGCGATGGCTCAGGATGCCGCGAGCGCCTCGCCGCCGGCCGAGGCGGCCCAGGGCGACGGCGGAATCGAAGAAATCATCGTTACCGCCAACAAGCGTTCCGAGAACATGCAGAAGGTCCCGATCGCCATCACGGCGGTGACCGCGGAACGGCTCGAGAAGGTCGGAATCACGACCACCCAGGATCTGACGCAGGTCGTATCGGGGCTCGCCATCACCACGGGGCCGGAAGGCACCCGGTCGCGTCTTCGCGGCGTCGGCACCTCGTCAGCGGGGGCCGGTACGGAAAACTCCGTCGCCACCTATGTCGACAACGTCTATATCCTGAACATGAGCGGAGCGCTGGTTCAGCTCAACAATATTGCCCAGGTCGACGTGCTGAAAGGCCCTCAGGGCACGCTGTTCGGACGCAACTCGACGGGCGGCGTCATCAGCATCCGCACGCGGGACCCGAAACAGGATTTGGGCGGCGATTTCACGGTGCGCTACGGCAATTATGATACGCTGCTTGCGCAGGGCTATCTGACGGGCGGTCTCACGGAAAATCTGGCCGCCGACATCGCCGGATTCATGTCGATCCAGGGCGACGGCTGGGGCAAGAACATCTTCACCGGGAACGATGTTCAGAAGCAGGACCAATATGCCGTCCGTTCGAAGTGGTTGTACAAGCCCGGCGACCGTGACCAGTTTCGCCTGATCGGCGATTTCTCTCACACCAAGGGTCCGGGCGTCTCGGCGCAGGGATTGCTGCTGGGCAAGGCCGTCAACTACGGGCCGGGCAATACGACGGCGATCGAACGCGCGCTCCGCTTCGGGCCGGGCGGAGCGCCCACCGCCGATGCGCAGGTATTTCAGGCCGCCATCGATGCGTGGGTCGCGTCCGGCGGCGCCGGCGGCCTGGCGCCTTTCGCCGTGGTCGGCGAGCCCTACGTCCGGCGCGGCGGCTTCTACGACATCGACACTTTTCACGATCCTGAATATCGTTTCAACACCGGCGGCGTCAGCCTTCAGTGGGATCATGAATTCGACAATTTGAGGTTCACGAGCATTACCGCCTATCGCCGGTCGGCGCAGAGGCTGCTCTTCGACAACATTCCGACTCCCGCTGACCGCGCGAACGCATTTTGGAAATTGAAGGGCAAGCAATTCTCCCAGGAGCTGCAGCTCGGATCGGTGGCCGGTTCCACCGTGCAATGGGTGGCCGGCCTATATTATCTTTACGGGACCTCGTCTTACCCAGTGTTCACGATCAAGGGATCGTCGCTCGGTGCGCTCGAGTCGCTGACGTTCCACGCCAATCAGACGACGCGGTCGGGCGCGGCCTTCGGCCAGGCCACCGTGCCTTTGTGGACGGGCGCGCATCTTACCGGCGGCCTGCGGTACACGATCGAGGAACGCGGGATTACGGGGGATACTGTCCTCCAGCTCCTGCCCGCGTTCGGCGGCGCGAACATCGTCACCGGCGTCACCGACGATGACACGACCTTCAAGAAGCTCACCTGGCGGGTCGCGCTCGATCAGCAGGTCACGCCCGACACGCTCCTCTATGCGTCCTACAATCGCGGTTTCAAGAGCGGCCAGTACAACGCCGTTCCGCCAAGCACCGTGAATGTCGAACCCGAGGTGCTCGACGCCTTCGAAGTGGGGCTCAAGACCGATCTGCTCGACAAGCACCTGCGGCTGAACATCGCCGGTTTCTATTATGACTATAAGAATCTCCAGGTCACCGTCTTTCACACGGTTTCCGCCGTCCTGGAAAACGGCGCCGGCGCGGAAGTCTATGGCGTGGACCTGGATCTCACCGCCAGGCTCGGGCCCAACCTGACGCTGAACGGCGGCGCGACCTTGATGCATTCGGAGTTCACCTCTTATGACGGCGCGGCCTTCCTGGTCCCGCAGCCCATCTCCGGCGGCGGGACGATCCAGGATCCGGCCGTGCTCCATCCGAATGGGGCGAAGGGCAACGAGCTTCCCTTTGCACCGAACTTTACGTTCAACCTCGGCGCCAACTACACCCTCCCGATCGGCGACGGGGAAGCCGACTTCAATCTGAACTACAGCTACACGGGCCGCATGTGGGCCGGACCGGACAACATCCTGAAGCAGCCTTCCTATGGCCTGCTTGACGGCTCGTTGACCTACAAATTCCCCGGCAACCATTTCGAGCTCGGCGTTTGGGCGCGGAACATCACCAAAGAGAAGTATTTTGTCAGCCTGACCGCCGCGGCCAATCCGGGCGGATGGGAAGTGGGGACTCCCGGTGCGCCGCGAACCTACGGGGTGATGGCCGGCTACAAATTCTAGAGTGATTTCGAGCCAAATGGAGTCATTTGGCGGCCTGGAAAGCACGGCAATCAAAGAACTTTCTAGCCTCGTTCCGGTTCAACCCGAACCGGAACGAGGCTAGACCAGGCCAAACTCTCGTAAAAAGCAATGCGATAACAAAGCGCTAGAGCAGCGAGCGATTAATATGAATCGCTCGCTGCTCTATAACTCTTTGTTGCCGCATCGTTATTTGCGAAAATTGAGCAGGTACAGACTGCCCCCGGCAGTCTGTAGCCGCGTCTGGGAGACGCGGCGACCTGCATCAATGGTGCCCACTTTTTCGCACGATGCTTGTCTTATGACATCCCCGTCCGTTTGGGTCATGATGCGATGCCCGTTCCGGGGTGGCCACCCCGGAACGGGCGGAGGGGGATGGATCGCCACGATGCCGGTCGTTGAGGGACCGAGTTAGAGTAGGATCGCCCCTTTCTTTTCCATCAGGCCCGAACGGATACCGGGGCTTTCGGCCCGGATGACAAGCATGGGGACGGAAAAGATGAGCGCACCTCTACCACAAACCATCGGTATCGACATCTCCAAAGCAACACTCGATTGCCATGCCCACCCGGTCGGCATCGACCGGCAGTTCGCTAACACGGCCAAAGGCCACAAGGCGCTGTTCGCTTGGCTTCAACAATGGCAGGTCGAGCGGATCGCCTTCGAGGCGACCGGGGTCTATCACAGGGCGCTGGAGCAAGCGCTCGCGGCCATGCCCTGCGTCAAGCTCAACCCGCAGCGTGTCCGCCGCTTTGCGCAAGCGGTCGGCGCATTGGCCAAAACCGACCGCATCGACGCGGCCCTGCTCGCCCGCATGGCCATCACACTGGAACCGCCAACAAAGCCGGCCCCAAGTGCCAACCAGCTACTGCTGGCCGAACTGATCAATGCTCGCAGTGGCTTGGTGCGAGATCGTACCGCGCTCAAAAACCGGAGAAAAAACCTCACTGCTCCCCTGCTCAAACGTCAGTGCAAACAGCGCCTGGACCAGATCGCCCGCCATCTTATCGACCTCGATGCCGAGATCGCCGCGATCATCGCAGCCGATGCTCAGCTCTCCCGGCGCCACCAGATACTCATCAGCATGGATGGCATCGGACTAGTCACGGCCAACCAGCTGATCGCCTCCATGCCCGAACTGGGAAACCTCGAAAACAAACAAGCCGCATCGCTCGCCGGCCTCGCACCAGTCGCCAGGCAATCCGGCCTGTGGAAAGGCAAGAGCTTCATTCGCGGAGGGCGAGCCAACGTCCGTCAGGCGCTTTACATGCCAGCTCTCGTCGCTGCTCGCTTCAATCCTGACTTGAAAGCCAAATATCAACAGCTCATCAACGCCGGAAAACCCGCGAAAATCGCCATCACCGTCATCATGCGAAAACTCGTCGTCACCGCAAATGCTCTGCTCAAAGCAGATCGCCTCTGGGTCAAAACCCTCCCTTGACCATCACGGATACTCTAAAGAAATTGTCGCAGCGGCCCCAGGTCGTAGCCCGCCGCCGCCGCTTTGCCGACGATCTCGTCCGCATCATCCCCCGCGCGTGCACGCGCCAGCCCCCACAAATAGGTCGAGCGCGTCCCTGAGGCGCAAAAGGCG
>DATEDR010000333.1:0-13324 GCA_035281605.1 Sphingobium sp.
GGCATACCAATGGGCTGAGTTGTTTCAACAGCCCGGTGGGCAAATCGGCCGGATCGAAAGGGGGAGTCATGGCTCCCATGTGCCCATTTCCGGGGCTTTTTCAAGGGCGGTGTTTAGGAGAACTCGGCACGATGCAGCCCACAGTGGACGGCAACGAAACATCTCCGCTGCGGCGCGGCGACATGCCTCTTAATCCCGACCTTTCAGCTCGTCACCCCGAACCGCGGCGACATGCAGCACATTGGTCGACCCCGGCGTACCGAAGGGGACCCCCGCGAGAACGACGATCTTCCCGCCTTTTTCGGTCATATTGTGGCGCAGGGCCATGCGCCGCGCCTTCCCCACCATTTCCTCGAACGTGTCGATATCCTTGGTCCGCACGGCGTGCACGCCCCATGTCAGCCCCAGCTTGCGCGCGGTATCGGCACGCGGGGTCAGAGCCAGGATCGGCACCAGCGGCCGTTCGCGGGCTACGCGCCGGACCGTGCTGCCGGAGGAGGTGAAGCATGTGATGGCGCTCGCCCCGACGACGGACACGATGCCGGCGGCCCCTTCGGCCAGCGCGTCGGCGGTGGTCGGATCGGGCTTGGTCTCGGTGAAATGGAGCCGGGCGAAATAACCGGGATCGCGCTCGACGCTGTGCGCGATGCTGTCCATCATCGCGACCGCCTCCTGCGGCCAGTCGCCTGCCGCCGTCTCTGCCGACAGCATGATGGCATCCGCGCCGTCATAGACTGCGGTCGCGACGTCGGACACTTCGGCCCGCGTCGGCGACGGCGACTTGATCATCGATTCGAGCATCTGGGTCGCGACGACCACCGGGCGCCCCATGCGACGGGCGGTGGCCACGATCTGCTTTTGCAGCGGCGGCACGGCCTGCGGCGGCAGTTCGACGCCAAGATCCCCGCGCGCCACCATCACGCCATCCGCCAGTTCAATGATTTCCTCCAGCCGCTCGACGGCAGAAGGCTTCTCGATCTTCGCCATCAGCGCGCCATGCCCGCCCATCAGCTTGCGCGCCTCGGCCAGATCTTCGGGTCGCTGCACGAAGCTGAGCGCGATCCAGTCGCATCCCTGACTGACCGCGAAACTCAGGTCGCGGCGGTCCTTGTCGGTGAGCGCTGGCACGGGCACGACGACGTCCGGAACATTCACGCCCTTGCGGTTGGAAAGGGTGCCGCCGACCTCGACGATGGTGTCGATGCGCGCGTCCGACACTGTCTTTACGCGTAACACGACCTTACCGTCATCCAGCAACAGGCGCGTCTCGGGCACCAACGCCTGATAGATTTCCGGATGGGGCAGGTTCACGCGCGTGGAGTCGCCCGGCGCCGGATCGCTATCCAGGATGAAGGCCGCGCCGGTCTCCAGGACCGCCAGGCCGCTTGCGAAGGTTCCCACCCGGAGCTTGGGGCCCTGAAGGTCGCCCAATATGGTGGTGGGGCGGCCAAATTCCTTTTCCAGGGCCCGGATGCTGGCGATGCGCGCTGCATGATCCTCATGCGCGCCGTGACTCATATTGATGCGAAAGGCGTCGGCGCCTGCGACGAAGAGCGCCCGGATCATCTCCGGACTGTCGCTCGCGGGCCCAAGGGTCGCCAGGATGCGGACCTTGCGCGAGCGGGGCGGCAATTTCGTCATTCTGCTTCTGCTCCTGACCGTCTTGATCGCCGCCAGCTTGCCAGGGCGCGGTTTTCGATTATCCGTGCTGTACGACAGGATGATGTAGATCAGCGAAAGGGATCGCCGTGGCCGACACAATACTCACAGATGCGGTTGCCGCAACCGCCTTCCGCCGCCTCGTGGCGCATTTGCAGTATCGGACCGACGTGCAAAACATTGATTTGATGGGCGCCGCCGGCTTCTGCCGCAACTGCCTGGCCGACTGGATCACCGAGGCGGACGGAACGCTCAGCCGCGACGAGGCGCGCGAAATCATCCACGGCATGCCCTTCGCCGAATGGAAACAGCGCCATCAGGGCGAGGCGACACCTGAACAGATCGCCAGGATGCAGGAGAGTGTGGCGAAGAACGCCGACAGTCATTAGAGGCAGTCGCCGATACCGATTCACATGCACTGGAGATTTGAAGAATGAGCGAGGGCAACGTCGCCGCGGATCAGCTACGCCTCTTGATCGAGCGCATCGAGCGGCTGGAAGAAGAGAAAAAGGGCATCGGCGACGACATCAAGGACGTCTATCTGGAGGCCAAGGCCACCGGATACGACGCGAAGATCATGCGGCAGATCATCCGTTTGCGGAAGATGCCCCAGCACGACCGGCAGGAAATGGAAGCGATCTTGCAAACCTATCTGGCTGCGCTGGGCATGGAATAGGCTCGACGGCCGACTCCCGGTGCCCGGCGGTGACCGCCAGTGCATCGGGATGCAGGCCGGCAATGCGTGAGCAACCCGCGGGGAAGAGGAGGAGCACCATGTCCGAGATCATCGTCAGCACCACCAGCCGGCTGGAAGGCCGGCCGGCGAAGGAATATCTCGGCATCGTCACCGGCGAGGTGATCGTTGGCGCCAACCTGTTCCGTGACCTGTTCGCCAGCGTGCGGGACATAGTCGGGGGCCGCTCCGGCGCTTACGAGGATGTGCTGCAGCGCGCCCGCGAACAGGCGATCGGCGAAATGCGGATGCGCGCGGGGACGTTGGGCGCCAACGCAGTGGTCGGGGTGGACTTGGACTATGAGGTTCTTGGCTCCAATGGATCGATGCTGATGGTGTCGGCGTCGGGAACCGCGATCCTCGTCTGAGTTGCGCCGATCGGATGCGCTCGCTAGAGAGCGCGCTTCGGATCACAGACAGTGTAGGAGCAGGCCGTGGCCGGCCATAGCAAATTCAAGAACATCATGCATCGCAAGGGCGCGCAGGACAAGAAGCGCTCATCGATGTTCTCCAAGCTCAGCCGCGAAATCACCGTCGCGGCCAAAATGGGCATGCCCGACCCGGACATGAACCCGCGCCTCCGCCTGGCAGTCAACGCCGCCAAAGCGCAGTCCATGCCCAAGGACAATATCCAGCGCGCTATCGACAAGGCGATCGGCGGGGACACCGAAAATTACGAAGAAATCCGGTATGAAGGCTATGGCCCGGGCGGCGTAGCCATCATCGTCGAAGCCCTGACCGACAATCGCAACCGCACCGCAACCAATGTCCGCACGGCATTTTCCAAGAATGGCGGCAATCTGGGCGCGTCGGGGGCGGTGAGCCATGGTTTCGACCGCATGGGCCTCATCACTTATCCGGCGAGCGCGGGCGATGCCGACGCGATCTTCGAAGCGGCGCTGGAAGCAGGTGCGGATGACGTGTCGTCGAACGAGGACGAACATGAGATCTGGACCGCGATGGACGCGCTGCACGAAGTCGCCAAGGGCCTTGAGGCGAAGCTCGGCCCGGCGGAAGGCGCCAAGCTGGCCTGGAAACCGCAGACCACCGTCGAGGTCGATGAAAGCAATGCCGCGACCCTGCTCAAGCTGGTGGACACGCTGGAAGATGACGATGACGTCCAGACCGTCTGGGGCAATTATGAAGTGTCAGACGAGGTCATGGAAAAGCTGGGGTGATCCGACCTCTCCTGCCATTTGCGGGAGGGAAGCGTGATCATCCTGGGCCTTGATCCCGGCCTCGGCACGACCGGCTGGGGCCTGATCGCCGCCGACGGCAACCGGCTGACGCATATCGCCAATGGCCAGATCAAGACCGATTCCGACATGGCGCTGGCGAGTCGGCTGCTGGTGCTCGACCTGGCGCTGACCGACCTGATCCTTGAACATCAGCCAAGTGGCGCGGCGGTCGAGGAGGTGTTCGTCAACGTGAACCCGCAATCGACGCTGAAACTGGGCCAGGCGCGCGGCGTCGTGCTGCTCGCGGCATCTCGGTCAGGCATGGAAGTCGGTGAATATGCCGCCCGGCTCGTCAAGAAATCTGTCGTCGGCGTGGGCAACGCGTCAAAGGATCAAGTCCACGCGATGGTGAGCCGGCTGCTGCCCGGCGCCAAGGTCGCGGGACCGGATGCCTCTGACGCCCTGGCGGTGGCCATAACCCACGCCCATCATCTGGCGAGCGCCCGGCGCATTCCTAGCAAATAGGGCGCTTGGCTCAGCAAATGTCATCCTTTTCCCGCCTGCGGGAGAAGGATAAAACCTTGCCAGCTGCTGGCTAGGCGAAGTTGGATGAGGGCGTTTTATGCAACGAACCCTCACCTTCCCTCATTGCCAGTCGAAGGTCAGCGGCGCCTCGCGAAAAGCAAAACGATCGAGATGATCGGCCACGACCTGTTTGAACCGCTCGACATCCGCGCCCTCCTGCGGCTCGATGGTGACTGACAGGGCATCCGCGCCGGCCGACAGCCGGATCGACCCCATCGGAAAGGCGATCACGCCCTGCTGCGCGTCGAAATCCGTATCGAACTTGTGCCCCCAATGTTTGCACAGTTGCTGAAGATAGCGGCTACCGTTGGTCGTGGGCACATTTGCTATCAGACTCATGGATTACAGCCTTTCAATCTTGCTTGCCGCCGCGTCGATCAGCGCCGCTACATCGAACATGGTCTGAGCATCCGCCCCTTCCTTTTCAAGCCGCCCCCTGGCTGCGATTGAAAGGTTGTGCATGGCCCGGCGGATCGGCGCGCCGTCCACCTGTTCGGCCCGCTGGGCCAGCGAGGCCAGCCGCTCGAGCGCCTCTGCCGCAGGCGCTGCATTGTCAGCCAGATGCGCCAAGCCAGCCTCGGTGATCGCAAAGAGCTTGCGGCTGCCTTCGCCCGGCTGCTCCGCGATCAGGCCCATGTCCGCCAGCAGCGTCAGCGTGGGATAAACGACGCCAGGGCTCGGCGCATATGCCTCGCCAGACAGGTTTTGAATCTCGCGTATGAGGTCATAGCCGTGGCGCGGATTGTCCGCGATCAGCTTCAGCAGGATGAGCTTCAGCGCATCATTGCCGAACAGACGCCGCCGCCCCCCGCCGCGACCGCCGCCGAAGCCCCCTCCACCGAAGCGATCGGCCCGGCCGCCACTGGATTCGCTCCCGTCAAAGTCTCTCGTCCCAAAAAGGCGACCGTAACCGCGGCCCTGCCGATGCGCACATCCGCCGCGATGAGAATGTTGGAAATGCATGTGCGTTTCTTCTGAATATGTCATGATGCATCTAGATATATCGCAATATGGGAATTGTCGACAATTAAGATATATCTTTGATAATCTCATTCGTCCTGTGGCGACGTTCCATCCTTCCTCCACGCTGCCGCCACGCAACAGAAAAAGCCCCGCCGAACGCGATTTCGGCGGGGCTTTCATGCCTGAAATGGGGAGCAGATCAGTCGGGCTTCTTCGCCACGCTGACCAGGGCAGGCCGAAGGAGCCGATCCTTTATCATATAGCCCGCCTGCATCTCGATCATGACCGTTCCGGGCTCAAGCTCGTCGGAGGGCGTTTCCATCATTGCCTGATGCTTGTTCGGGTCCAGCGGCTGGCCCACGGAAACGAGCTTTTCGATGCCGTTGCGCGAAAAGGCGCTCTCCAGTTCCCGGCCCGTCGCCTCCAGCCCCGCGACCAGGCCCTTGAACTTCTCGTCCTCCCGTAAATCCTGCGGGATCGCCTGGAGCGCGCGGCTCAGATTGTCGGCAACCGACAACATGTCCCGCGCGAAAGCCGTTGCGGCATAGGCGCGGGTGTCAGCCAGTTCCTTTTCCAGCCGGCGGCGGACATTCTGCGTCTCGGCATGCGCGTAGAGCACATCCTGCTTTGCTCCGGCGAGTTCGCCTTCAAGCGCCGCTATGCGTTCGGCCGCGGCATCACCCGCGGGCGCCGCATCCTCGGGCAGTTCGTCCACGATCTCGGTATTTTCGATATTCTGATTGTCTTCGTTCATCTCATCAATCTCGACAAGGTCTGCGCAGTGAAGTCCACCATGGGTATCACCCGCGCATAGTTCAAGCGCGTAGGGCCGATGACGCCGACCACGCCGACCACGCGGCCATCGCCACCCCGATAAGGCGCGGCTATGACGGAAGAACCGGAAAGCGAAAAGAGCTTGTTTTCCGAACCGATGAAGATTTTCGTCGCACTGCCCGCCAGCGCGCTCTCCAGCAGGTGCGAAATCTCCTGCTTTCCTTCCAGCTGCTCCAACAACTGCCTGACCCGTTCCAGATCGGCAGCGGTGCCGTCGTCGAGCAGATGCGCCTGCCCCCGCACGATCAGCACCGGGCGGTCGTCGGCGTCCTGGGACCATATTGCGATGCCGCGCTCCACCAGTTCACGCGCCGCGCCCTGGAGAGCGCTTCTCTCGCTTTCCATCTCTCGCGTCAACGCCTCCCCCGCTTCTCGCAAGGTCAGGCCGCCGAATCGCGCGGACATGAAATTCGCCGCTTCGTTCAGCATGATCGCGTTGATACCATGAGGCAGATCAATCACTCGATTTTCGACCGATCCGTCCTGTCCGACCAGCACGGCCAGCGCCTGGCGATCGTTCAACGGCACGAAACCGAATTGCCGGAGCACCGGCTCGCGCTTGGGCACCATCACGATACCCGCGCAGGCCGAAAGCCCGGACAGGGTCGCAGTTGCGGCGGACAGCGCCTCTTCGATCAGCCCGCCTTCGGAAATGCCTGCCTCGATCGCGCGCCGTTCCTCGATCGACGGCTCGGCCGCCTGCATCATCCCATCGACGAACAGCCGCAGCCCCGTATCCGTCGGCATCCGCCCGGCCGAAGTATGCGGCGCGGCAAGCAGTCCCAGTTCCTCCAGATCCTGCATGACGTTGCGGATGGAAGCTGGAGAAAGGCTGAGCGAGGCCATCTTGCTGATGGTTCGCGACCCCACGGGAAGGCCGGTGCCGAGATAGCTTTCCACCACCAGACGGAAAACGTCGCGGGCCCGCTCGTTCAATTCAGAAATCGGAGTGACCGCCATGCGCCCTATCTAGGCAAGCTGTCCGCAGCACTCAAGCGGCTCGCTAGCGTGTTGCGGATGGCTTCACCATGGCGGCAATGTCCAGCATCTTCGGAATGGCGGCGATCGTCGCGCGCAGCTTCCCATAGGCCGGGTCCATGCAGCCCGACTGGAACTCCAACCGTGTCGGCTCTACCTCACCCTGCGTCCATTCGATCGTGTAGCCGGGCATGTCGGTAGCGAATCGGGTGCAATTTTCGCCATGCGCGATTCGCTTGGTCGTGCCGGCCGGCGGACGAAACTGGGTAAGCGCCGACCGAAACCGCCGATATTGCAGCGGCGTGACAGTGAACCGCGTGGCGCCGGGCACCGCCGTGAAGCGCTCAGGCTCCAGCAACCCTGACCCGTCGGGCGTGACACGCAGGCTGTAGCTCGGGCAAACCCCGAAACAGGGCCCGGCCGAAAAGCGAATCGTGTCCCCCGCGGCGGTCGGCTGTTCCAGCTCGGCCCTGCCCGCCGCACAGCCGGCCAACAGCGCGGGCCCGCCCAAAATCATCATCCATCGCAACCGCATGGGTGCTTCCTATCATCTTTCCTGTGCATCGCCACTGGCATGACGTCACGGCGACCGCTAAGCCCCACCGACTGACCGCTTCGGAGAAAAGATTTTATGCGTCCTTCCGGCCGCGCGCCCGACCAGATGCGCGACATCACCATGGAGCCCGGCTTCACCATCCATGCCGAGGGCAGCTGCCTCGTCAGCTTCGGGGACACGCGCGTCCTGTGCACTGCGTCGGTGGAAGAGAAAGTGCCTCCCTTCCTGCGCGGCAAGGGGTCGGGCTGGGTCACGGCGGAATATGGCATGCTGCCCCGCGCCACCCACACGCGCGGCAGCCGCGAAGCAGCGAAGGGCAAGCAGTCGGGCCGGACACAGGAAATCCAGCGGCTGATCGGCCGTTCGCTGCGCACCGTCGTCGACCTCAAGAAGCTGGGCGAACGACAGATCGTTGTCGATTGCGACGTGATCCAGGCCGACGGCGGCACACGGACCGCCGCGATCTCGGGCAGCTGGGTCGCGCTGCGCATTGCCATCGACAAACTGGTCGCCTCGGGCGCGCTCGCGGAGGATCCGATCGTGCAGAAGGTCGCGGCGATCAGCTGCGGCATCTACAATGGCACGCCGGTCCTCGACCTCGATTATGCCGAGGACAGCAATGCCGAAACCGACGCCAATCTGATCCTCACGGGCGACGGCAAGTTTGCCGAAGTGCAGGCGACGGCGGAAGGCGCCGCCTATGACGAGGAGGAGCTGCTGCGCCTGCTCCGCCTGGCACGCATCGGCTGCGCCCAGATTTTCACGGCGCAGGACAAGGCGACGGGGCGGTAATTCCTTGATATGCCCTTGTCGGTGGCCCCGACTTGCTCGGGGCCAAGACCGGGTCGATCAAGATGAGGAAGCTGATACAAAATAATGAGCGACGATTTCGGACAGGAACAGGCGATCCGCAAGCTGGGCCCCGGCAGGCTGGTCATCGCAAGCCACAATCCCGGCAAGGTGCGGGAGATTGGCGAACTGCTGGCGCCCTACGGCATTGAAACCGTGTCAGCGGCGGCGCTGGACCTTCCCGAGCCTGACGAGACCGGCACGACCTTCGTCGCCAATGCGGAGCTGAAGGCGATGCAGGCGGCCGACCTGTCGGGGCTTCCCGCGCTGGCCGACGACAGCGGCCTGTGCGTTGAAGCGCTGAATGGCGACCCGGGCATCTTTTCCGCGCGCTGGGCGGGCGAAACCAAGGATTTCGGGGTCGCCATGCAGTTGGTCTGGGACAATATTCAGGCCAAGGGACCGGACGCCGGACACGGCGCCCACTTTATCTGCGCCCTGGCCCTTGCCTGGCCCGATGGGCATGTGGAGGCGTTCGAAGGACGGGTCGACGGCACGATCACCTGGCCCCCGCGCGGCGACAAAGGGTTCGGCTACGACCCGATTTTCCAACCTCTTGGCCACACGATCAGCTTCGGTGAAATGGAACCCGCGAAGAAGCACGCCATGAGCCATCGGGCCGACGCCTTTGCGCAACTGGTGGCGGCGGTATTCTGATCCGGCCCCCCTACTCCCCGCTCGCAAAACGCGGCGAACGGGGCGGATCAATGTCGAGTGGGCCTTTGCCAAAGGCATTGCCCGCCGGGAAATAGCGACAGACCAGATAGTCGTAATTTTCCCCTTCGGCGAGCGCACACCCGACCTTCCGGGTGTTGCGCCAGATGATCTGGGTGTAGTGGCCGACATCCTCCCATCGGCCCGACAGACTGATGTCCGGCAGCTTCCCGCCGCGCCGGAACAGGCGCTTCTCTTCGAGAAACGAGCCAATCATCACATCATAATCATAAAGGCGGCGGGGCCCCATCCACAGATTCTCTCCGCTGGGGATCGAGCGGGCTGTCTTGGGCGAATGGCGGAACAGATTGGTTTGCGCCATCTGCCGGGCGTAGCGCGCCGCATCGGTTGCAAGAGCATCGTCCCACGCCAGTGGCGAAAGACCCAGCGACTCCCGCTCGTCATTATGCATGCCCAGCGCGACGTCGCGGAGTAGGCCGGCGCCGCGATTCGCTTCCTCCATGCCGTAATAGGATGCCGGCATCACCCTCGGCATCGGCGAAGAGCGGCGCGAAGGCGCCGCCTCTCCACGCTGCAGGGGAAAGGCGGCCGCGATAATCCCGAGCCCCGCAGCCGCCACAGCTAGCCGCGCGGACCAAAGCCGTCTAAGAACGCCCCCACTCATGTCCCTGCCCCCGTTCAGTTACCTGCCGCCGGCGTCCGGCCCCCTGGCTCTATATGTGCATTGGCCATTTTGCGTTTCAAAATGCCCTTACTGCGATTTTAACAGCCATGTTCGGGCGGACATCGATCATGATGCCTGGCGCCGGGCGCTCCTAGAGGACCTGGCCCATGAAGCGAGGCTGAACGATGGGCGAGAGCTGTCGTCGATCTTCTTCGGCGGCGGTACGCCATCCTTGATGCCGCCCGACATAGTCGCCGCGCTGATCGACGCGGCGACGGGCTACTGGTCCCCGACATCGGACATCGAAATCACGCTTGAGGCCAATCCGAGTTCGGTCGAAGCGGCACGCTTCAGCGATCTGGCCTCCGCCGGGGTGAACCGCGTTTCTCTCGGGCTTCAAGCGCTGGAAGATGAAGCCCTTCATTTCCTGGGCCGCGCCCATGATGTGCGTGAAGGACTCGGCGCCCTCGAAATCGCCCAATCGGTGTTCGGCCGGGTCAATTTCGACCTCATCTATGCTCGGCCGGGACAAAGCGAGTCGGATTGGGAGGCGGAACTGGCGCAGGGCCTCTCCTTTGGAACGGATCATCTATCGCTCTACCAGCTGACCATCGAGCCAGGGACTCGCTTCGCGACGTTGGTTGCCCAGGGCAAGCTTATGCCTGCCGACCCCGATCACGGCGCCACGCTCTACGAACTGACCCAGGCGATGACGACCGCCGCTGGCCTTCCCGCCTATGAGATCAGCAACCATGCGCGCGTCGGACAGCAGAGCCGCCATAACCTTACCTATTGGCGCTATGGCGATTATGCGGGCATCGGCCCCGGCGCGCATGGCCGCAGGCAGGGGTTGGCGACGCTGCGGCACAGAAAGCCTGAAAACTGGATGAGCGCCGTCCAGCGCAACGGCCACGGGCTGCATAGCGAAGAGCCTCTGGCAGCTACGGACCAGGCGCGCGAGGCGCTATTGATGGGCCTGCGCCTGGCGGAGGGCATTGATCTCAGCCATGTCGCGACTCTGTCGGGACTACCAGCCGCAGACCTGGTAGACGAAGAGGCTATCGCGCGCCTGGTCGTGCTTGGACTGCTGGAGCGGGACGGGCCTTGGCTGCGCGTGACGCAGGCCGGAATGTTGCTGCTCGACGCCATTTTGCCGGAAGTCGTTCTGGCCTGACTTGGCTACATTCGGTCGGCATATCTTGCCGATGCCGTGCAAGGCGTGGGTCCAGACCTCTGAGCTGGCCTCGCTCGACTCCGGCCAGTGCCCGCCATGTGGCCTAGCCCTGCTTTCACTCCACTGCACCGTGCTCCAGCCAAAAAAAAAGCGACCCGGACGAAACGGGTCGCCTTTCCTCATCTCGGTCAGGGCGGTCAGCTAGCCAAAGCGACGCCCTCGTCGGCCATCAGCTGATGGAGTTCGCCGGCTTCATACATTTCCATCATGATGTCGCTGCCGCCGACAAATTCGCCCTTTACATAGAGCTGCGGAATAGTCGGCCAGTCGGAAAAGCTCTTGATCCCTTGGCGGATCACCTGATCCTGCAGCACGTCCACCGTTTCATAGGCGACCCCCAAATGCTCCAGAATGGCAATGGCCCGACTGGAGAACCCGCACTGCGGGAACAGAGGCGTACCCTTCATGAAAAGAACTACGTCATTTCCGTTCACGATTTCGGCGATCCGCTGCTGCACGGCGTCGGTCATTTTCAATCCAGTCCTGTCAGGCGCCGGCAAAGGCCTGGTGCGCGCATATTTTGAAGGCCGTTAATTGGGGACGGCGGTGGTGAGTTGCAAGGCATGGAGAATGCCGCCCATCCGGCCACCCAAGGCGGCGTAGACGGCTCGCTGCTGGGCAACGCGGCTCAGGCCCCGGAAGCTTTCCGAGACGACGCGCGCCGCATAATGATCGCCATCGCCGGCCAAGTCGGTGATCTCGACCTGCGCATCGGGAATGGCATCCCGAATCATCTCGGCAATTTCTTCGGCTGCCATTGGCATGTGCGGGTGTCCGTTCTTACTGCGCTTCGATGAAATGGCGGCGCGCGATCACCTGCTGCTCTTCCAGAGCCGCGCGCACCGCCGGTTCGTCAATATCTATGCCGGCCTGCGTCATGTCGCCCACGAGCTTGCGAATGACGTCCTCGTCCCCCGCTTCCTCGAAATCGGCCTGAACGACCGCCTTGGCATAGGCGTCGGTCTCCTCGGGCGTCAGACCCATCTTCGCGGCTGCCCATTCACCCAGCAGCCGGTTGCGCCGAGCCTGGACGCGAAACTGCATCTCCTGGTCACGGGCGTACATATTTTCGAAGGCCTTTTCGCGATCGTCGAAAGTCGTCATGCCTGATGCCCTGTAGAAAAAACGGAAACTGTGACTGAAATAGGAAGGTCGGGACGCTTACGCAACGGCGGGAACGAGCCAGGGGCGGTCGCCGGCATCCTTCGCTTCGAACCGGCTGATCGTGTCCGCCTGCCCCAGCGTCAATCCGATTTCGTCGAGCCCCCCCAACAGGCAGTGCTTGCGGAAAGGGTCGATGTCGAAATTAAAGCGGTCCTGAAACCGGGTGGTGACGGTCTGCTGCTCCAGATCGACATGGATGGGGTCGGTCTTTGCCACCTCCATCAGCCGGTCGATCGCGTCCTGCGGCAGCACCACGGTCAGGATGCCGTTCTTGAACGCATTGCCCGAAAATATGTCCGAAAAGCTCGGCGCGATCACGACCTTAATACCCAGGTCCGCGAGCGCCCAGGCGGCATGTTCGCGGCTGGATCCGCAGCCGAAATTGTCCCCTGCGATCAGGATGGGGCTGCCGGCATAGTCCGGATCATCGAAGACGTTGCCCGGCTCCTTGCGCAGCACCTCGAACGCGCCCTTGCCCAGGCCCGTCCGCGAAATCGTCTTCAACCAATGCGCGGGAATGACGATGTCGGTATCGACATTCTTCATCCCGAACGGATAGGCCCGCCCGTCAACGATAGTCAGCTTTTCCATCAATGCGCCTGCTTATTCTCCGAGCGCGGCGCATCCTGCGCGCGCCCGAGGGTCGCCGCCATTGCGGCACTGGCCAGCGCACCCAGCGCCAGCACCCAGAACACTTTTTTCATGCGACCACCTCTCCCCTTTTTTCGCCCAGCAGTTCGCGCACGTCGGTCAGATGTCCCGTGATCGCCGCAGCCGCCGCCATGGCGGGCGAGACCAGATGGGTTCGCGATCCTGGCCCTTGCCGGCCCATGAAGTTACGGTTGCTGGTCGACGCGCAGCGCTCGCCGGCAGGCACCTTGTCCGGGTTCATGCCCAAGCAGGCCGAGCAGCCCGGCTCGCGCCATTCGAAGCCCGCATCCTTGAAGATGCGGTCGAGCCCTTCGGCTTCGGCCTGCTGCTTGACGAGGCCCGATCCCGGAACCACCAGCGCCTGCTTGATTCCGCTGGCGATATGCTTGCCGCGCAACAGGGCGGCGGCGGCGCGCAGATCCTCGATCCGGCTGTTGGTGCAGCTACCGATGAAGATGTGCTCGACGGCCACATCTTCCATCTTCTGCCCGGCGACGAGGCCCATATAATCCAGTGACTTCTGCGCGGCGGCCCGCTTGGACGCGTCTGCGAAGCTTTCCGGATCGGGCACGACGCCCGTCACCGGCACCACATCCTCGGG
>DATEDR010000334.1:0-2396 GCA_035281605.1 Sphingobium sp.
TATCTGACCAGCCGCTATATCGGCATGCGCGCGTTCAGCCGGATCCTGGGCTTCCTTTACTCGTCATTCGTGGCCGGCATCGGGCTCGGGACCGTCTTGATGGGGTACAGCGAAAACACGACCGGGAGCTACGGGATGGCGCTGAACGTCTTGGCCGCGATCACCTTGGCTTCGGTCGTCCCATTCCTGTTCCTGGGCCGCTATCCGTCGGAGCCGGGCGAAGATATTGCGCGAGCTCCTGACCGGACGGCAACGCCAGCGGCGTTGTGAGTCCCCCACAGGATTCGCCTATCGCCGATGGGCAGTTCATCACATCCGAGATGCGCCAGCACAGTCCCGATCTCCTTGCGAAGAACATCCGCCAGCACGGCGCCGCCATGTGCAGGCCCCAAGGCCGCCGACGCGTACAGCCAGGGCCTGCCCAAAAAAACGAAGTCGGCACCCAATGCCAACGCCTTAACGATATCGGCGCCATGACGGATACCGCTGTCCAGGAACACCATGGTCGATGCCTTAAGCGCGCTGCGAATATCGGAAACGATCTCGATCGTCGCGGCAACGCCGTCCAGCACCCGTCCGCCGTGATTTGAGACCAGGACAGCTTCAGCACCGGCCGCTTCGGCGCCAACGGCTTCCTCCGACGTCATTATTCCTTTCACGATCAGCTTCCCGGCCCACTCCTGCCTCACGTCGTGCAGCTTGGCCCAGTCCACCCGGGACGAGCCCAGGAGGGAACTGGCGTTAGCCAGTCTTTCTTCCGTCGCTAGTCCCGCTTGATAGGATTCGATATTTGCCAGGCGCGGACGCCCGGCGCGCAAAGTTGCGGCGAACCAGCGCGGATGACGCAGAAAATCGGCGAGATGCCGCGCCGTCGGGCGGAATTCCGGGTTCAATCCGTTCCGCAGGTCGCGCCGGCGTCGGCCGGG
Source organism: Sphingobium sp. (assembly GCA_035281605.1). Lineage (GTDB taxonomy): Bacteria > Pseudomonadota > Alphaproteobacteria > Sphingomonadales > Sphingomonadaceae > Sphingobium. The sequence continues at coordinate 927 of DATEDR010000334.1, forward strand.
CGTTGGGGAATCGACGGTAAGCACCAACGTGTCCACGCCTGCGCTCGCCGCGCGTCTCAACAGGTTGCGGGTCAGGTCGCGGCTGTCGCCGGCGTACAGCTGAAACCACAGATGCCCGTCGGCAAGGTCGGCGGCCGCTTCGATCGTGATGCTGGCAGCGGTGGAAAGGATATAAGGCATGCCGACGTCAGCAGACAATTTCGCGAGGGCGGCAGCAGTGCCCGGCCATACGAAGTCTGCCAGTCCGGTGGGCGCTATGCCGAACGGAACCGCATAGTCCGTTCCAAAGACACATGCCTTTTGCGACGGAATTCCACTTCCGCCGAGAGGACGAGGGGCGAACCGGATCTGGTCGAAGGCAGCCTCGTTCCAGGCTGCGCTTCGCTCACCCTCCGCGCCTCCTTCCACGAAGTCGTAGACAATATGCGGGAGACGCGACCGTGCTCGGATCCGCATATCATCAACGCAGTGCATGGCGCTCCGGCTTCACCAATAAGCTTCCAGCATGACGCCTCAGACTTCGAACAGCTGTTGAGGCGTGGCATGTACGCGCTCCGCTGGCCCGTGTTCGGAAACGATAAAATTGTCGCATAGGAACACGAACATCTCAGGCGTCGCGATCGCCGGGTGGCACGCCATGAACATCCCGGCCTCCAGCACCATGTCCTCGTCCTTGCGGATCAGCGGGCGCTCGACCATGTCATATCCTTGGCCGTGCGCGTAGAGCCGCAGCTCCGGCCCAAAACCCGCCCGTTTCAAGAATGCGTCATGCGCGTCGGCAATCGCGCGGCAGCTCGCACCCGGCACGAACCGCGCCGCCGTGGCCTCCTGCGCCTCCTTTACGACCGCGAAGGTCTCGCGATGCTGCGACGTCGCCTGGCCCAGGACGATCTGCCGCGCGACCTCACCGCAATAGCCCGACGGACCCGACAGCTCGAGCAGGATTGTGAAATAGTCGCCTTTCTCCAACACGCGGTTGAGACGCCGCCAGGGCCGCAACATGGCCGGCTTGCCCCAGGGTGCCGAACCTCCCGCCATCGTCCCCTGATGCGCGCCGTGCAGCCGAAACTCGTGCTCGGCCAGCGCCACCAGGTCGACGTCGCGCATTCCCGGCCGCACCGATCTGAGCAGGGTCTGGAACACCTTGTCCTGGATCCTGCACGTCTCGCGTATATGGGCGAATTCCTCCGGGCTCTTCACGGCCTTCAGCCGGTCCAGCGCCTCGGTCTCGTCGCTGAACTCCGCTTGCGGCAGCGACTCCTTGAGGTGCGACACAAAGCCGTGCGTCATGCCCGCCGGTCGTATCAAGCCGATGCGGCGGCACCCGCGCCGCTTCAGCTCCTCCGCCGCCAATTGCGCCTCGTAAAGGAGTGTGCCTGCGATCGACGCGAACGCAGCGGTCGATATCATCGTCTCCACCCCGGGCGTATCCAGACCCGACGGATCCACGGCCCGCCGAACCGACAGCGC
>DATEDR010000335.1:0-2679 GCA_035281605.1 Sphingobium sp.
GGCGCGGCATTGCGGGACGAATGCCCATTGCAGTCATCGCCCGGCCACCCTATGATAGAAGAGCCCGTGGCTCTGCGGCCATGGGCTGGCTGCGGCGTTTCGTCCGGCCCGCGCGCCAGAGTGCAGACTGGACGGATTGGAGACCGCCGGCGCTTGTGCTTCTGCGCTTTCGCCCTGATCCAAGATCGGCAACCCTGCTGCGGCAGGCGGAACCCCTCTGGCATCGCGAATATGAACATGCACGCGTGCGCGACCCGCTCACGCGCCGGTTGATTGTCTAGAATGGAGCATTTTTGACCAGACCTCATCCCGCCAACGACACGGCCCCCGGTGCCGACAGCGTTGCCGCCCTTCACGCCCTTGTCCTCCAGTCGCTCGACGACGACCAGGCGCAGGAAACCATCTCCATCCCCCTCGAAGGCAAAAGCAGCATCGCCGATCACATGGTGATCGCGAGCGGCCGGTCGTCGCGCCAGGTCGCGTCGATGGCGCAGAAGCTGGCCGAGAGGATCAAGGCCGCGACCGGGCGTTCGGCCCGGGTCGAAGGCCTGCCGGTCGCCGACTGGGTGCTGATCGACGCGGGCGACGTGATCGTCCACCTGTTCCGGCCGGAAGTGCGCAGTTTCTACAATCTGGAACGGATGTGGGGCTTCGTCGACGCGCCGGTCGCCGGCACCGCCTGACCCCTCACCGCTGTTCGGCCGAGCCGGTGGAGAACCCACTCTCGACTTCGGTCGCCTTCTACGCTCCGACCTTCGCTCGAGGCGAACGGAGATACATGTGCTCCTCCACATCATCGCGCGCGGAAAGATCGGGCGCTCGCCCGAAGCGGATCTGGTCGACCGCTATGTGAAGCGCCTCACCATGCCGCACAGGATTACCGAGCTGCCCGACCGGGGCGGCAAGCTGCCCCCCGTGCAGCCGGGCACGGTGACGGTGATGCTGGATGAAAAGGGCCGGCAACTCGGCTCGATGGATTTTGCTCGCCGCCTCGAAGCCTGGCGCGATGCCGGAACGCGCGAATGCCGGTTCCTGATCGGCGCGGCGGACGGCTTTGACGATGCCGAGCGCGCCAATGCCGACCTGCTGATCGCCTTCGGGTCCATGACCTGGCCCCACATGATGGCCCGCGCGATGCTGGCGGAGCAATTGTGGCGCGCCTGCTCGATCATGGCGGGCCACCCCTATCATCGCGAAGGCTGATCGTCTCTCCGCTCGACAGACGGGCCGCTTTTTGCCTAGTCAGGAGCGGGCCGGGCAGGGGGCGACGTGAAGCGGGCAGCCATCATCATATTCAGTCTGGTTGGCGCGGCGGCGCTCGCCGCATCCGGCCTGTCGGCGGCCGGTGATCCGGGCATCATCCTGCGCGGCACGGGGGGCACCAGCCTTGGCCAGGAACAGGCCGCGCTCAAGACTGCCCGGCTCCAGTCGGAACGGGCGCGCGAGCGGTCCGAACGGCTCGAGCGGCAAGCGACCGCGGCGCGCGATGAAGCCGATCAGGCGCGCCGCCGCGCCGCCGCCATGGCCGCCCGCATCCAGCAGGCCGAGGCGGATATTCAGGCAGCCCAGGCGCGCATCGCGATCATCGCCCGCATGCAGCGCGCCCAGGCCGTACGCCTCGCCGCGCGGCAGGAACCCGTCATCCGCCTGACCGCCGCCCTGCAGATGATGGCGCGGCGCCCGCTGGCGCTGGCGCTGGTGCAGCCCGGGTCGGTGAGCGATGCCGTCCATATGCGCGCCGTGCTGGGACAGGTGCTGCCGGTCATCCAGGCACGCACCGCGGGCCTGCGCGCCGAACTGGAACGCAGCCGGGCCCTGCGCGACACCGCCGAGCAGGCGGCCGGCGCGCTGGCGCAGGGCAGGGCGGACCTGAAGCAGCGCCAGGCCGCGCTGCGCACGCTGGAAACGCAAAAGCGGCTGGCGGAGCGGGACTATCGCTCCAACGCCGGGCTGGAAGGCGACCGGGCGCTGGCCCTGGGCGAGCGGGCACGGGACATTGTCGACCTGATGGACCGGCTGGAGGAAGCCGGCGACCTGCGCGACCGGCTGGCGATGCTGCCCGGTCCGGTGCTGCGCCCGGCGCGGCCCGATCTGGCGGCGGCGTCGGCCACCGCGCCGCAGCGGGGGCAGGGCGGTCCGCCGCCTTATCGGCTGCCGGTGATGGGAGAGCTTGTCACCGGCATGGGCGAAGTGTCCGAAAGCGGCGTGCGCTCGCGCGGCCTTACCATCGTCACGCAGGCGAACGCGCTCGCCGTGGCGCCGACGGCCGGGCGCGTGGTGTTCGCCGGGCCCTATCGCGGCTATGGGCAGATCCTCATCATCGACCATGGCGGCGGCTGGACGACGCTGATCACAGGCCTGCTGCGCCTGTCCGCGGCGGTCGGCGACAGCGTGCGCCAGGGCGAGCCGCTCGGTACCGCCGGGCCCGGTCGTCCCAGCATCACCATCGAACTGCGCCGGAATGGGCGGCCGGTGGATATCGTGCCGCTGGTGGGACTGGGGTGAGGTTTGGGGGGCAAGACACCCTCATCCAACTCCGCCTAGAGCATCGAGCCTTTAATCGGACGCATATCCGGTTGCCTTGAGGAAGTTCCAGCATTCGTCTGGTGTGTAGAGGTCGCAGATGTTGCCGATTGCTTGCCAGAGGGCGTCGATGGTTCTGGCGCCGGTCCGCCTCAG
>DATEDR010000336.1:0-5307 GCA_035281605.1 Sphingobium sp.
CTGAAACGCGTCCACCGCACCCTTTCCAACACCATTGCCGATCCTCTGACCGCGCCTGAAGCCGCCCGCATGGCGGAGTCCATCCGGGCGGTGTTCAACACCAATGCCCAGGTGCTGCGCTTCATGCCTGATGAGGGCGAACCCTTTTCGATCCGGCAGTGGATGACCGCGGACAAGGCGCCCGGATCGATCCTGTTCGTCACCTCCGATTATGACGATCTAGAGATGAACAAGCCGCTGCTGACGCTGTGGATGAACATCGCCATCAACAGCCTGATGACCCTGCCGCGCACCCGGTCGCTGCGCACCTGGTTCCTGTTCGACGAGGTTGGCGCGTTGCACCGCTTGCCCGCGATCGAAAAGGGGCTGCAGACGGCCCGCAATTTCGGCGGCGCCATGATCCTTGGTCTCCACAGTTTCCAGAAGCTGGTCGAGGTTTATGGCGAGGAAGGGGCGCGCAACCTTTCGTCGCTGGCGCGCACCAAGCTGATCCTCGCGACCGGCGACATCAAGACCGCCGAGGAATGTTCACACTATATCGGCAGCCGCGAAGTGCGGCAGATGGATGAGGCGTACAGCTACGGCTATAACCAGACGCGCGACGCCTCAACGCTCACCGCGCGCAAGCAGGTCGAGCCCCTCGTTCTCCCCGACGACATCACCAACCTGCCCGCCCTCCACGGCTTCGTGAAATTCCCCGAGGGTTTCCCGGCGGCGCGCATCCTGCTCCAGTGGAAAGCCTATCCCAAGGTGGCCGAAGGCTTTCTCCGTCGCGCCCATGTCGAGCCGGTTCGCTCGACAGCGAACGACGATTATTTCGCGGAGGAGGAAGATGAGGCGGGAGGTCGGGATGGCGCCGCGCAGGTCGCGGAGGGTGCGCGCGATCCGGCCTATAATCTCGCCAAGGAACTGGCCGCTCGCATCCTCATCGATGGGGTGGAGGACGAGCATCATGACACGGGGGGCAGGGTAGGGGATGGGAATGCGGCCCGGGCAGGAGAAGCCGCACTTGGCGATCACGCTGCGGACGAAAAAGGAGAGGGGACGGACGCGTCTCGCGCTGGTGTTGAGCAACCTGTTGCCCCAGCTCGGGCGAGCGGCGCCGATCGCGCGGATCATCATGCCCCGCGCGCGTCTCCGGTGGAGGATCAGTCGCTCGTGGAACTGCGCCAGGATTTCTCCGGCGGCATCGACGATAACCTGGACATGGGAATCTGATCGATGCTTTCGGTCGCTCCCGTCCGCTCCGCGTCAGGCGCCGCCAGCTATTTCGCGCAGGACAATTATTACACGGTTGAGGGTTCGTCCGAGGTCAGCCTCTGGGCCGGGGAGGGGGCGCGGGACCTTGGTCTTTCCGGCGAGGTCGGCAAAGAGAGTTTCGAGGCCATCCTCAACGGGGAATTGCCCACTGGCGAGAAGGTGGCGCAAGTCGAGAATCGGCGGGCCGGTCTCGATCTCACCTTCTCCATGCCCAAGTCCGCCTCGGTCATGGCCTATGTGGCGGGCGACCGCCGCATCCTCGCCGCCAACATGACCGCGGTGCAGGCGACCATGGCCTGGGTGGAGAAGAATCTTGGCCAGGGCCGCAAGGATGTGGAGGGAAGGAAGGTGCCGGTTGCGACGGGCAATCTGGTCTATGCCCTGTTCGAACATGATACGAGCCGCGCGCTCGATCCCCAGGGCCATGTTCATGCCGTCATCGCCAATTTGACGAAGATGCCGGACGGCAAATGGCAGGCGCTCCATGCGGACAAGATCTGGAGCAACAACAGCGTGATCGGCGCCATCTACCACGCCTTTCTGCGCGCCGAAATTGAGAAGCTTGGCTATATACTCGACCTGAAGGGCAAGCATGGCACATTCGAGATAGCGGGTGTGCCGAAGGCGGTGCTGGAGGCGTTCAGTCAGCGTCGCGCGACCATATTGGAGAAGGTCGCGGAACTGGACCTCACTTCGCACAAGGCGCGGGACCAGATCACCATCAACAGCCGCGACCCCAAGCTCAATGTCAGTGACAGGCCGGCGCTTGTGCAGGGCTGGAAGGACAAGGCTGAGAGCCTTGGCTTTACCGGCAAGGAACTGGCCGATGCCGCCCTTGCGCGGGTCGGCGTCATTCAGGCGGAGGGTCCGCTGGAGCGGGGCTATCGGGCGGTCAAAAACGCCGTCGAGACCGCCATGGCCAAGCTCGGGTCACTCCTGGGCCATGATGACCCGCTCGTCGATCACCGGCTCGCGCGCATCGTTCAAACCCCGGCCGCCGGTCGCGCTCAGCTTGTGGTCGCCTCGGCCGTGCGCATCAATTCCGAGCGCGAGGCGGCGTTCGAACAGCATAAGATCGCCAAGACCGCGCTCGATCTGGGGCTGAAGGGTGTCACCATCGAGCATGTCGAGCGGCGGATCGAGCAATTGGTCGACAAGGGTCTGCTCCTGCGCGGCCTGGGCCGTGCCTCCGACATGGTGACCACCCTTGATGCGCTCCAGACAGAGGAAAAGATTCTCGCCCTCATGGAAGCGGGCAATGGCAAGGCGATCCCGATGCTCGATTCCGCCACCGCGCCGGCCCGCTTGCAGGACGCCAGCGAGCATCTCCTCAATCCCGGCCAGCTCGCCTCGGCCACGATGATCATTGCCTCCTCCGATCGCACGGTGTCCGTGCAGGGCGATGCCGGTGCTGGAAAGTCGACGATGCTGTCCGCTGTGGCACGGGTAGCGGAAGCCGAGGGCCGGCCGATCCTGGGCCTCGCCTTCCAGAACAAGATGGTGGCTGACATGAAGGCAGGCGCCGGTATCGAGGCGCAGACCATCGCCTCCTTCGTCCTTGCCAACCATCGATTCGTGAGCCACCGCGAAGGTCCTGCCTATGAGGAGGCGCGCGCCAGGCTCGCCGGTGCGACCCTGCTGGTCGATGAAGCCTCCATGGTGTCCTCCAGCGATATGCTGAAGGTCCACCAGATCGTCGACGCACTTGGCATCGACAAGCTGGCGCTGGTTGGCGATCGCCAGCAGCTATCGTCCATCGATGCCGGCAAGGCTTTTGCCATGATCCAGGCGGGAGGCGGCACCATGGCGCGGATGGACCAGAATGTCCGCATCGGTAAACCGGGCCAGCCGCTCACATCCCAGGAGGAAAAATTGCTGATCGTCGCCAATCTTGCCAGCCGGGGCAAGTCCAGCGAGGCGATGCGGGTGCTGGGCGACAAGGTCATCGAGTCCGATGGGCCGGCTTTGGATGCAGCGGATCGTTGGCTTGCCCTGCCGCCGGAGGAGCGCGCGGTAACCGCCGTGTTCGCTTCGGGCCGCGAGGCGCGGGCGATCATCAATGAGCGCATCCAGGCGGGCCTGGCGAGCGAAGGGACGCTCAAAGGCGAGGCCATCCGCCTTCTCGTCTATGAGCGCGTCAATATGACGCGCGAGGAACTGCGTTATCCCGCCAATTATCGGCGGGGTCAGACCCTGGAGGTGGGGCGCGGCGGTGCCCGCGATGTCGGCCTTGAGGGCGGACGCTACCAAGTGGCCAAGGTCCATGCCAACGGCCGGATCGACCTGCTGCGGGGACGATCGAAAATCCGCTTCTATCCGCAGCAGCTGTCGCCTACCGAGGCGCGCGATCGGCTCCAGCTTTCCGAGACGAAAATCCTCACCCTGCGCGAGGGCGATGTGATCCGCTGGACCGCCAACGACAAGCCGCGGGATTTGCTCAACGCCGCCATCGCGCGCGTGGCTGGTGTCGATGCCCATTGCGTGACCGTCGATTTGGGGGGTGACAAGCGGTTGACGCTGCCGGTCGGCGATCCCATGTTGTCCCGGCTCGACCTGGCCTACAGCCTCAACATGCACATGGCGCAGGGAATCACCACCGACAAGGCGATCACGGTCATGTCCAGCCAGGAGCGCAATCTCTCCAACCAGCGGCTGTTCAATGTCGGCGTCACCCGCGTGCGCGAGGAACTGACCATGATCGTGGATGACAAGGAGAGGCTGGCCCGCCAGCTGGATCACAATCCTGGCAACAAGACCTCTTCGCTGGAAACCCTGGGGCGGCTCGATATCGACGGGAAGAAGCCGGGCGCATCCCGCGAACCGTTCAATCCGGGGCCGATCGATGGTGACACTTTGCCGAGCGGGGGCGATTCGGCCGGCTTGCCGCCCGATTTGCCGCCGCTGTCTGACAGCAATTCAGCCGCCGCTGACCCATCCAACGGTCTGGGCAAGGCGCCTGACAGGCTGGATCGGGCGGACATCTTGCCGCCATTGCCGGAACGCAGCCTGGGTCTGGACTTGTAATAGGGGAATGGCACCTGTGACACTTTACCGGCTTTGTGCCGCTGCGCGCTAAAGTGTCACGGATGAATCTTTGCGGGAATGGTGCGCCACCGACCGAAATCGGCGGCGTACTATGCTTCAGCCGTTGAGCTGATCCTTGACCGCCTTGCCGGGCGTGAAGGTCAGCTTCTTTGACGCAGCGATCTGTATGGTCGCGCCCGTCGAGGGGTTGCGGCCTTCGCGGGCAGGGCTATCCTTGACCTTGAACTTGCCGAAGCCGTTCAGCGACACCTCGTCGCCCTTGACGGCGGCGGAGGCGATCGAGGTGAAGACCGAGTCAACATATTTGCGGGCGTCAGCCTTGGTGAGGCCATGATCGGCGGCCAGGGCTTCAGCGAGATCGGTGTTGTTCATATGCAGGCTTCCTCTGATGGAGTGCCGTGCATAGGACGGAAAATGGCCGGCCGGAAGAGGGGATTTGCCCGAAAACACTGGCTCTGGGCCGGTAAAGTGTCATCCATGCTTTTTGTTTGGCGCGGTTGCAAAGGGGGATTCACACCGACTCAGCATGTGCTAGATTCCTGATATGTTCTATCAGCCTGACCTTTTCGAGCAACCGCAGATCCCGCCAGCGGCGCCTCGGCCGCCTGTGCGGGTTGCGCTTCCAGACCTGGTGGATCGGATATCGATCGTTTCCAAACGCCCGCGCTATGCGCTCTTGGTCCTGAAATTGATCGCGCAGGAAGCCGGCAGCAATGGCAGCGTCGGCCCTTATGTTCGAGGGGAGCAGGGAAGGGTTCCGGTACGCGACTGGCTATGCCAGGCATTGGCGCCACTGGCGCAGCGCGATTGCCGACGTCGCGCCATGATCGACACCGTTAGGGCGGGATTGGAGACTGCGGCAGGGCAGGGGGCTGACCCCCATATGCGCTAACATAAGCGAGAGGCCTGTCGTTGCCTTTTACGTGGTGGCTCGCGGAATAGGTGGATAATCGCGGGCAAGTTGACGTAACTCGCCGCGAGTATCGCCTGCTTGATCTGTCT
>DATEDR010000337.1:0-2480 GCA_035281605.1 Sphingobium sp.
GCCAGCCACGACGCCCAGCGCGCGATGGTGCACCTCTATCCGGTAAGCCTCGTCGTCCTGCACCAGCTCGGGTTCCAGCGACATGTCGGCAAAGGCGCGCAGGAACAGGCAGGTGTGGACAACTTCCAGAGCGGCCTCGGCGCTAGGCTTGCCCTGCTCCTGAACGATGGCTCGCGTGAAGACATCCGCATCGGCCTCGATCGCATCGGCCAGGGTCCGCAGAACCTGCTGGCGCTGCTCGATAGGCAGGGCGGCCCAGGCCGGCTGGGCCCGTTTGGCGGCGGCGATGGCCTGCGCAGCCTGTTCCGGCGTCGCGCGGGGCACCGAGGTCCAGGGAGCGCCCGTAGCGGGATTGACGACGTCCAGCGTCAACGATCCCTCTTCCAACACGCCGTCGATGAGCATTTTGTATGTCATGACCGTCCCTGCTTGTTCCTGATGATGGTTTCGATACCGGGGCGAGCAGCCTCTCCGAATGTTCTGAACATCTCGGCCGTGGCTTCCGGCATCCATTGAGAAAATGCGCCGGCATAGCTGGGGCGCGCCATTGCGCACGCGAGCCACTGCTCGACACGGGGGGAAGCGCCCGCCGACCAGAAGGCGGTCAGCCCGATTTCGCTGATGCGCGCAACATAGGGAATGACACAGATGTCGGCCAAGCCGAAGTCGTCACCCGACAACCACGATTGTTGCCCCAGCAACGCTTCCATTCTGGCGAAGAAATCGACCATTGCGGCGACGGCGGGCGGCATTTCCGGCGCCTCCGCGCCGTGCTGGATCAGGCTGGATCGCAGGCGACGCTCAGCCGGATTGGGGATCGCATCGAGATAGGCCTGGATAGCCTCGGGAGGCCGCGACGACACCATGCCGCGCGTCAGCACCCCGTGCGAAAACACGCCCGTGACCTTGCCGTGCAGTTTCGTGTCGACATGATGGATGATGGCGGCTGCCCGATAATTATGCACAGCATCGGCTGAATGCAGGCGAGCCCCTTCGAAAGCCTGGTCGATATAGTCGTTGATCAGTGTGGATTCCGTCAGAACCTCATCGCGGTGCACCATTGTCGGCACCATATGGTCGGGATTGAGGCGGACATATTCAGGATCATGCTGCTCCCCGGCCAACAGATTGACCTCCCGCGATTCGAATTTCTGACCCTTTTCGGCCAGAGCCATGCGAACCTTTTGCGAGCAGGTTGAATAGGCGAAATGATACAATGTCGGCAGCGCCACAGTGTCGCTCCTTCCATGTTGAATGATGGCTTCAGACGCCGGCGGGCTCTTCCGCCTCGATCAGGTCGACGCCGACCTTGTGACCCCAATCGCTTAACTGCGAATAAGTTCTGGGAACCCAGCTTTCGTCATCAATATCTATTGTCCCCCAGGAATATTCTATGTCCAGACCCGAAGGCGACCGCACATAGAAGGATAGGGACTGGCAATTGGGATGATGACCCAGCGTCATGGCGATGGGCAGGTCGCCGGAAAGCAGGCGGTCATAGGCCAGGCCGACCGCCGACATGTCGTTCACCTGCAATGCGAAATGCTGCATCTTCCGCTTGGGCTTGAAAGGCACCTCCGCAAAGGCGAGCGAATGGTGGCGCGGGTTGGCGTGCATGAACGTGACCAATATCTGCGGCCGCCCCTCTTCTTCGGACCGGATATAATCGGACAGCTTGAGGCCGAGCAGGTCGCGGTAGAAAGACAGCGTATTTTCCCGATCACGCACGATCAGGACATGATGCCCCACCCCGTTCGGCGCGCCGACGAAGCCGCCGGGCGCCCGCGGCGACCAGAATGGCTGCGCCGCCATTTTCGGCCCCCAGAACAGCTCCGTGCGCACGCCATCGGGATCGTAGGTGACAAAAAGATCCTCGACGCAACGGGCGCGGCACAGTTCGGCATTGCCTTCCTCAATCGCGCAGCCCGCTTCTTGAAGCCGGGCCTTCAACGAAGCCAGTTCAGCCGGACCACCAACCTCCCATCCGATGAAGGTCACATCGTCCAGCGGGCCTTCATGGATGCGGATGCGGGACTCGTAAGTGTCGATGCGATAGACATCGGCGCCGTCACTTCCCTTCGCAGCCTCCATCAAGCCCAGGGCGTCAACCAGAAGCCGTCGCCAGGCCGTACGATCGGAGACCTCGAAACCCCAATATCCCAAACTGCGAACAGACATGATCCTCTCCTTGGGCGGCCATCATGTCAGCGGCGCCCTCTGCACCGGTTATAGTCCCGCAAAAATGTTGCATCAATATAAAAATGAATATAACTTCATATTTGGCATTAAAGATATAAGGTGCGGGAAATTGGAGAGACGAATGGCTTTTGCGAATGCACGCAGGCAATCACTTTCACTGCTGTTGCGCCGGTCGGCCACGCGGCATCGCGATAAGATTGCGCTGATCTGCGGATCGGAAAGCCTCAGCTATGCCGCCCTTGACGATCTGGCGGACTCATTGGCTCGCGGGCTTCTCGATC
>DATEDR010000338.1:0-4271 GCA_035281605.1 Sphingobium sp.
TGAAGGGAGTGGACGGGCTATGACCATGAACCCCATGGACCTGCTGACGGCGGTTCGCGCGCGCTGGCGGACGGCGGCGATGCTGGGCGGCGCGCTGTTTCTGATCATCGCGATCTTCGCCTTTCTTCAACCCCGCCAATATGCCGCGACGTCCTCGCTGCTGCTGGACCTGTCGCAGACCGACCCGACCGATTCCGATGCTCAGCAGGGCGCGCGCGTCGAGGTGGACAGCATCCTCGGCACGCAGACCGACGTCATCAAATCGGCCAAGGTCATCAACGCGGTGGCGAAGGAAGCCGGTTTCGTCGATGCGCTGCCCAGGGACATTTCTCCCGAAGCCCGGCTTCAGCAGGCGGCCGACCGCGTCCGCGCCAGCCTGACGGTGACGAGCGGGCGGCAGTCGAACGTGCTGCAGCTCAGCTATATGGATGCCGATCCTCTGGTCGCGGCAAAAGTCGCGAACCTGACGGCGAAAATCTACATGCGCGAGCAGGTGGAATTGCGGGCATCCCCCGCGCGCGGCTCCGCCAAATGGTTCGACGAACAGACGCAGGACGTACGCAGTCGCTACGAAATGGCGCAGAAGCGGCTTTCCGATTTCCAGCGCGCGCATGACATCATCGGCATCAACCGCATGGACCTTGAGGCCGAGAAGCTCAAGAACATGTCCTATCAGCTGACACAGGCGCAGGCCGAAGCAGCCGCCGCCCGGTCAAAGGCCGGCGCTGGCGCCGTGTCCGACATCGAAGGATCGCTGATCGTCCAGAACCTGCAGGAGCAGGTGGCGACCCAGTCGGCCAAGGTTTCGGAACTCGCCAAGACGCTGGGGCCCAACCATCCCTCCATGACGGCCGCCAATGCCCAGCTTTCCGAATTGCAATCGAAGCTGGCATCCGCCCGGTCGAGCCAGGCAGGCGCGGTCAGCGCCAACAGCGTGGCGGCCAGCCGGCGCGAGGGCGACCTCAAGTCCCATATGTCCGGCCAGGAGGACCGCATGATCAGCATGTCCGAAGTGCAGGACCAGTTGATGGTGCTCCAGCGCGATGTGGACGCCGCGCGGCAGACCTATGACACGGTGCGCCAGCGCTTCAACGAAGCGCAGCTCAAGAGCCAGATTTCGCAGCCCAATGCGAGCCTGCTCGACGAAGCCGCAGTGCCGCTGCTCCCGGCCAAGCCCAATCTGATGTTGTGGCTGGTGGCAGGCGTTGCGCTGGGCCTGATCGGCGGCGTGGCGGCGGTGGTCATATCCGAGATCCTGAACCCGCGCGTCCGTTCGGCCGCCGGCGTGGCCCGCGCGACCGAAGTCGAAGTCATCACCGAACTGATGCCGGTCGCCGCGCGCGGCGGCTGGTCCTTCAAACAGCAGGAGGCCGCATGAGACTGCGTTCCACGGCAGGCGCCCCACCCCAGATGATGCCGGGCGGCGGAGCCTCCGCGCTCCGCCCCCGCGCGCGGGACAATCACAGCTTCGCCAGGCTGGCGGTCGATCACGGCTTCCTGGCGGAATCGGACGTGAACCGGGTCGATGCCCATGCCCGGACGCAGGGCCTGCCCTTTCACGAAGCGGCGGTCGAGCTTGGCATATTGGATGCGGAGGCTGCCCGGCTGCTGGAGGCCGTGCAGGGCGGGTTCGCCTTGCTTCCCGCAGGGGACCAGCGGATCGACCCGCTCGTGGTCGCGGCCTTCGACCCGGCGAGCCCCTATGCGGCCAAGGTGCGGACGATCCGCGCCAGGATGCGGGCGGCGGCGAAGGGCGGCGACCCGTCCGCGCTGCGGCTGGCGATATTGTCGCTTGGGGCGGGTGAGGAAGCCGCTATCCTGGCGGCGAACCTCGCGGTCGTGCTGGCGCAGATGGACGGCCAGACCATGCTGGTCGATGTCGACATGGGCAACCCGTCGCTTGATCGGCTGTTCCGGGTCGCGAACAAGGCGGGCCTTGCCGAACAGTTGATGAACAGCGCGGCACTCCTTCCGGCGGCGAAGACCGCGATCGAGGGCCTGTGGCTGATGACCGCGGGCCGGGCCTCGGGCAGCGCGGCAAGCCTCATCACGCGCGGACCGCTGGCGGAGACGGCCAACGGCTGGGGGCTCAAGGACACCTCGATGCTGTTCTACCTCGCCGAGCGCAAGGGCGATCAAACGCCTTATGGCAGCATCCTCGCCGGTTTCGACGCGGTCGTGATCGTGGCACGGCGCGGCGACACCGCCATCGCCGACATGCGGCGCATCATCGACGATCTCGACCGGCAGGGCGTTCCGATCGCGGGATCGGTCATCGCATGAGCGTCGATCAAGCCCTCGTCCCGCCTCAGCCCTTTCCGGCGGCGGAAAAGACCGCGATGGTGGGCGGCGTGCCGGTGTCCACCCTGTCGCTCGACGCGCTGATCGGCAGGATGCTCGCCGACGCGCCGCTGCGGCGCATGTTGAAACAGCCCCCGCTGCTGGTGTTCGACTGCAACGGGCAGGGCCTGTCGATGAATGCCACCGATGCCGGCTTTCGCGATAATCTGGCTCAGGCTGACCTCATACATGCCGATGGGCAGATCATCGTCATGGCGTCGCGATGGTTCAGCGCCGCGCCGATTGCCGACCGGTCCAGCACCACCGACATGTTCATCGACAGCCTGCAGGGCGCGGCGAAGAACGGCGTCAGCTATTATCTGCTGGGCGGAGAGGAGGCGGTGAACGCCGAGTGCGCGCGGCGGATTACCGACACTGCGCCCGGATTGCAGCTTGCTGGCCGCCGCAACGGCTTCTGGACGCCCGAGGAAGAAGACGCGGTGATCGATCAGATCAACGCCGCCGCGCCGGACGTCCTCTGGGTCGGCACAGGCAAGCCGCGCGAACAGGCCTTCTGCGTGCGCAACCGCGATCGGATCAAGGCTGGGTGGATCGTCACCTGCGGCGGGCTCTACAATTATGTGACGGGCGATTATCCGCGCGCGCCAATGTGGATGCAAAAGGCGGGCCTCGAATGGCTGCATCGCATGGTGACGCGGCCCCGCCAGCTAGCCTGGCGCTACATCACCACCAATCCCCACGCGCTCTGGCTGATCTGGAAACATCGCCATGGCTGAAGTGCAGGCGGCGGAGGATCCTCCAATGTCGGGCCGCATCCGCAGCCTTGGCAGCCTGTTCGGCCGCTTTGGCCTCGCCAGCCTGTCGTCCGCCATCGTGTCGGTCAGCCATCTGGCCGTGCAGCTGTTTTCGATCCACCATCTCGGCACATCGGCGATCGGCACGCTGGCCTTCCTGCTGGTGATCATCCAGTTCGGCTACAGCCTGTCCAACGCGCTGGTGTCGACCCCCTACACGATCGCGGTCAACCAGACCGACGACGCGGACGCAAAGTCGTTCGATTTCTTCTTTCCGGTGAACCTGCTCCTGTCGCTGAGCCAGGGGCTGATCTGCGCGGCCATCGCCTGGGCAACCGCCTCGCCGCAGGCGGCGGCGGTGTTCGGGCTCGCGGGCACGCTCTCGCTGGTGCGCTGGTTCGGGCGCTCCAATGCCTATGCGCATCATGCGCCCGCCCGGGCAGCGCGATCGGACCTTGCCTATGCCGGCACCATCGTCGTCGGGCTGCTCGTCGCGACCCGCACCGGCGCGGACCTGACCGGGATCGGCGGCATGCTGGTCGCGGCGAGCATCATCGGCCTGCTCCCCTTCGGCCTCGCTTATGTGCGCCGGCATTTCGCGCTGGGGCCAGGCGCAGCCCTGAACGCCTACCGCCCGATATGGCGCGAGCAATCCGCCTGGACGCTGGTCGGCGTGCTGTCGACCGAAGCGACCTCCAATTCCCACAGCTATATCGTGACGCTGCTCGCCGGGCCGACCGCCTTCGCGCCGGTGGCCGTCGGCATGCTGTTCTTCCGGCCCGTCAATGTCTGCATCACCGCCCTCACCCAGCTTGAGCGCCCGCGCATGACCCGCGCCGTCGCCCGCGGCGATCATGGCGCGGCGATCAAGGCGGAGCGGCTGTTCATGGGCGCGCTGCTCTTCCTCTGGGCAGCGACCTGCGTGCTGGCGGCGGCGGTGCTCTACGGCTTCCCCCAACTGATCCTGAAGCCCACGCTCGACCATAAGCTGGTCGCGACGGCGGTGGGCCTCTGCGCCCTGCTCTCGCTTGTCCAGTGCGTGCAGACGCCGATGAGCGTCATGACCCAGGCGCGCAAGGCCTTCCGCCCGCTCGCCGCGCAGAGCCTGCGCAGCTGCGGCGTCGGCATCCTCGCCGTCACGCTCCTGACGCTGGCGGTGGCGCCGATCTTTTCGAT
>DATEDR010000339.1:0-2499 GCA_035281605.1 Sphingobium sp.
TTGCCGCCGCGACCGCAGCGCCCAACATCAATCCCTCCGACCTCACCGACATCGTCGGGGAATTCGCCCGCGCCGATGTGGCCCAGGTCACCGACGCGATCGCGGCCGCGCGCGCCGCATTCCCGTCCTGGAGCCACAGCACGCCGCAGCAGCGTTTCGACCTGCTCGATCGTGCCGGGACCCTGATCCATGAGCGGCGCGAACAACTGGGTAAGTTGCTGGCGCGTGAAGAGGGCAAGACGCTGCCTGAGGCGACCGGCGAAGTCGTGCGTGCAGCACAGATATTCAAATTTTTTGCGGGGGAGGCGCTGCGGCCGGGTGGAGAAGCCATGCCGTCGGTTCGCCCCGGCGTGGATGTGGAGATCGGCCTGGAACCGGTCGGGGTGATCGGCCTGATCACGCCCTGGAATTTCCCGATCGCCATTCCGGCATGGAAAATCGCGCCCGCGCTCGCCTTCGGCAATTGTTGCATTCTGAAGCCCGCCGACCTGACCCCGGGCTGCGCCCATGCCCTGGTCGCCATCCTGCATGAGGCGGGCGCGCCGGCTGGCGTGATCAACCTCGTCATGGGAAGGGGTTCGGTCATCGGCGACGCGCTTGTCGAATCCCGTGACGTTGATGCGATCAGCTTCACCGGTTCGGTACAGACCGGCCGCGCCATCGCTGCACGCTGCATGCAGACCGGCAAGCGGGTCCAATGTGAAATGGGCGGCAAGAATCCGCTGGTCGTCCTGGATGATGCCGATCTGGCGGTGGCTGCTTCTGTGGCCTTGAACGGCGCTTTCTTTTCGACCGGGCAACGCTGCACCGCATCTTCGCGCATCATCGTGACTGCTGCTATTCACGACGCGTTCGTGGACCGGTTGCAGCGCGACATGCTGGCTTTGCGCGTGGGCCATGCGCTTGATCCTGAAACGCAGATTGGTCCGGTGGTCGATGAACGCCAGCTCAGGCAGAATCTGGATTATATCGAGATCGGCCGGGCCGAGGGCGGGGAACTGTTCGGAGGCAACCGGATCGAGGCGCGCACCGAGGGTTATTTCCTTCAGCCAGCACTGCTCGTGGGAACCACAGCCAGCATGCGCGTCAATCAGGAGGAAATATTCGGCCCGGTGGCGTCGGTGATCAAGGTGGCCGACGACGACGAGGCGCTGTCTGTCGCCAATGGTGTGGAGTTCGGCTTGTCGGCGGGCGTTTGCACCACCTCGCTGGCGCGGGCCCGCCGCTTCAGGCGCGACCTTGAGGCTGGAATGGTGATGGTCAACCTGCCGACGGCTGGCGTCGATTATCATGTGCCTTTCGGCGGCCGGAAAGGTTCGAGCATCGGCCCGCGCGAACAGGGCAGTTACGCCCGTCAATTCTACACCATCGTAAAGACCAGCTACATCGGCTGATTGCTTCCGGGCGATCGTCGTAAGTTACGGAGTATCACGCATGACTGTTCTCATGGCCGAGCAAAGCCCGGCAACCACCCCGGCACAACCGACGCACCGCAGCGACGGCGGGTCGGCGGTGGTGGATGTCCTCAAGGCGGTGGGGGTCGATACGATCTTCCTGCTCCACGGCGGACATATCGATCCGATTCTGCTCGCGTCCGAGCGCAAGGGCATCCGCCTGATCGATACGAGACATGAAGCCGTCACAGGCTATGCGGCGGACGCCTATGTCAGGATGACCGGCAAGCTGGGCGTCAGCCTGAGCACGGCGGGACCCGGCTTCACCAATGTGTTGACGGCAATTACCAGCGCCTGGCTCGATCGGATCCCGGTTCTCTTCATTGCGGGCGCGCCGCCCCTGCGTGATGTGGAGAAAAATGTGTTGCAGGGTGGGTTGGACCAGGTGGCGATGGCGCGTCCCGTGACCAAATGGGCAGGGCGCGCGACGTCGGCGGAGACGGCGGTGCGCCTGACGGCGCATGCAATCCGCACCGCCCTTTCCGGCGTGCCGGGGCCGGTTTATCTTGAACTGCCGATCGACGTCCTGTTCGATGATGCGCCGGAGAGCGCGGCCGAAGGGCTTTCGCTCGGTCGACCGGCCCAACCCGCGCCGCAGGCGGAAGCCGTCGCCGACATGATCAAGCTGCTTCAACAGGCAAAGCGCCCGGTCATCATGGTGGGCACGGGTGCGGTGTTGTCGCGTTCGGGAGAACAACTGGCCGCTTTCGCCAGCCGGGCCCAAATTCCGGTGTTCACCAACGTCAAGGCAGCGGGCATATTGCCACGGGGGCATCCCTGCGCCTGCGGAACATTCACGGATATTGCGCGGTCCGGTCTTGCGCCCGACGTGGTGCTTCTGTTTGGCGCGCGCACAGGAATGTACACAGGCGGTGCGACCGGCATTATCCCGGCATCGGCCAAGCTGATCCAGGTCGATGTGGACGAACGGGAAATGGGGCGTGAACGGCCAGCCGATGTCGGCATCGTCGCGGATTGCCTGCTGACAATGGAAGCACTTGCGGCCGCGCAGGTTGAATGGCCGTCGCGCGATGCATATCTGGCG
>DATEDR010000340.1:0-2522 GCA_035281605.1 Sphingobium sp.
ATCTTCCACCAGCGCTATTCGACCAACACCTTCCCGCAATGGTGGCTGGCCCAGCCCTTCCGCACGCTGGCGCATAATGGCGAGATCAACACGATCCGCGGCAACCAGAACTGGATGAAGAGCCACGAGATCAAGATGGCCTCGCTGGCCTTCGGCGAACAGTCGGAGGACATCAAGCCGGTGATCCCGGCGGGCGCGTCCGACACCGCCGCGCTCGACGCCGTGTTCGAGGCGATCTGTCGCTCCGGCCGCGACGCGCCCACGGCCAAGCTGATGCTGGTGCCAGAGGCATGGCAGGCGGCGGCGAACGAAACGCCGCAGTCGCATGTCGACATGTATGAATATCTGGCCTCGGTGATGGAGCCGTGGGACGGACCCGCCGCGCTGGCGATGACCGATGGCCGTTGGGTCGTGGCCGGCGTCGACCGCAACGCGCTGCGTCCTCTGCGCTACACGCTGACCGGCGACAATCTGCTGATCGTGGGTTCGGAAACCGGCATGGTCGTCGTGCCCGAAACCACCATCGTCAAGAAGGGCCGCATGGGCCCCGGCCAGATGATCGCCGTCGATCTGCAGGAAGGCGAAATCTACGACGACCGCGCGATCAAAGACCAGATTGCGGGCGAACGCCCTTATGCCGAGCTGATCAAGGACTTCATGACGGTCGGCGATCTGCCGCAGGCCGAGAGCGCGCTGCCCGTTTGGGACAAGGCCGAGCTGACCCGCCGCCAGGTCGCGGCGAACCTGACGCTCGAAGATATGGAACTGATCCTCAGCCCCATGGTCGAGGACGCGAAGGAAGCCGTCGGATCGATGGGGGACGACACGCCGCTGGCCGTCATTTCGGACAAGCCGCGCACCGTCAGCCATTTCTTCCGCCAGAATTTCAGCCAGGTCACCAATCCGCCGATCGACAGTTTGCGCGAACGGCATGTCATGAGCCTGCGCACGCGCTTTTCCAACCTGCACAATATCCTGGAGCAGGATGCGCAGAACAGCCATGTGCTGGTGCTGGAATCGCCCGTCCTGACATCGTCCGAATGGGCGCGGTTGAAGGCGCATTTTGGGCCTGCGGTGGCGGAGATCGACTGCACTTTCCCGGCCGAGGGGGGGCAGGAGCAGCTGCGCGCGGCAATCACCCGCATCCGGGAGGAAGCCGAGCAGGCAGTGCGAGAAGGCCGCACGGAAATCTTCCTGACCGACGAATATGTGGATGAGGACCGCGTGGCCATGGCTGGCGTGCTGGCGGCGGCGGCGGTGCACACGCATCTCGTCCGCAAGGGGCTGCGCAGCTACGCATCGATCAACGTGCGCTCGGCCGAAGCGCTCGACACCCATTATTTCGCGGTGCTGATCGGCGTCGGCGCGACCACGGTGAACGCCTATCTGGCCGAAGCGAGCATCGCCGACCGCCAGGCGCGCGGCCTGTTCGGCGACCTCGCGCTCGACCAGTGTTTCGAACGGTTCCGCACGGCGGTCAACGAAGGCCTGCTGAAGATCATGTCCAAAATGGGCATCGCGGTCATCAGCAGCTATCGCGGCGGCTATAATTTCGAGGCGGTCGGCCTGTCGCGCGCGCTGGTCAACGATCTTTTCCCCGGCATGCCGGCGAAGATTTCGGGTGAGGGCTATGCCTCGCTGCATTACAGCGCGAAATTGCGGCACGAAGCGGCCTACGACAGCGCCGCGGTGCGCCTGCCGGTCGGCGGCTTCTACCGCCAGCGCAACGGCGGGGAGAGCCATGCCTATTCGGCGCAGCTCATGCACCTGTTGCAGACCGCGGTCGGCACCGACAGCTATTCGACCTATCTGCAATTCTCGCGCGGGGTGCGCGATCTGCCGCCGGTCTATCTGCGCGACCTGCTGGAGTTCAACTTCGCCCGCGAAGCGGTGCCGATCGACGAGGTTGAAGCGACCACCGAGATCCGCAAGCGCTTCGTGACGCCGGGGATGTCGCTGGGCGCGCTCAGCCCCGAGGCGCATGAAACGCTGGCCATCGCGATGAACCGCATCGGTGCAAAGGCCGTGTCGGGCGAGGGCGGCGAGGACGAGACGCGCTTCAAGCCCTATGAAAATGGCGACAACGCCAATTCGGTGATCAAGCAGGTCGCGTCCGGCCGCTTCGGCGTCCACGCCCAATATTTGGGATCGGCCGAGGAAATCGAGATCAAGGTCGCGCAGGGCGCCAAGCCTGGCGAGGGCGGCCAGTTGCCCGGATTCAAGGTGACCGAGTTCATCGCCAGGCTGCGCCATTCGACGCCCGGCGTGACGCTGATCTCGCCGCCCCCGCACCATGACATCTATTCGATCGAGGATCTTGCTCAGCTCATCTATGACTGCAAGATGATAAACCCACGCGCCCGGGTCTGCGTCAAGCTGGTCAGCCAGGCCGGCATCGGCACGGTCGCAGCGGGCGTAGCGAAGGCGCATGCCGACGTCATCCTGGTGGCCGGCCATGTCGGCGGCACCGGCGCGTCGCCCCAGACCTCGATCAAATATGCCGGCACGCCCTGGGAAATGGG
>DATEDR010000341.1:0-4368 GCA_035281605.1 Sphingobium sp.
GATCTATGCGACGGACTGGGAGTCAACGCTGGCCTGTCGCTGTCTCGCCGAGAGCCAGGGCATATTGGCTGGCGGCTCGTCGGGCACGGTCATGGCGGCGATTACCAAGCTGATCCCGAACCTTCGCAAGGGATCGTGCATCGTCACTCTGCTGCCAGATCGCGGCGAACGCTATCTCGATACGGTCTATGATCCCGACTGGCCGGCCCTGGAACGGCGCCTGACCAAGCCTTTTGCGGCGTCCTTCCGTCGGTTGGGCGAACGGCCCGCACTGGCCTGGCAGGCTCGGCGCCCTAGCGCGGCGGCGTCTTCATGGATGCCGGAGGCTCATATTTTGCCGGCCAATACCCTGTCGGAGGGAGCGGCGCTATGAACACGGCTACTCTGCGATACTTGTCCCGTTCGGACGTCCTTGCGCTCGGCGGGGACCATTCGGACCTCTATATGAGCGCGATCGAGGCGGGCTTCCGTAGCCATGCTGCCGGCGACTTCGTGCAGCCGCTCAAGCCCTATCTGCGTAGCCCCCACACGCAGCATATCGCCGATCGCATCATTGCCATGCCGGCCTGGATCGGCGGCGAGCAACCCGTAGCGGGCCTCAAATGGATTGGTTCCAAGCACGACAACCCGGCCAAGAGGGGGATGGAGCGGGCGAGCGCCGTCATTGTGCTCAACGATCCCGAGACCAACTATCCCATGGCGATCATGGAAGGCGGGCTTCTGAGCGCGATGCGGACCGCTGCCGTCACCGGTGTGGCCACGCGGCATCTGGCGCGGAAAGGCTTTGATGAAGCGGCCATTATCGGTTGCGGCCCGATTGGCGAACGACAGGCCCAGATGTTGCTCGAGCAGTTTGCGGGCGTGAAGGCACTGCGGCTGTTCGATCTACGCGAAGACGCCGCGCACGCACTTGCCGCCCGGTTTAGCCAGCGCTTCGGCGACCTCGTCATTGCCGTCACGAAAAGCGCGGAAGCAGCAGTTCGCGACTGTCCGGTGGTGATTACCTGCACTGTGACCGACAAGCCCTATCTCGCTTTCGACTGGCTCAGCAAAGGCACGTTCCTGGCCAACGTGTCGATCATGGACGTGGAGCGAGATGTATTCCTCAAGGTCGACAAGGTCGTTGTCGACGACTGGGACCAGTCGAACCGCGAGAAGAAGATCATCAACCTGCTCGTCGAAGCTGGCGAATTTTCGCGCGAGCGACTGCATGCGGAGCTTGGTCAGATCATCGTCGGTGACAGGCCTGGCCGTGAGACGGATGACGAGATCATCCTGCTCAATCCGATGGGAATGGCGATCGATGATATAGCCTGCGCAAAGGCGATCCTCGGCAGGGCTGAGGACAGGAACATCGGCACCGTCTTGCCCCTCTTCTAGGGCGACGCCTCGTCGCCGGCCTGCATGCACGGCCGCCGCCTTCCTTTCTTCACCCCCATCGAGAGACCCGTCTGATGACGTTGCCCCTACCTGTGGAGAGAACAGCCGAAGATGCCGCCGCCATCCGCGCCGGTATCGCGATGGAGCGCCTGCTCAATACATGGCTGCGGGAACGCATGACCGAATCCGTGCCGGTTGAGGGTGAGGCCTGCATCTTGAACATCGGCGCGAACAGCCTGCGCGCCATGTGCCTGCGGGCATCGCCGGGAGGCTTTCATCGTTGGCGGCTGCCGGTGTTGATTGAAGGGGCAGATGGGTCCGCAACGGTTGCCGACGACCCCATTCCGGTTGCGAACCTGATGACGGAAGCACTTGCCCAAGAGAACAGTTCCGTCTCGCGGGGGGTAAGGGAGCGCCTCATCAAGGCTCTCAATGGCGCGGAAGAGCATGCGTTGGCCTGCGCGGCGCGTCCTGTCGATCTTTCCCCCATGGGACTGGAGCAGAGCCTCTGGCACGGGCATCCATTCCATCCATTTGCCAAGAGCATAGATGGCTTTTCGGCGGACGACATCGACTGTTATGCGCCCGAGCGCGCCCGTGGTTTCCAGTTGCGCTGGATCCTCGCCGAGCCCGATGTCGGGACAGCGCTGTGGCGCGACAGGCAAGCGCAGGAGCGGGGCAACCGCATCCTCGCCGATCTTTCCGGCCTGCCGGAAAATGCGATCGGCGGCCGCCTTCTGATACCGAGCCACCCCTGGCAGGCCGCGCGCCTGGAAAATGATCCAACATTCGCTGATCTCGTTGTGCAGGGACGCGCGATTCTCACCCTGCCCACCGGCGCGACGATGCAGCCGACCTCATCAGTCCGCACAGTGTTCGCGCCAAGCGCGAATATTTTCATCAAACTGCCGATCGCGGCGCGGATCACCAATTTCGCGCGCACCAACCCGCGCGAGCAGATCGCCCGAAGCATGGCAGCGGGGCGAGCGCTTGCGGCGATTGCGGAACAGGTTGCCACCTGCGGCCTCGACACGCTCGATGAACCCGGCGCTGTCTGGATCGATCGTCCCGACCTCGAAGCGATCACCGGGACTGTCCTGCGCGAGGCTCCGGCGCGAGATGCATTCGTACTGGCTGGCCTGCTCGAACCGTCGCCGCACGATGGCCGGCCGATGCTGGCGGCCGTGGGCTGCGGCTTTTCCGGTCTCGCCGAGGCGCAGGCTTGGCTACGCGCCTACGTCCAAGCGGCCATCCTCCCACCGCTCCGGCTGTTTGCTCGAACCGGAGTCAGCCTCGAAGCGCACAGCCAGAACAGCCTTCTGGTGCTGGACCGTGGGTATCCGGCGCGCCTGATCGTGCGCGATCTGGAAGGGGTAAGCATAGATCGCGAGCGCTTCGAACCTATCGCGCCACAGTTCGAACTCGATCCATCGGTATTCTTCCCTGCCGAGGAAGCGCGCCAGCGCCTAGTATACTACCTTGTCAGCAATCAGTTGAACCATGTGGTCGCGGCAGTCTCCCGCCTAGCCGATGCGCCGGAAGGCGACCTCTGGAGTTCCATTGCCGAGGCATTGTCCGCTGCCGTCGAGGACAGCCCCACCGCCAGCCTCGTCACCTGGCTTCTCGATGCGGAAACCCTGCCCGCCAAAGCGAATTTCACGAGTTGTTTCGCCGGCCGCGGCGAACGGCCCGATTATGTCAAGATACCCAATCCCCTCCGACCTACGCTGCGGGATAAATATGCACTGCCGCAACGGACGGTGGCGCTGTCATGACGCTGCTGAGACCGAGCGTCGCGCAAGTCGCCGCCGTGGCGGACGGTGAAGGGCCGATCTGCGCCTTCCTGCACGATCTCGGTGCACTGCGCCTCCACGCGCAGGGCATCGCGGGATTGCTGCCGCGCCGGGCGGAACTGTTCTACGCCGTCAAGGCGAACAACGGCGCCCGGATATTGCAGACGCTCGCGCCGCATGTCGCCGGGTTCGAGGTCGCCTCCTCGGGCGAAATCCTGAAAGTGCGCGATGCGGTCGGTGCCGACGCCCGGATCATCATGGGTGGGCCCGCGCGCACGCGCCAGGATATCGAACTGATCCTGGCGCAGGGGGTCGAACGGCTCCACATTGAAAGCCTGCACACGATGCATCTCGCGAACGCCATTGCGGCACAGGCGGATGCGGTGCTGCCCATATTGCTGCGCGTGAACCTTGCCGGCCCAGTGCCGGGAGCAACCCTCACGATGGGAGGAGCGGCCACCCAGTTCGGCATCGCGCAATCCGACATCCCCGCAGCCCTGAAGCTGCTGGCGCATTGCCCGGCGCTGCGGTTCGAAGGATTCCATTTCCATACTGTCTCCAACAACCGTGACGCCGCCGGACATGCCGCGCTCTGTGCGCTGGAGCTGGAGCTCGCATGGTCCTGGGCCAACGAGCATGGTCTGGACTTGACGGTAGTCAATCTCGGCGGCGGCTGGGGCGTCGACTATGGAGATCCGGACTGGCGGTTCGATGTCGAGGCTTTCACCCACGCGCTTGCTCCATATGCGGCAGGTGATCTGAAGCTCCAGTTCGAATGCGGCCGGATTCTCGCTGCCTATCATGCCGTCTATGTCTGCGAGATTCTCGACATCAAAGCCGTCCATGGGCGTGCGTTTGCCTTGCTGCGTGGCGGGACCCATCATTTCCGGCTGCCGAGTTCCTGGGCGCACAACCATCCTTTCGTGATTCTGCCCCGCGACACCTGGCTCCATCCCTGGCCCCGGCCCGAATGCACCAACACCGATCTCACGCTCGCCGGCGAACTTTGCACACCCAAGGACGTGCTGGCCCGCGAAGTGCCTGTCGCACGGGCACGGGTCGGCGATCTTGTCTGCTTCCTAATGGCTGGTGCCTATGGCTGGGATATCTCCCATCATGACTTCCTGTGCCACGCCCATCCTGAGCGCATCTATCTGAAAGAGGCGGGGGCATGAGCACGGCAATCCGCTCACCT
>DATEDR010000342.1:0-2238 GCA_035281605.1 Sphingobium sp.
TGGGAGATTGCGCCGCGCGTCCGGCCGCGGCCCTCGCCGCCCGTTTCGGGGAAGAGGCGGTGGATGCGCTCCATTGCCTGTTGGGGCTGGGGCATCGCCCGCTCGCGCCCCGCCGTGCGCGCCCTGCCTTGCGGATAGAGCGCCGCTTTGCCGAACCGATGGGCAGCACCGCCTATGCGCTGCGAACGTTGGAGGAAATGGCGGTCGAGGCGGGCGAGCGGCTGGCCGAGCGCGGGCAGGGCGGGCGCCGGTTCGAAGCGTTGTTCTTTCGCAGCGACGGGCTCGCCTTTCCGCTGCGCGTCGAAACGAGCCTGCCGGTGCGCGATGCGCCGTCGATCATGCGGCTGGTGCAGGAGCGGATCGACAGCCTGTCCGATCCGCTCGATCCGGGTTTCGGCTTTGACATGCTGCGGCTGACCGTGCCTCAGTCCGAGCCGATGGCGCCGACCCAGCTCGCGCTGGAAGGGGGAGAGGCGCGCAAGGAAGAAGGCGTCGCCGCGCTGATCGACCGGCTGTCCGTCCGGACCGGGCGGAACAGCATCCAGCGGCTTCACCCCCGGGACAGCCATATTCCCGAGCAGGCGCAACTGGCGCTGCCCGCCGTCGAACGCCGACCGCCGCTGAACTGGCCCCAACAGGGGGAGCCGGGAGATCCGCCGATGCGCCCCATCCACCTGTTCGACCCGCCGCAGCCGATCGAGGTGGTGGCGCAGGTGCCCGACGGACCGCCGCACCATTTCCGCTGGCGCCGGACGGCGCATGAAGTGACGCGATATGAAGGCCCCGAGCGCATCGCGTCCGAATGGTGGAAGGCAAAGGACGGCGCGCTGGCAGGGGAAAGCGCCGGCCTGACCCGCGATTATTATCGGATCGAGGATGCACGGGGCCGCCGCTACTGGATCTTCCGCCATGGCCTTTATGGTACGGAAGCGCGGCATCCCGTCTGGTATATCCACGGCCTGTTCGCATGAAAGGCCGGGGCTATCCCGATCCGACCAAACCCAAGTCGATCGACCGGCGCGAATTGAATGCGCTGGAAGCCGCGCGAGAGAGTGAGCGGGTCAGGGAGCCGAGCTCGCCGCCGCCGCGCCAGGTGGCGCCGCCCTTCGCGGAACTGGGCGTCATGTCCAATTACAGTTTCCTTCATGGCGCATCCCATCCTTCCGATTTGGTGGGACAGGCGATCCGTCTGGGCCTGCGCGCCATCGGCATAGCCGACAGGAACAGCGTGGCCGGCGTGGTCCGCGCCCATGTCGCGCTGCGCGACGCGCCGGACAAGGCGCGCGCCGCCCTGATCGAGGCGAAGAAGGCGCGGGGCGAACCGTCCGAACTCACGGCGCAGGAGCAGGCAGCATGCGAAACCGACCTGCGTCTGGTGGTGGGCGCGCGGCTGGTTTTCGTCGACGGCACGCCGGATATCCTGGCCTATCCCCGGAGCCGCTTCGGCTGGGGCCGGCTGACCCGGCTGCTGACCAGGGGCAATATGGAGGCGATCAAGGGTGACTGCATCCTGCGCTTTGGCGATCTGCTCGATCATCTTGAGGACCTTCTGCTGATCGTCCTGCCGCTCTCGACCGCACGGCCGCAACAGGCGCACAAGGCGCCGCCGGCCTATCCGTCCCATGATGCGCAGGAAGAACCCGCATCGCATCTGAGGCTGGTCCCGCCTTCCTCGCCACCGACTTGGCAGGAAGCCGCACGGCTGTTGCGGGACAGGGCGCCTGGGCGGGTGTGGATCGGCCTTACGATGCGCTATCGGGGTTCTGACCGGCGTCATGCCGCCATCCTGCAGCAAGCCGCTTCGGACATGGGCGTGCCCCTCCTTGCGACCAATGACGTCCTTTATGCCGAAGACTCGGCACGGCCATTGCAGGATGTGCTTAGCTGCATCCGCGACGGCGTGACGCTCAAGGAAGCGGGGCGACGGCTGGAAGCCCATGCCGAACGACATCTCAAGTCCCCCGCCGAAATGGCGCGGCTCTATGCCGCCTATCCGCAGGCGGTGGAGGAGACGATCCGCTTCGTCGAACGGATCGATTTCGCGCTCACCGACCTGCAATATGAATATCCGCATGAGCCGGTCCCGCCCGGCTGGACCCCTGATGACTGGCTGGAACATATGGTGCGCGAGGCGGCGGTGGAGCGTTACGGCCACCCCTTGCCGGCCAAGGTAGAGGCTTTGATCGCCGAAGAACTGCGCCTCATCCGCAAGCAGAATTACGCCTATTATTTCCTGAC
>DATEDR010000343.1:0-6426 GCA_035281605.1 Sphingobium sp.
GGGGTATCGGTGGTGATCGGGGACGGCAGGGGAAGTGCGGCGCTGCCGATCGAAATCGTCGTGGTCGATAACGGGCCTGGCGTACCCGAACATATATTGGATCATCTGTTCAACCCCTTCATCACCGGCAAGCGGGACGGCCAGGGGCTGGGCCTGGCGCTCGTGGACAAGCTGGTGCGCGACATGAATGGCCTTGTTCAATATTCTCGCGACGTGGAAGCAGGAGAATCGACGTTTCGCCTCCTGCTGCCAATGGGCGCCGCATGATGTCCGCGACGGGCGCCATACTTGTCGTCGACGATGATCCCGCCATTTGCGTGGTCGTCGGCGAAGCGCTGCGCCGGCAGGGGCACAAGGTCAAGATCGCGGGTTCCATCAAGGAACGCGGCGTCCTGCTGGAAAACTTCTCGCCTGATGTGCTGATTACCGATGTCATGCTGCCCGACGGGGACGGAATGGACGGGGTGTCAGAAATCCTGCAGCGGTGGCCAGGCCTCAGCGTCATCGTGTTGTCGGCGCAGAATACGCTGAATACCGCCATCCGCGCGACGGAGAAAGGCGCCTTCGAATATCTGCCCAAGCCGTTCGACCTGAACGAACTGACCCGCGCCGTGGCCGACGCGATCGGCATGCGGAAAGTGGAGCATGATGCGGCTGCGGAGGGAGAACTGCCGCATGACGGCCTGCCGCTGGTCGGGCGCTCCCCAGCCATGCAGGAGGTCTATCGAACGATCGCGCGCGTTCTGTCGAATGACCTCAGCATCCTGGTGCTGGGCGATTCCGGCACCGGCAAGGAACTCGTGGCGGAGGCGATCCATAGCTTGGGTCAGCGGCGGACCAAGCCGTTCGTTGCCATCAACATGGCCGCCATCCCGCGCGAACTGATTGAGGCAGAACTATTTGGTTATGAGAAGGGCGCTTTCACCGGCGCCCATGCGCGCACGGCGGGTAAGTTCGAACAGGCGCAGGGCGGAACGCTGTTCCTGGACGAGATCGGCGACATGCCGATGGAGGCGCAGACCCGGCTGCTGCGCGTTCTTCAATCCGGTGAGGTGACAACCGTGGGCGGGTCTAAGCCGGTGCGCGTCAATGTCCGCATCATCGCGGCCACCAACAAGGATCTGTCGAAACTGATCGAGGAGAATCGGTTCCGGCAGGACCTTTATTATCGTCTGAATGTCGTGCCAATCGCCCTGCCGGCCCTTCGCGAACGGCGGGAAGATGTCGTCCTTCTGGCGCGGCACTTCCTTGATCGAGCAGCGCAGGAGGGTTTGCCGCGCAAGTCGCTGTCCGACGATGCGGCGCAACTGCTGATGGGCTATCACTGGCCGGGCAATGTCCGCGAACTGCAAAACCTAATGCAGCGGTTGGCGGTACTCAGCCGCGAAAATGTGATCGCGGCCGATATTTTACGCAACAGCCTTCCGCTCGACATGGTGCCGGCAGACTATTCCGGGCCGGTCGACCATCTCGAGCAGGCAGTTCGGGATTGGGCGAAACGGCAGCTGGGCATTGGCATGGGCCAGCCCAATCGGGCCTTGCATGACGATTTGTTGACAATCATCGAGCCGGTCCTACTGCAAGAGGCGCTGGCCAGCGTAGACGGCAACCAGATAAGAGCCGCCGGACTGCTGGGCATCAATCGCAACACGCTGCGAAAAAAGCTGACGGACTATGGCCTCGATCCTTTGCAGCTGCGCGTGGCGGATTAGGTATGGCGGGACGAAGCGATCCAGCGAACCGACCAGAGGATAGCTTCGTTCAAATACTGTGTTTGATCAGGCACTCCATTGTTGTAACAATGCCACTATGGATGGCGCAGTGACTTTCTCCATGCGAGGACGAGCTTGGAAGCGGTATTTTCCGCCCTTCCTGCGACCGCACCTGGCTTCCCTCGTTGAGACGGTGACGCTGATCCTCTTCCTGGGGACGGCGGGCCTGACTTATTTCCTGCTGTCCGGACAGGGGCAGTCCTACACCCTCCTGACACCGCCGATCGTGGCGCTGTTGCTGGTTGGCAATCTGGTGCCAGCGATCGCCCTGCTGGTGCTGCTTGGCCGGCGGGTGGCCAAGCGGCGGGCTGCTGCATCGGCAATCGGCAGCGACGGGCAATTGCACGTTCGGCTCGTCGCGATCTTTTCGATCGTGGCCAGCGTACCGATGCTGCTCGTCGTCATCTTCGCATCGCTGCTGTTCCAATATGGCGTGCAGTTCTGGTTCTCGGACAGCGCGCGGGGCATGCTGCAAAATGCCAGCGATCTGGCGCGCGGCTATTACGAGCAGAATCTGCGTGAAGTCGGCGATGAGACCGTGACGATGGCGAGCGATCTGCGCGACTATCTGACGCAATCGAAGGTTTCGAGCCCGCGCTTCGCCGAAGGCTATATCTACCAGGTCGTGACGCGCAAGCTCAACCGCTCCGCGATCATAGAGCTGGGGAAGGACGGGGTTGCGCGTACGGCTGCGACGGTCGATCCGGACAGCCGGCCCGCGTCGGAAATGCTGAAAGCCGATGTGATCAAACGGCTTGATGCTGGCGAAAATGTGGTGGTGGCCGCCAAGCCGAACCAGATCGAGGCGGTTACGCTTCTCTATCCCGGGGCCAAAATCTATCTCTACGCCACCCGCGATTCCGGCTCCACGGCGTTCAGCAATGTGGAGCGCGCGCAGAAGGTCCTGTCGGACTATGACATTTTCGCTGCCCAGTCCCGCGCTTTGCAGTTGCGCTTCAATGTAGCGCTTTTCGTCGGCTCGCTGCTGCTGGTCGGCATCGCGGTCTATATCGCGCTGGCGGTGGCGGACTGGATGGTTCGACCTGTGAACGAACTGGTGACGGCGGCGCGGCGGATCACGGCGGGAGACCTGTCAGCCCGCGTCACAAGCCCCCAGACGCGCGACGAGATCGGGACCCTGGCGTCGGCCTTCAATCGGATGACGCAGCGACTGGAGGCCCAGACGGGCGCGCTCGTGGCGGCCAACAGCCAGCTCGATGAACGGCGCGCGTTTATCGAAGCGATCCTGTCCGGTGTGTCGGCGGGCGTGCTGTCGGTTGATCGCGATGGCATCATCCTGCTGCTAAACAGTTCCGCTGCCGCGATTCTGGTCAAGGATGGCGATGATCCCGTAGGGCGGCCGCTGACCGAGATATCGCCCGAACTGGCGGCCCTGATCGCGTCGGACGAAGGGGCGGGGATCGTACAAGCCCGGGCGCATGGCGAAGTGCGGACGCTGGCGGTGAAGGTGTCCGAGGATGCGTCCGGTCACATCCTGACGTTCGACGACATCACCCAGCAGCTTTCCGACCAGCGGCGGGCGGCGTGGTCCGACGTAGCCCGTCGGATCGCGCATGAGATCAAAAACCCGCTCACCCCGATCCAGCTGGCCGCGGAACGGCTGCAGCGCCGCTATGCCGAGGAAGTGACCAGCGACAAGGCCACCTTCGCCCGCCTGACCGGCACGATCGTGCGCCAGGTCGGTGACCTGCGGCGGATCGTGGATGAGTTCTCCTCCTTCGCACGCATGCCCAAGCCCGTTTTCCGGCGCGAGGCGGTGAGCGACATCGCCCGCCATGCGTTGTTCCTCCATGAGGTTGCGCACCCAGACATCCGTTTCGAATTCCACGCCGAGGATGATGATATGGAGCTGGTTTGCGACCGGCGCCAACTGGGGCAGGCGCTGACGAACATCGTAAAGAACGCGGTCGAGGCGATCGAGCCGAAGCCTCTACCCGGGGAGGGCGCCGCCCGGGGTCATGTGCGCATGACGGTGCGGCGTGAAGACGCGCAGCTGCTGATCGAAGTTCAGGACGATGGCGTGGGGCTGCCGCCCGAGCGGGAGAGGGTGCTGGAGCCCTATATGACGACGCGGACCAAAGGGACAGGCCTCGGCCTGGCGATCGTCAAGAAGATCGTCGAGGAGCATATGGGCGAGATCCGCCTGGAAGACGCTGATGGCGGGGGAACGCGCGTGACTTTGCGTTTCATGCCGGCGGCGCTGGACAAACTCGAAGAAGGGCAGGTCGTGACCTTGCCCAAAGGAAAAGTAACAGCCCATGGCGCTTGATATTCTGGTAGTCGATGACGAAGAGGACATTCGCGATCTGGTCGCCGGTGTGCTGGAGGACGAAGGCTTTACGGCCCGAACCGCCGACAATAGCGACAGCGCGATCGAGGCACTGGACGCACGACGGCCATCGCTGGTGCTGTTGGACGTATGGTTGCAGGGTTCGAAGCTCGATGGGCTGGAACTGCTGGACGAAATCAAGCGTCGGGACCCCAGCATCCCCGTGTTGATGATTTCCGGCCATGGCAATATCGACACGGCGGTCGCCGCCATTCGCAAAGGCGCGGCGGACTTCATCGAAAAGCCGTTCGAAGCGGACCGGCTGATCCATCTTGTCTCGCGGGCGACGGAAACCGAGCGGCTGCGGCGCGAAAATCAGGTGCTGCGCGCCCGTTTCGGGCAGGATGACGAACTGACCGGCACATCTGCGGCGATCAACGCGGTGCGCGCAACCATCAAGAAAGTCGCGGGCACGGGTAGTCGCGTGCTGATTTCCGGGCCCGCAGGCGTGGGCAAGGAAGTGGCGGCACGGATGCTTCATAGCTGGAGCGGCCGGGCCGACGCGCCGTTCATCATTGTTGCCGCCGCCCGGATGGATCCTGATCGCGTCGAGGAAGAGCTGTTCGGCGTCGAGGATCCGAGCGGGCTCGTTCGCCCGGGCTATCTGGAGCAGTCGCACGGCGGCACGCTTTATCTGGATGAGATCGCCGACATGCCGCTGACGACGCAGGGCAAGATCCTGCGCGTGTTGACGGATCAGAGCTTCACGCGAGTCGGCGGGCAGCGCCAGGTGAAGGTGGACGTTCGGGTCATATCCTCGACTGCGCGAGATCTCGCAGTGGAGATCGAAGAAAGGAAATTTCGCGAGGACCTCTTCTACCGGCTCAATGTGGTGCCGCTTATCATTCCTCCCTTGGCTGAACGGCGCGACGACATACCGCCGCTGGTTGATCACTATCTGGCGCGCTTCGCGGCGGACCGCCGAGTGCCCTCGCCAGAGATCGCCAGCGACGCCATGGCAGCGCTCCAGGCGAATGAGTGGCCGGGCAACGTCCGCCAGCTGCGCAATGTCATTGAACGGACGATGATCCTCGCCCCCGGAGAACGGATCGGCCGGATCGAACTGGACATGCTACCCAGCGAATTGACAAGCAATGGGAGCGGCGAGGGCATGGGTCAGTCCGCGATCATGGGTGCCCCCTTGCGGGAGGCGCGGGAAAGTTTCGAGCGGGAATATCTGCGTATCCAGATCCGCCGCTTTTCAGGCAATATCTCTCGCACGGCGACCTTCATCGGGATGGAGCGGTCCGCACTCCACCGCAAGCTCAAGCTGCTAGGAATTACGGACGGCAAGGACGGCTGAGAAAGGGAAGGTCCTCATACCGCCTGTTGGGCATGGACGCATCTTCGCATTTGCGGTAGGGTCGGGCAGCTTCCGACAGGCGGGGGCGGGCAAGACACCCTGCCCAGGGGTGCGAGTGCGGGCAACGTCCCGCCAATAAAGGAATGGCGAAAACCATGGCCGATAAACTGAACAATTTGCAGGATATTTTTCTCAACAGCCTACGTAAAAGCAAGACGCCGGTGACCATGTTCCTGGTCAAGGGCGTCAAGCTGCAGGGCATCATTACCTGGTTCGATAATTTTTCGGTTCTGCTGCGACGCGATGGTCAGTCGCAACTGGTCTACAAACATGCCATCTCGACCGTCATGCCGGCTCAGTCGATGGATCTGACTGATTTGCGCAAGGCAAGCGACGGCAATGGCAAGCCACGATTGCTGCAGGAAATTTTCCTGAGCGCCGTGCGCAAGTCGGGCAGCCCTGTCACCATGTTCCTGGTGAACGGCGTCATGTTGCAGGGTGAAATCGCGGCGTTCGATTTATTCTGCATGCTGCTGGAACGAGACGGGATGGTCCAGCTTGTCTACAAGCATGCGATCTCAACCGTGCAGCCGCTTCATTCGCTTGACCTGAGCGGGGAAGGCGAGGGCGAGGATTGATCATTTTTACTGGCTGGGCGGCTTCTGACGAAGCGGCCCGGCCGTTGATGCGTTAGGCCGACATGGCGGTCTTCAATCGCGATTCTGCCGACGAAGTGACGCGCGGCGCGCGAGCCGTCGTCGTGCGCGCGGAAACCCATGGAGCGGAACGTCGTGACAATGCCGCGCGGCTGGAAGAGGCCAAGGGGCTTGCTCTTGCCATCGGCATCGACGTGCGGGCAGCACAGGCCTTTCGCGTGCGCGACCGGAAGCCGGCAACATTGTTCGGCAGCGGGCAGGTGGATCAGATCTCGGCGCTGGTGCAGGCCGAGGAGGCTGAACTCGTCATCATCGATAATGCGCTAAGCCCCGTACAGCAGAGCA
>DATEDR010000344.1:0-3629 GCA_035281605.1 Sphingobium sp.
TCCACTTCCATTCCCGAAATTCGGGATCGTCGGTCTGGATATTGATGTCCTCATCTTCGCCCAGGAAGCGGGCAAGGAACCAGATCTGACGCTGCCCGCGAAATCGGCCGCCCCATAATTTTCCGATCAATTCGGACGGCAAGTCGTAAAAATGCTCGTCACGCGCCGTGGCGATGATTTCCACATGGTCGCGAACGATCCCCGTTTCTTCCCTCAACTCGCGGAGCGCGGCGGTTTTGACATCCTCGCCATCGTCGATCCCGCCCTGCGGCATTTGCCAGGCCTCGACTTCGCTGTCGATTCTCTGGCCGACGAAGACCTTGCCATCCATGTTGACCAACATGACACCGACGCATGGTCGGTATCCCAGTTCTGAATCATTAGGCTTTGACGCCATGACGTCCCCTGATCATGTCCCTGACGCGATCGATCCCCGACCGCCTTTGTGCAGTGCAAGAATAATCGGCTTCTCCGCGCAGGTCCATTGACCAAAATCACTCCGCCCCATGGCAGGATGCCTTTTCGCGCCGAAATGGGTCAGGCTATTGGAACGGGGCGGCTGGAATGGCATTGCTTGGGCCATGCCCGACCCCGTCATTCTCTGGTTCCGCCAGGACCTTCGCCTGTCCGACCAGGCCGCGCTGACGGCCGCCCTAGCCGAAGGGCCGTTGATACCCGCCTACATATTGGATGATGCCGCGCCCCGGCAGTGGAAGATCGGCGGCGCGCAGCGCTGGTGGGTGCATCACAGCCTGAAAAGCCTGGATGATAGCCTGCGCGACAAGGGCTCCCGTCTCATCCTGCGGCGTGGCGATTGCGCGGAGGAGTTGGCGCGGCTGGGACGGGAGACGGGCGCGCGGCGGGTGCATGCCCTGTCCCATCAGGAACCTTGGTGGCGAAACGCCGAAACAGCCGTCGCGCGGCAGTTGGACCTGCAATTGCATGACGGCGGGCTGCTCCTGCCGCCAGGCTGCGTCCGGACCGGCGCGGGCGGGCTGTATCGCATCTACACCCCGTTTGCCCGTGCAGTGATGGACCATATGCCGCCGGCAAAGCCACATGCCGCGCCGGCGCGAATCGGATCGCCGGCGCAATGGCCCGCCAGCGACGCGCTGGCCGACTGGGCGCTTCTGCCCGAGCGGCCGGATTGGGCCAGTGCATTTTCCGATAACTGGGCCCCGGGTGAGCAGGGCGCGCGCGACAACGTCGCAGCCTTTGTCGATGAGGTCGGCGGATATGACAGGACACGCAATCTTCCATCCTGCGAAGGCACGTCCCGGCTGTCGCCGCACCTGCATTTCGGCGAAGTGTCGCCTGCCTATGTCTGGCACCGGGCCAGCAATGCTTCGGGAGATGCGACCACCTTCCTCAAGGAACTGATCTGGCGCGACTACGCCCATACGCAGATATGGGCGATGCCGACCTATGGTTCGGAAAACGCCCGGCCGGATTTCGACCGCATGGCCTGGCGCGACCTCCGAGAGGCCAAGGGGGACTTCGCCGCCTGGAAGAGCGGGCGCACTGGCTATCCCATCGTCGATGCCGGCATGCGGCAGCTCTGGACCACCGGCTGGATGCACAACCGGGTGCGGATGATCGCCGCCAGCTTCCTCATCAAGCATCTGCTGATCGATTGGCGTCATGGCGCACGATGGTTCTGGGACACGCTGGTGGACGCGGATTACGCCAATAACAGCGTCAACTGGCAGTGGGTGGCCGGCAGCGGCGTGGATGCGAACATCTTTTCCCGGATCATGGCACCGCTCAGCCAGTCTGAAAAATTCGATGCCGCCGACTATATCAGGCAGTGGGTGCCGGAACTGGCGCACCTGGATGATGAGGTGATTCATGATCCCGACGCTCATGACGCGCGACCTTCCGCCTACCCTGCAAAGCGCATCGGCCACCGGGAAGCGCGCGAACGGGCGCTCGCGGCCTATCGGCGGAGCAGGGCATGATTGCGAAACCCGCGGCCTTGGGACAAAAATGAGACGATGAACGCAATCAATCCCCGTCGTGGCCGACGCGCCTTGTCCGTCCGCCGCCCCCCGACAGACCGCCGGCCGGGCCTGGCATCGCGGCTGATCGGCCCGCAATTCCAGCGGCTTCTCGATCGAATCGATCGAGGTCTGGAGAGCGGAACGCTGGAGGCGAAGCTGCCCGGTGGCAGCCGGCGCATTCTGGGGGGCCGAGCGCCCGGGCCCCATTGCGAAGTGCACCTTATCCGATGGCGGGCGCTTGTGCGCCTGATCGCGAGCGGCTCATCGGGCTGGTATCGGGCCTGGGCCGCCGGTGAGTGGACCAGCCCCGATCCGGTGCAGCTCTTCGCCCTGTTCATGGTCAATGGCGTGGCGCTCGGCAATGCCGCGCGGCCTCGTGGCCCGACGCGCCTGGTGGGCGTGGCGCTTCATTGGGCCCGGCGGAACAGCCGCAAGGGGTCGCGTCGCAACATCGCCTATCATTATGATCTGGGGAACGACTTTTACGCGTTGTGGCTCGACCGCGGCATGCATTACTCCAGCGCGCTGTTCCGCGATCCTGACGACCGCATCGAAAGCCTGGAACGCGCGCAGCAGCGAAAGGTCGACGCGATCCTCGATCGCCTGGACCTGAAGAACGGCTCGTCGCTCCTCGAAATAGGGTGCGGCTGGGGTGGGCTCGCGGAACAGGCGATGGAACGGGCCGCGATCCACTATGACGGGCTGACGCTCTCGACCGAGCAGGCCGATTATGCGCGCGACCGGCTGGGGTCGGGCGCGCGCATCCTGCTGACTGATTATCGCGACGCGCAGGGACAATATGACGCCATCGCCAGCGTGGAGATGGTGGAGGCGGTCGGTCAACGCTATTGGCCCGCCTATCTTAGCGCTATAGAGCGGCTACTGAAGCCCGGCGGCAGGGCGGCGATCCAATATATAGTGATCGATGACGCGCTGTTCGATCGATATGCCCGCAGCGCGGATTTCATCCAAACCTATATTTTCCCCGGGGGCATGCTGATTTCGGAAAGCCGCTTTCGCGCGCAGGCAGCGGCGCGGGGGCTGGGGTGGGGCGATATGCGCTATTTCGGCCTGCATTATGCCGAAACGCTGCGGCGCTGGCGCGAGCGGTTCGACCGGATCGTCGAACAGGGGCTGCTGCCAGCCGAGTTCGATCAGCATTTCGTGGCGCTGTGGCGCTATTATCTGATGTATTGCGAAGGCGGCTTCCGAGGCGGAACGATCAACGTCGCGCAGGTGACGCTGACGAAGCCCGGCTGATCGTCAGTCGACGCGGCAATGATAGCCGTTGGGACGGTCGGCCAGAATCAGATCGAGGATCGCCTTGCCTACAACTTCCGGCCCCTTGAGCGTCGCCGGGTCCTCGCCGGGATAGGCGCGGGCGCGCATGGCGGTTCGCGTGGCGCCGGGATCTACGATATGGGTGCGGACGGAGGAGATGTTCTTCACTTCTTCGCCATAGGCCGCGACCAAAGTCTCCAATGCGGCCTTGGAAGCGCCATAGGCCCCCCAATAGGCGCGCGGTGCAGTGGCGACCGAGGATGTGAGCGCAAGGACACGCGCGCCGTCGCTTGCGCGCAACATGCGGTCGAACGCGGCGATCATGGCCTGTGGCGCCGCGATGTTCAG
>DATEDR010000345.1:0-2345 GCA_035281605.1 Sphingobium sp.
CTGGTCGTGACGCAGCTGATGCAGATTGTCGGCCTGATCCTGGCCGGCGGGCTGCTGCTGCTCTGGGTCGCTTTCAAGATGTGGCGCGAACTGCACCCCAAGCGGGGCGGCGACACGCCGGACGACGCGAGCGACGACGACATATCCGGCCTGCGCCCGGCCAAGAGCTTCGCTGGTGCCGCCTGGGCCGTTGCCGTCGCGGACGTATCCATGAGCCTGGACAATGTGCTGGCAGTGGCCGGGGCCGCGCGTGATCATCCGGGCATCCTGATCATCGGCCTGATCCTGTCGGTCGCGCTGATGGGCATCGCCGCCAATTTCATCGCCAAATATATCGAACGGTTCCGGTGGATCGCCTATCTGGGCCTGGCGGTCATCATCTACGTCGCGATCAAGATGATCTATGACGGCATCGTGGATCATCAGGTCGGCATCCTGACGCTGTTCGGCTGACGCCTCCTTCGCAGAGTGGGTAGGCTGAACCGTTCCGGCGCGCCGCGGCGATCAGGGGAGAAGGACGGTGCTGCCCGTGGTGCGGCGCGCTTCAAGGGCGCGATGGGCGTCCGCGGCATCCGACAGCGCAAAGCGCTGGCCTATGTCGGTGTGGACGACCCCGCGCGCCATTCGATCGAACAGTCGAGCGGCCACTGCGTCCATCTCTTCCCGGGTCACGATATAGTCGAACAGGGTGGGGCGCGTCACATAGACGGACCCCGCGCGGTTCAGGTCCAGCAGGCTGACGGGCGGGATTGCGCCCGACGCGTTGCCGTAGCTGACCAGCAATCCGCGCCGCTTGACCGAGGCGAGCGAAGCGTCCCAGCTGTCGCGGCCGACCCCGTCATAGACGACATCCACGCCGCGTCCCTCCGTGAGCTCGCGAACCTTGCCCGCGAGGTCCGCCAAGGCACAATGCAGGCTATGGTCCGCCTTTATCCGTGCCGCTTTTTCCGGCGAGCCGCTATGGGCGATGACGATGACGCCTTTATCGCGCAACCAAGGGACGAGGACGGACCCGACGCCACCAGCGGCGGCATGGACCAAGACGACCTGCCCTGGCTGCAAGGCGATCGTATCTTCGGCGAGAAAGCAGGCGGTCATGCCCTTCAGCGTCATGGCCGCGGCGTCGATGCTGCTGATCCCGTCCGGTACACGGATGGCGCGTTCTTCTGGGATGATGCGGTGGGTCGCATAGGCGCCCAGCCCGTTTATGCAGGCGACCCTCTCCCCCTCGACAAAGTCCGTGACGCCCGCGCCAACGGCAGCGACGCGGCCCACGCCCTCCATGCCGAGGGTGAGGGGCAGGGGGGCAGGGTAGAGCCCCGTGCGAAAATAGACGTCGATGAAGTTGAGCCCCACCGCTTCCTGCGCGATCAGCAATTCACCTGGACCGAGCGCCGGGATGTCGAATGATTCGCGTTCGATCACCTCCGGTCCGCCGTGCGACCGCGCCACCATGCGCCATGCCTGCATGTTCATTGCCTCCAATCAGAGATGGGTAGCGAAAAAGTCGGCCGTCCTCTGGTCCGCCAGGCGAGCAGCCTCCTCATGCCGGCGCGCGCCGCTTTCGGTCGCGAAGCCATGGTCCATGCCTTCATAATCGTGCAGCGCTACATGCCGATTGTCAGCCAAGCCTTCCCGCATCTTCTGCTGCGCTTCGGGCGGCACGAAGCCGTCGGCGGTCGGGATATGGAGCAGGACGGGCTTGCCGATCGCATTTTGTTCGCCGAGCAGATTTTCGATGCCCACGCCATAATAGCTGACGAACGCATCACCATCCGTGCGGCAGGCGGACATGAATGCCAGTCGGCCGCCCAGGCAGTAGCCGACAAGGCCGACCTTGCCCCCGTCGCCCAGATCCGCGCGAGCCGCCTTGATCGTCGCTTCGATGTCGCGGATCCCCTGATCCTGATTGAATTTCTGCATGTGGCCGAAAGCTGTCTGCAATTGCTCGGGCACATCGGGATCCAGTTCGATATGCGGCTTTTCCCGCCAGAACAGATCGGGGGCATAGGCCAGATAGCCCTGCGCCGCCAAATTGTCGCATTTGCGCCGGATGCCTTCGTTCACCCCAAAGATTTCCTGGATCACGATGATCGCGGCCTTTGGCGATCCCGCCGGACGCGCGACGTAAGCGTCGAAATGCGCATCCCCTTCCAGGGTCGGAACGGAGGTGAACAATGCCATGGCAAGATCCTTTCGGTTTTACAGATTTTTGCTGCATCAGGCATAAAGGGCTTTCGCAGGCCAGCCAACCGCCTGCAAAAAATTTGCCAGCGGATGCCTTGATGCGGCATGACGGCGGAAGGCCGCAGCAGGAAGGGTGCAGCAGATGAAGGTAAGTGTTG
>DATEDR010000346.1:0-6797 GCA_035281605.1 Sphingobium sp.
GCCGTCGACATCCTCGTCCTGTTCGCCATCGGCGGATGCGCCCTTTTCGGCCTGCTGCGGGGCTTCGTGCTGGAAACCCTTTCGCTGATTGCCTGGGTCCTCGGCATCTTCGCCATCCGGCTGTTCCACAGCTCTGCCGCCGAACTGCTCACCCCCCTTGTAGGAACCACCAGCGGGGCGGCCGTCCTTGCCTTCGTCCTGGTGTTCGGCATCACCTTCGGCGCGGGCAAGCTGCTCGCTCACGCCATCGGTCGCCGCACGCGCCAGTCGGTCCTGGGTCCGGTCGACCGGGTGCTGGGCGGCGGCTTCGGCGCGATCAAGGGGTTGATCGGCGCGACCTTGGTCTTTCTCGCCTTCAGCCTGGTCTACGACACTTTCTACGGGAGCGGCGCCCGCCGCCCCGACTGGCTGTCGGATGCGCGCACCTATCCGCTGCTGAACGCCAGCGGCCAGGCGATCAGCGAGTTCGTCGCCGAACGCCGCGCGCGAAAGCCGGCGGAATAGGGGGTAAGGGCGCCAAGCTGGCGCCTTACAGCCAGCCTTTCCTGCGATAGGCCTCGGCGGTCGTGACCAGCCCTTCTTCCGTCGGCACCGTCGGTGCCCAGAGCCGCTTGGGCGGCTGCTTGCGCGTCTTCACCACCCAATCCGGATGGCAGAAATAGCTGACCCGGTCCGGCGTCAGCTTGGCGCCCTTGCCCCGCAGCATCCTGTCCACCCGCGCGCCCAGCTTCAACATCCAGCCCGGCGTGGCAAAGGTCCGCACCGAACGTCCTACAGCGCGCCCGATCGCCTCGCCGAACGCCTGATGATCCCACCCGCCCGGCGTGCCGTCATCCACCTCATAACTACGCGCGAGACTATTTTCCTTTTCACTCGCCAGTATCAGCAGCAATCGCGCGAGATCGTCCACCGCGATCACCGACAACCGCCCGCCCGGCGGCATCAGCATCACGCCGCGCTTCGCCATGCGGAACAGTTCCAGCATTTCCCGATCGCCCGGCCCGTAGATCGCCGGCGGCCGCACGATCGTCCAGTCGAGACCGCTTGCCTTCACATGCCGTTCGGCCAGTTCCTTCGACCAGCCATAGTCGGACAGGTTCGGTTCCCGCGCCGACAGCGACGACACGTGGATCAGCCGTCGGACGCCGCGCTGGCGCATGGCATCGACCACCGCCATGGTGCCGCGCGCATTGCCCAGTTCGAAGCCCTCGCGATCGGGCGCATTCACGACGCCCGCTATGTGGATCACCGCATCGGCGTCGCGCATCAGCGTGTCGAGCGCCGCCCGGTCCTCCAGCGCACCATGCACCCATTTGAGCCGTGCCTGGGGCGGTTGCGCGCGGCGGGTGATCGCAGTCACATGATGTCCCGCCGCCAGGGCCTGGCTAAGTGTTTCTGCGCCGACGAATCCCGTCGCGCCGGTCATTGCGATGCGCAAGGCCATGATTCGTCAGACCATCGCCAGATGGTCGCGATGGACCAACACCGATCGGGGAAGATGCCCCAGCAGGGTAGCAATGTCCTCGCTCCGCTTGCCTGCGATCCGCGCCGCCTCTTCGCTGTCATATTCGCTGAGGCCGCGGGCGATCACCCGCCCGTCCTCCGCGAGAATGTCGACCACATCGCCGCGCGCGAAAATCCCCTCGATCCGCGATACGCCGGCAGGAAGCAGGCTATTGCCCTTGCCCAGCGCCTTTTCCGCGCCCGCGTCGACAAAAATCCGCCCGCGCACCGTCAGGCGGCCGGCCAGCCACCCTTTGCGGGCCCGTTTGGCCGGCGCCGCGAGGAAGATCGATCCGCGGCCGCCCTTTTCCCACTCTGACAAAGGCGCGTCCACCTTGCCCGAAATGATCGCCAGATGCGCGCCCGCGCCGGTGGCGATGCGCGCCGCCTCGATCTTGGAGGTCATGCCCCCCGATCCCATGCCCGACGCGGACCCGCTATCGGCCATGGCGGCGATACGCGCGTCGATGCGCTCAATTGTCTCTATCAACATGGCGTCCGCATCGGCATGCGGGTTGGCCGTGTAAAGCCCGTCGACGTCCGACAACAGCACAACCGCGTCAGCCCGTGCCGCCTGTCCGATACGCGCCGCCAGCCGGTCATTGTCGCCGAAGCGGATCTCCGCCGTCGCCACGCTGTCATTCTCGTTGACGACCGGCACCACGTCCAGCGCCATCAACCGCTCCAGCGTCGCGGACGCGTTCAGATAGCGCCGCCTATGCTCCAGATCGTCGAGCGTCACGAGCATCTGC
This sequence comes from Sphingobium sp., assembly GCA_035281605.1. GTDB lineage: Bacteria > Pseudomonadota > Alphaproteobacteria > Sphingomonadales > Sphingomonadaceae > Sphingobium. The sequence continues at coordinate 2,256 of DATEDR010000346.1, forward strand.
GCTGCGGTGATCCCCTGGTCCTGCAGCAGAGCCGCCCAGCATTGGGAAAGAGCGATCTGGCCCGTTGCCGCTGCCGCCTGGGCATCTTCCAGGCTGCCACGCCCGCCCTTGGGCAGCTTCAGCCGCCGCGCGCCAAGAGCGATAGCTCCGGACGACACGATGATGATCTGCTGCCCGGCCTGCTTCCGACACGCCACATCGGCGACCAGCGTGCGCAGCCAGTCCATCCGCACTTCACCAGCCGGGTCGACGAGCAATGCCGACCCGATCTTGATCACCAGGCGGCGGATATCGGCAGGCGGAAAGCCGGAGAGGGGATTAGGCACGGGAGGAACGGGCGTGGATGTCATGTCAGGTTCGATCAGAGGGGCGACCACGGCTTCTCGCCTTCCTCGTCATCCTCATCAACTCCCTGCACCTGTTCCAGCAAGGGCAGGACCGCATCCATCAGCGGGGACACGCCTTCTCCCGTCGCGCCGGAGATGATGAACAGATCCTCGGCGCCAGCTTCCTCGCGAAGCTGTGCGGCGATATCCTCCATCAGTTCCTGGCCCAGCAGGTCGCCTTTGTTGAGCGCCACGATCTGCGGCTTTTCGTCGAGTCCTTCGCCATAGGCGGCCAACTCATCCTGGACGATTCGAAATGCCTCCACAGGATCGTCCCCGGTGGCATCGATCAGGTGCAGCAAAACGCGGCACCGTTCGACATGGCCCAGAAACCTGTCGCCGATCCCGGCGCCCTCCGCAGCGCCTTCGATCAGGCCGGGAATATCCGCCAGCACGAATTCGCGATCCCGATGGGACACGACGCCCAGTTGCGGCTTCGTGGTCGTGAACGCATAGGCCCCCACCTTCGCCTTGGTATTCGTCACCTGATTGATGAAGGTGGACTTGCCGGCATTGGGCATGCCGACCAGCCCGACATCGGCCAGCAGCTTGAGGCGAAGCCAGACCCACATTTCCTGGCCCGGCCAGCCCGTGCCATGCTGGCGAGGCGCACGATTGGTGCTGGTCTTGTAGGACAGATTGCCCCTGCCGCCGTCGCCGCCGCGCAGCAGCACCAAGCGCTGCCCGACCTCGGTGAAATCGGCGAGCACTTCCTGATCCTCATAGTCGGGATAGCCGTCCTCATCCTCCGTGCCATCGATGGGCTGCGGATCGGACAGGATCTGCGTTCCCACCGGCACCTTGATGACCAGGTCGTTGCCACCCGCGCCGTAGCGGTTCTTGCCGGCGCCCGGCAGGCCCCGCTGTGCCTTGAAATGCTGGGTGTAGCGGAAGTCGATCAGCGTGTTGAGCCCGGCCACCGCTTCGAAGATGATGTCGCCGCCCTTGCCGCCGTTGCCGCCGTCGGGACCGCCATATTCGACATATTTTTCGCGCCGGAAGCTGACCGCGCCGGGGCCGCCCCAGCCGGATTTGATGTAAATCTTCGCTTGATCCAGAAAATGCATGGGGCGGCCCATAGCCGCTTATGAAGCGGATTTAAACCTCGCCGCGCGCCGAGCGCTGCTTTCACCCTGAAAGCGATCGCTGGCGGCGGGATATTAGTCTGCGCGCGGCGGAAAGGGGGCATCGCGGGACGCCCCCTCCTGCGGTCCTTTCAGGCCGCTAGCGCCGGCAACGCGTCGCCATAGAGATCCATGGCAGGATCAAGGGCGTTGGCGCCGGACATGCCCTCCTCGAACAGCAGGCAATCCGCAGTCCGGCCCCGAGCCGCGCTGAAACGCTGCTCGATCCGCCCGGCAAAGCGGAATCCGATCTTGCGCAGCACATTGCCGGAGGCGGGATTGTCGACGAAATGCGCCGCGCGGATGCCGGTGACGCCCGCCGCGCGCGCCATGCGAAGCGTCGCGCCCGCCGCCTCGGTGGCGAAGCCCAGGCCCCAATAAGGCCGGGCGATCCAATAGCCCAGTTCCGGCACGCCATCGTCAGCAAGCTCTATCCCGCATCCACCGACCAGGCGAGGGGCGCCGCGCGTGCGGGTGAAGGCCAACAGCCGAGGCAAGCACGGGTCCTGCGGGCGCGTCAGAAAGTTGCGCGCGTCCGCTTCCCCATAGGGCGCAGGAACGCGCGACAGATTGCGCAGGATCGACGAATCGCCGATCGCTTCGGCCAGGGCAGGTGCATCCTCTGTCCAGCCGGGCCTGAGCAGCAGGCGGGGGGTACGGGCGAACATCAAAACATCTCCTGATTTCCGGTTCGCCAATGGCCGCAAAAGGTTACGGCTTGACGACGCTATTCTCTGGCTGAGCCCCGCCGTCATGACGCGCATGAAGGGGAGGAGTTCCAGAGACTTGAGGGAAAATGAAGGGAGAGCCCGATGAACAGAAAAAGGGGCGCTCCCGGATGGGGCGCCCCTTGTTTCCCTCGAAACACCGGCATGGCCTGATCGACCGGATGCCGGGAGGATCGCCCCAATTGCGAGGGACGATCCGTCATCGATCGTCCGTTATTCGGCTGCTTCGGCCATCGCGTCGACCGACACATATTTGCGGCCGAGCTTGCCGGTGTGGAATACCACGCGGCCTTCCCCGAGCGCGAACAGCGTGTGGTCCTTGCCCATGCCGACGTTGCGGCCGGGATAGACGCGCGTGCCGCGCTGGCGGATGATGATGTTGCCGCCGATCACTTCCTGACCGCCGAACTTCTTAACGCCAAGGCGCTTCGATTCCGAATCGCGACCGTTGCGCGACGAACCGCCAGCTTTCTTATGTGCCATGACCTAAACTCCTTATCTCAGCTGCGGCTCAGGCGCCGATCGACACGATCTTCAGGATCGTGTGGTTCTGGCGATGGCCGTTCTTGCGGCGGTAGTTATGCCGGCGACGCTTCTTGAAAACGATGACCTTCTCGCCTTTCGCCTGCGCGATGATCTCGGCGGCGACAGTCAGCTTGCTGGCGTCCTTCACGTCGCCGCCTTCACCGGCAAACAGGACGTCGCCCAGGGTCACCTTGTCGCCAGCCTCACCGGCCAGCTTCTCAACGACGATCTTGTCTCCGGCGGCGACGCGATATTGCTTGCCGCCCGTGCGCACGATTGCGAACATGGCTCTTCTCTTCTCGTTCAAATCTGCTTTACGCAGATCGACGAGGACAACAGTCCTTCCGACCCGCGCGGGAATTTGGCCCGGTAAGGGAATGACTCGCTGCTGTCAACCGATATGACCCGCTTTGCGGGCTGGTTTTTGGCCATGGCAGATCCTATCTTGCCAGCAGAAGGGACCATAACGCGCATGCAGCGATTTGAAGACAGGGACGAGCGGATGAAGAGTCGACTGCTCTTCCTCGCTGCCCTGTGGATCGCCATCAGCGTCGCTTTGTTCAGCGCCCTGGCGCCGCTCGGACCGCCGTCAAGCCGACTTACCGGCTCTGCGTTCAACCCGGCCACGACCACCGTTGTTTTGAAAGCGCGCGCTCCCGTCACCCCGCCGGGAACAGAGGCGACCGAGCCGGATGGCGGAGGCCTGGCCCGGTCGGTCATGCCCGATTTGGTTTGGCTGCTTCACTTCGCGCCGTTGCTGGCGGTGCTTGGCCTAATCTATTCCGCCGGGCCATATTTCGGCCGGAGAACCGTTTCTCCAGCATTACTTGTCACCCGCGGCCGCCGCGCCCGCGCGCCTCCTGCCTTTTTCTGACGCTTGCAAAGCGTGGCCAGGCCACTGGCCGCCGTCAGCAAAAGGAGTGTCTCATGATCCGAAGATCGCGTCGCGGCAACCGCCGCCCGCCCTGGTGGTTCATGCCCGTCGTGATGGCGGGTCTCGGCGCCGCCGGCGTCTTATTGTCGGCTGCGATGATGACGACCGTTGAATGATAATGTCAAACCGTCGGTGGCGCCTATGCGCGTGTCGCCCACGGACAGGGAAAAGCCTATATGCCCCATCACACGCCCCTGATCGGAACGATCGTTGCGGGCCTTGTCGTCGCCTTCATCATGGGCGCCATCGCCCATCGCCTGAAATTGTCGCCGCTCGTCGGCTATCTGGTCGCCGGCATCATCGTCGGTCCCTTCACCCCCGGTTTCGTCGCGGATGCGGGGCTTGCCAATGAACTGGCGGAGATCGGCGTAATCTTGCTGATGTTCGGCGTCGGGCTGCACTTCTCGCTGCGCGATCTCTTGTCGGTCAAGAATATCGCGGTACCCGGTGCCATCGGTCAGATTGCTGTTGCGACGCTGATGGGGATGGCGCTTGCCCATTATATGGGCTGGCCGCTGATGGGCGGGATTGTCTTCGGCCTGGCGCTGTCGGTGGCCAGCACCGTCGTTTTGCTGCGGGCGCTGCAGGGGGCTGACCTGGTTGAAACCCGTCGCGGGCGGATTGCGGTGGGCTGGCTGATTGTCGAGGACCTTGTCATGGTCCTTGCATTGGTCCTGCTCCCCGCGCTGGCGGGCGTGCTCAACAATGCGGACGCTTCGGCCGGGGCAGGGGATTTGCTCGCGCCGCTGCTCAGCACCTTGCTCAAGGTGGCGGGGTTCGTCGCGCTGATGCTGGTGGTGGGTCGCCGCGTCATTCCCTGGGCATTGCACTGGGTCGTCCATAGC
>DATEDR010000347.1:0-2820 GCA_035281605.1 Sphingobium sp.
CGAGGAAATCCACCAGCGGCTCGATATCGTCGCGGAAGGTCGCGAAAATCATTCCATGGTATTCCTCGACGCGCAGCGAGATCAACGAAAAATCCTCCTTGTTGAAGTCGTCGCCATAGACGCTCTGATGCGGAACCGCGCGGAGCCTGCCGTCCACGCCGTAACTCCAGCCGTGATAGGGGCAGACGAAGACCGAACTCTTGCCCTTGCGCTTCTCACAGATGGTCGCCGCGCGGTGGCGGCAGCGATTCAGGAGAATGTGGACCTTGTTCTGCTTATCGCGGGTTACGATCACTGGCTGGCGGCCGACATGCGAGGTCTTGTAGGTGTTAGGTGCGGGAATCTCGCTCGCGTGAGCAACCCAGACCCAGGTGTTCTTGAACACGCGCTCCATCTCATCGTCGAAGATTGCTGTGTCCCTGTAGAGGGACGTGTGCACGCGGTCGTCGAGCACCAGCCCGGCATAGTCGGGAGCCTTTTCCATGCACCGTCCGCAAGAATCTCTGTTGCCTGCCATTATCGTCAAGCGCCTTGCGGGCCGATTTGACCCGTGCGGCGACGGCGGCCTCCGACACGATGCGGTTGTTCCAGATCTTCTCGATGATTTCGTCCTTGCTGACGAGTCTGTCCGGGTTCGACACGAGCAACAGAAGCAGAGAGAGGACCTGCGGCTCGGCCGCTACAGGCGTACCGGCCTTGCGCAATTCAAAGCGCGCCGGATCGAGTTCGAAATCTTCGAACCGGTAGATCACCGCATCACCCTATGTCGCTTGGGGAAAATCTCCATGAATTCTCCATGGCGTCTTCAAGCTCACGCGAGCGTGGTGAGCTATATCCGGCCTCATCAGACATCCAGTCTGACTTATAGCGTAAAGGAGAGGGCAATGCCGCTAGTTACCATCGACGTCATCAAAGATGTCTTCACGCGGGAAGAAAAGCACGATCTGATTTCCAATGTCACGGAAGCGATGATCGCCGTTGAGGGCGAAGCCATGCGCCAGGTGACCTGGGTGCGCATCAATGAGATCGAGCAGGGCGACTGGGCGATTGGCGGCCGGCTACTGGGTGCCGCCGACGTGCACGCCATGGCGGGAAAGCAAGCCGCCTGATCCGCCAGGCCGTTCTCGTTGATGAAAGGGGGACCTCTGCCGGAAATGGGCAGAGGTCCCCCTCCGCTTCGTGACGTCAGCGGCGGCTCAAATCGCTGCCCGTCCAGGTCCAGCTGTAATCCTCTTCCATCACCTCGGTAATGGGTGTGCCTTGCTCGTCGCGCGCAGGTTTGAAGCGGTAGCGGTCGATGATCACTCGGCATGTCATTGCGTCGACCTCGGGATAGCCGCTCGGTTCAATGATTTCGCATTGGTCGACACGTCCAGAGGGCCCTACCGCATAGCGGACGCCAGTCTTGAGCCGCCCTGCGCCCTTGGCTGAATCCGGAAAGTCGGAATTGCGGAAACGGCCGCGGATTTGCCGTGCCTCTGAGAACCCCCGGCCGTCGCCAGCGCCCGCACCTTCTCCCTGGCCAAGGCCGCCTGATCCTTGTCCCGCCCCGCTGCCGCTCGTTCCCTGCCCTGCCGCGTTGCCCCGGGCCATGATGGGCGGCGGCACGATTGGGCGGGGCGCCGGGAGATGGAGCAGTGCTGGCGGAGCCGGAGCCGGCGTTGCGACCTGCGGCTGCGGGCGCGTTTCCGGGGCCGGAGCGCCGCCAGCCTGCCCGGAGGGCGGGGGCGGCCTGCTCACTGGCTCGGGCGGCGGGGGCGGTAAATAGAAAACCGCAAGCGGCGTCAGATCCTTGGCCGACCGCCGCAAGCTTACATGCAGTCCCGAGAAAAGCGCATAGCCGATCAGGGCATGAATCGCCGCCACGGCAATCGCGGAGCCGATCCGATCATACCCCATCATTGTCTAGCGGGGAGGGTAACCCGGACCGCTCCCTATGAAGGCCAGACCTGTAAAAGCCGGACGCAACATCATCACTGACGGTAGACGCGGCGGCCGTTCTTATCGATATAATATTGACGGCCACGACTGTCGCGATGCCATTTGCGCTGGCCTTCCGAAGTGGCGGCACCGACCGCCGCACCGCCGGCCGCGCCGATTGCTGCGCCTTCCACGACGCCCAGACCAGGGATCAGGGCACCGGCCACAGCGCCGCCGGCGCCGCCGAAGCCCGCGCCGCGCAATGCGTCGCGCGTTACCTCATGCGAGCATCCTCCAAGACCTGCGGCCATTACAAGTCCTGCCGTGATTAGCATTGTCTTGCGCATATTCGCCTCCAAATTGATGTAACGACAACGCTCGGCGCCCTATTTGGTTCGAACCCCCGGCAGGGCCGCTTCCCGGCGGGCGATCAGGGGCGGCCGCCGGCAGCAACTGCACCAACCGGTTGTAAGCGAGCCGGTAATGTGCAGAATGCAGGATATTTCCAACTCATGGCCTGTGCGGACGCACGACGGAAAGATCAGGTAAGCCATTGCCGGTGCCACGGCTCGTACGAAATTGCTCGGTCGCCCGGACGCTGGATATATTGTCCGACGCGTGGTCCTTCCTGGTCCTGCGCGAATTCTACATGGGCGCGCGCCGCTTTGATCAGATCCAGACGGTGCTCGGCGTTCCGCGCAGCACCTTGAGCGACCGGCTGGCGAAGCTGAGCGAAGCGCAGATAGTCAACCGCACCCCGAGGAAGGGAGGACAGTTCGAATATCATCTGACCGACCGCGGACTGGATCTCTATCTGGTCATGCTGGCGCTGATGCGCTTCGGCGACGACCATCTGTCTGGTGAAGCGCCGCTGCCGCTCCGGCTGCATCACCGGCGCTG
>DATEDR010000348.1:0-3371 GCA_035281605.1 Sphingobium sp.
CGGACGTCATCGTCATCCGCCATGCAAGTTCGGGCGCGGTCGCGCTGATCGCGGACATGGTCGACTGTCCCGTGCTGAACGCCGGCGACGGGTGGCATCAGCATCCGACGCAGGCTCTGCTCGACGCGCTCACCATCCGGCGGCGCAAGGGCGGGTTCGAGGGGCTGATCGTGGCAATCTGCGGCGATGTGTTGCACAGCCGCGTGGCGCGATCGAACATGTTGTGCCTTGCTGCCCTGGGGGCTCAAGTGCGGGCCGTGGCGCCGCCGACGCTGATGCCGCCCGAGGTCGAAATGCTGGGCGCCACGCCCTATTACCGCATGGACGAGGGGTTGGAAGGCGCCGACGTGGTCATGATGCTGCGGCTGCAGAACGAGCGGATGGACGGAGCGTTCATCCCCTCGCCGCGCGAATATCACATGCTGTACGGGTTGACGCCCGAACGGCTCAGCATCGCTAAGCCCGACGCGCTGGTGATGCATCCGGGCCCGATGAACCGGGGCGTCGAAATTTCCAGCGTGGTCGCCGATGATCCGGAACGGTCCGCCATCACCGAGCAGGTGGAAATGGGAGTCGCCATTCGCATGGCCTGCCTGGACGTACTGACCCGGCAAGCGCGCGGCGTGGAGGGATGGTCTTGATCATCCCAACGACCAACACGGAAATGGGATGGCCTTGACCGTCCCGACCAGTAACAAAGAATGGGGATGGTCTTCACCATGCCGGCCAACAACAAGGAACCGATGGCAATGAGAAAGCTCGCCATCATCAACGGAAAGCTGGCCGATCCCGCGGGCGCGGAATTGGGCACGGGCGTCATTCTGATAGAAGACGACCGGATCACCGCAGCGGGCGACGTCGCCATTCCTGCAGACGCGGAAACGGTCGACGCTGCCGGGCTGGTGGTTGCGCCAGGACTCATCGACCTGGGCGTCTTTGCGACCGACAAGCCGGCCTTTCACTTCGGCGGCATCACGCGGGCGGCGCTGATGCCCGATCAATCCTCCCCGCTGGACGATGCGGGCCTGATCCGGCAGGCGACGCGGGCGGGCAAGCCCGACTTCTGGGTCCATCCCATCGCCGCGGCAACACGCGGCCTAAAGGGCGCGGAACTGGCCGAGATCGGCATGATGCAGGCGGCCGGCGCCAAGGCAGTCGGCACCGGGCGCCAGTGGATCGCGGATTCCGGCGTGATGATGCGCGTGCTGGCCTATGCGTCGGGGCTGGGGCTGACCGTGATCACCCATGCCGAGGATGGCGGCCTTGCGGGCAAGGCGGTGGCGACCAGCGGCGAGACGGCGACGCGGCTTGGCCTGCCCCATGCGCCCGCCTGCGCCGAAGCCATGGCGATCGCGCGGGACATCATGCTGGCGCGGGCGACCGGCGCGGCGATCCATTTTCGCCTGGTGACCACCAAAGCCGGTTTCGACCTCATCCGCGCGGCCAAGGCGGAAGGGCTCAAGGTCAGCTGCGGCATCAGCCCGGCCTATCTGTTCCTGGCCGACAATGCCGTCAGCCATTTCCGCACCTTCGCCCGGCTGTCGCCGCCGCTCCGCTCGGAAGAGGATCGGCTGGCGTCGATCGCGGCGGTGGCCGATGGAACGGTCGATGTGATCACCTCCAGCCACGATCCCCGCGGCGCCGAAGACAAGCGGCTACCTTTCGCCGACGCCTCGCCGGGCATGGCGGGGGCAGAAACGCTGCTGGCGCTCTCGCTCAATCTGGTGCGCGAAGGACAGCTGTCCTTCAACCGCCTGATGACCTTGCTCAGCGCCAATCCCGCCAGGATATTGGGCGTCAACGCAGGCGGTTTCGGAAAGGGCAGCGCCGCGGACCTGATCTTCATCGATCCCGACGCGCCCTGGATAGTCGATTCCGGCAAAATGGCGGCGCAGGCGGGCAATACCCCGTTCGACCGCGTTCCGGTACAAGGACGCGTGCGGCGGATCATGAAGGGCGGCGTGTTCCTGTAAGTTTCCTGCTTGCCCTCCCCTTCGGGCCACGCTAAAGCGCCCTCCTTCGCCGGCACAGGAGTGTAGCTCAGCTGGTAGAGCGTCGGTCTCCAAAACCGAATGCCGGGGGTTCGAGTCCCTCCACTCCTGCCAAGCGCCGCTCCTTCAACCTTGATTTTTCAAGGCTTGCTGGCTAAGCGCGCAAGCGAAGATGGGTCGCGGAGCAAGCGGCCGCACCCCGGGACGCCGACATGGCGGGTCCGGAGGGCGGACTGTTGCTTCGCGCTTTGGTGTTGTTCGAAGGTTTTTTTGAGGCAGGCGATGGCGAAGGTTTCTCCAAGCGAATTCGTCAATCAGGTGAAGACCGAAGCGTCGAAGATCGTGTGGCCTACGGGTCGCGAAACGGTCATGACGGCGGTGATGGTCGGGATCATGACCACGCTTTTAAGCCTCTTCTTTTTCGGCATCGACACCTTCTTCGGTGCGATCGTGAAATGGCTGCTGGCGTTTGCCGCCGGTCAGGCTTGAGCCTAAACGGGAGTTTGAGACGGTAACATGGCGCGCTGGTACATCATCCACGCCTATTCGGGCTTCGAGAACAAGGTCAAGGAATCGATCCTGTCCGAAGCCGAGCGCATGGGCCTCTCGCAGCTGGTCGAGCAGGTGGAAGTTCCCACCGAAACCGTGACCGAGGTCAAGCGCGGCAAGAAGGTGCAGGTCGAACGCAAGTTCATGCCCGGCTATGTCCTCGCCAAGCTGGCGATGAACGACGACATCTATCACCTCGTCAAGAACACGCCGAAGGTAACGGGCTTCCTGGGTTCCAGCGGAAAGCCGCAGGCGATCAGCGAGACCGAGGCCGCCCGCTATTTCGGCGCCCAGAAGGCCGCCGAAGCCGCGCCCAAGCACAAGGTCAGCGTCGATTACGAGATCGGCGACAGCGTCAAGGTGCTGGACGGCCCCTTCGCCAGCTTCAACGGCACCGTCGAGGAACTGGATTTCGAAAAGAACCGCGTCAAGGTGTCCGTGTCGATCTTCGGCCGCGCCACGCCGGTCGAACTGGACTTCGAGCAGGTCGAGCTTTCGAAATAAGAACAACATCCGTCACCCCGGACTTGATCCGGGGCCCCGCTTTCCTTCCAAGAGCAGCGGGATGCCGGATCAAGTCCGGCAGGACGGGGGAAGAGATTTCCGGGAAACCGGGAATGCAATGCGGGAGGATCGCTTCGGTGATCCGTCAATACCGCTAAACTTGAACCGGGCGGGCCTTCGGGCACGCCCAGCAACAGAGTGAGTGACAATGGCCAAGAAGATTACGGGCTATATCAAGCTCCAGGTGCCCGCTGGAGCCGCCAACCCCTCGCCGCCGATCGGTCCGGCGCTGGGTCAGCGCGGTGTGAACATCATGGAATTCTGCAA
>DATEDR010000349.1:0-2125 GCA_035281605.1 Sphingobium sp.
CGCAAGCTCATTCACACGCGCCTGTCGAACATGACCGAGGACAAGGAGGAGCAGGGTCGCAGCAAATGCCAGTTCCGCAACCAGTGCGGGCGCGGCTGTTCGTTTGGCGCCTATTTTTCGACGCAGGCGGTGACGCTGCCCGCGGCGCGCGCGACCGGGCGGCTGACGCTGCGCTCCGACGCGGTGGTCTCCAACCTCGAATATGATCCGAAGACCAAAAGGGTCACTGGCGTGCGCGTGATCGATACGAAGACCAGGCAGGCGGAGGTGATCCCTGCCCGCCTCGTCTTCCTCTGCGCGTCGGCGATGGCCTCGACGCAGATCCTGATGAACTCGCGCATCCCCGGAACCGGCAAGAGCCATTTCGACGCGAGCGGCACGCTCGGCCGCTATGTCATGGATCATATCTTCCGCGTCGGCATCTCGGGCGAGATTCCGGGGATGAGCGATTTTATCGAATATGGCCGACGTCCTGGCGGTGTCTATATCCCGCGCTTCCGCAATGTCGGCGGCGAGGAAGGCGTGGGCTTCAGGCGCGGCTATGGCTATCAGGGCAGCGCGCGGCGCGATCCGGCGCAACCGGAGGGCTTCGGCGCGGCGATGAAGCATGGCATGCGCAGCTATGGCCCGTGGAAATTCGGCATGGGTGCGTTCGGCGAATGCCTGCCCTACGAGGATAATCGCGTCAGCCTGCACGCCGACAAGGTCGACCGCTTCGGCATCCCCCTGATGCGCTTCGACGTCACTTTCCGCGAGAACGAGATCCGCATGATGGACGATGCGCGCACCGAAGGCGAAGCGATGTTGCGCAGGGCGGGGCTGACCAATGTCACCAGCGAGCGCCGCGAACATGTCCCCGGCGATGCGATCCACGAAATGGGCGGCGCGCGCATGGGAGCCGATCCGCGGCAGTCGGTGCTCAACAAATGGGGGCAGGCGCACGACGCCGCCAATCTGTTCGTCACCGATGGCGCCCAGATGGCCTCGATCTCGTGCGTCAACCCGTCGCTCACCTTCATGGCGCTGACCGCACGTACCGCCGACTACGCCGTGAAGCAGCTCGGGGCCGGCGCCATCCAGGGCGGTTAGGATCGGGAGATCGCGCGCGTCAGGGAGCGCCCTCCCCCAGCATATAGTCGGCCACGCTGTAGGAATGGCTGGCCTGATAGGCGTTCCTGCCGCGGTTCATGTGGGTCAGGTTGAATCGCCGGACGGCGCGCAGCGCGTGCGGGACCGCGAGGAAGCCGCGGATGGAAGCGGCGCCCCTTATCCCGATGACGGCGAGGTCCGCGCTGCCGGGAACCGAATAGCTCAAATCTGCCGGATCCTGCACGCTCCGATCGAGAAAGGCGTGATCGATCGAATCCCGGGCGAGCGACCCGTCAGTCGTGAAATCCGACAGGTGGACGATGAACCGTGCGCGCAGATCATCGCCATCGGCGTAGAGCGTGAACAGCTCCATCCAGCTCGCATTGACGCGGACCAGGGGCTTGTCTGACGTCGATGGCAGACAGGAGACCGACCAGTAATAGCGCTCGGTCGCACGCGGCACGGGAATGCAGGTCCGGCCGTACAACTCGAGAATCACGAACAGCCCGGGCGCCTGCGGCCGGCGCAGCAGCTTCCGGAAGCGGGTCGCATATCGTATCCGCTGCTCGATCGAATCCTGCCGCTCCCCTGCATCGGGCAATTCCGCGCCGTCTTCCAGCCACGCGCGCTGTTCATCGCTGTCCAGAAACTGGCGCAGCCCCTTGGCATTCTGATCCGACTTCCTGCTCATGCCCCGAGAATGCGGAACATGCGCCCGATCATCAATAGTTTCCGCGATTCCGGGCCCGTTGCAAAAGCGCGCGGCGCCCCACCCGGATTCACCGCTTGACATTGCAGTCGCCAAATTATTATCCATCTGGATAAATAAAAAGGGAGGATGTCGATGAAGAGCATGTTCGCGGCGTTGATGGGATCGACGCTGCTCGCCACCGGCGCTTATGCGCAAGACGCCGCCGCCCTGCCCGACGCGGCAGCAGAGACGGCTGGCAGCGACGAGATCGTCGTGACGGCACAGAAGCGCGAACAGTCGCTGCAGGACGTCCCGCTGTCGGTTGCCGTGCTGAGCGGCGAGCAG
>DATEDR010000350.1:0-5012 GCA_035281605.1 Sphingobium sp.
GGTCCGTGGCGCAAGGTCTGCTTTCCGGCTGCGGCGGCCCGGCCGAAATTGGCGTCGGGCGTGGTGATTCCGGGCGCAGGCGCAGCCGGAACTGGCCGGGTTTTTCACCGGATCGGCAGTTCCATTCTCCCCCGGCTTTCCTCTCCGCGAGGCGTGTGTGCAGGCCGCGTCATTTGTGGTTGGGGTGTATGCCGGGGCGGAGACGGGTGGCATGGCCCCCCTGCGTTTCCCGGTTGGTGTCAGGGACAGTCCTCACTTGCCATCCCTTCTCGGAGCACCTGCTCCGCGTTCTATTCCGGCGCCTTGGGAAGCAGGCTCTAGGCCGGTCCCGACCTCCCGCAACCGGTCGGCTGCACCTTATTTCCCCGCCCTTGGCAGGGCTCCTCGCGGTCGCTGCGCTCCTCAAATAAGGCTTGCCGTCCGGTCCTTCGCTGCCGCTTCGGCCATGCGGTGCAGGAGGCCTTCTCGTCCCGGCCAATCCGGCCTGCTGTCGCCCGGAAATGGTTCGCGGGCGGGCATGTGGAGAAGGTAAAATGGCTGCAATCGGTTATGTCACCCGCAACGGCAACGGCTTCAAGGGCCAGCTGCGCACCCTCTCGATCCGCGCCGAGATCGAGATCATCCCCAACAACCGCAAGAATGGCGACAGCCAGCCTGATTATCGCGTGATGGCTGCGGGGGTCGAGGTGGGCGCTGGCTGGGTCCGGCGGGGGGAAATGTCCGGCAAGGATTATGTCTCATTGAGCCTCGCGGCCCCGGAATTCGGCCCCCGCCGGCTTTACGCCAATCTCGGCCGCGCCGCCGGGCAGGACGATGAAGACGCCTTCGCCATCATCTGGAATCCGGCCGACTGACGGCCGCCGCCGGTCCCGGTCGCCCTCCGTGCGGCCGGGACCGGTGGATCACCGCCGGGGGGTCGAAAAGGCCACCCCTCAATTTCCGACCGTGCCGGAATGGGCCGGATCGACCCAGGTTGAGCCGATCTGGCCCACCGACCCGGCGCACGGGGCAGGGCGCGCGAAGGAAACAACAATGACCGATGATGTAACGGAGCGGCGCAACGCCGATCCCAAGGCTCTGGCCGAGCGTGCCCGAATGGCGCGCGAAACCTGCCCCTATCTGACCGCCAAGCAGGCGGCTTATTATCTGGGCATCGCCGCCAATACCTTGAAACGCCTGCGGCTCCAGGGGCGCGGCCCGCTTTGCCGCTCCCATGGCGGCAACTGGCGTTATCATATCGACGATCTCGATGGCTGGTCGGCGGCCCGCAAGTCGGGAGAGGGCGCATGAACCGGCCGCGCGACTTGCCCCTCTTCGCCTGGGGCGAGGCGCTGCGCGCGGCGCGCCTGCGGCGCCATCGCCTCCGCAGCCATGCGATCTGGCTGGGATTGGGCGCCCTCGCGCTCGGCGCGACCATAGCCTTTCCGCCGCCGCCGCGCCTGCTCTGGAACGCGACCGCAAGCGCGCCGGTTGGCTTCTATCTGGTGTCGCCCGGCGCGACGCTGTCGCGAGGTGACATGGTAGTGGCGCGGGCGCCCTATCCGGCGCGCCTGCTCGCCGCGCGGCGGCATTATCTTCCCATGAATGTGCCGCTGGTAAAACAGGTGGTCGGCGTCCCCGGCGACATTGTCTGCGCGCGTGGCGACAGGGTGACGATGGGCGGAAAGGACGTCGCGAAGCGCCTCGCGCACGACAGCATGGGCCGGACCATGCCTTGGTGGGAGGGCTGTGAGGGGCTGCTCCCCGGACGTTATTTCCTGCTCATGGACCATGTCCCGGCATCTTTTGACGGCCGCTATTTCGGGCCGGTGGACGAAGCGGACATCATCGGCAAGGCGACGCCATTATGGGTGCGCTGAGGCAGGTGCGGGCCGTGCTTGCGGCGGGACTGCTCCTTTGCTCGACGTCCTTGCGCGCCGATCCGGTCGCGCGCTGGACAGGCGACATTGCCGAGGCATCGGTCCGTTTCGGGATCGACCAGTCATGGGTCGAGGCGGTGATGCACGCCGAGAGCGGTGGCCATACGGTCTGGCAGGGCAGGCCCATTACCAGCCATGCCGGGGCCATGGGCCTGATGCAGCTGATGCCTGGCACCTGGGCCGACATGCGACGTCGCTATGGGCTTGGGTCTGATCCCCATGACCCACATGACAATATCACCGCCGGCACCGCCTATCTGGCCGCCATGCATGCGCGGTTCGGTTATCCGGGACTGTTCGGCGCCTATCATGCAGGGCCGGCGCGCTATGCGGACTATGTCGCGGGTCGGCGCTCGCTTCCTCCCGAAACGCGCGCCTATATGACCGTCGTCACGGCAAATCTGGGCACTCCAATGGCGGTCCCGTCGATGCCCGTCAAAGCTGAGAAACCTCCATCCCTTTTCATCTACCGCGCGCAGAATCCGGCACCGGAAACCGCCGAAATCCGAGGTGAGCGCGCACCAAAAGCCGATCCGCTTTTCGCTGTGCGGCGCGCGTTTTGACCATCGACGAGGTGTTGGAAGCCGGGCGCTAGATCGCCACAGACGCTTTGGCCGACACTCCCCAGTCATGGCTTCCCGTCCATTTCAGGTCTAGGACGGCGCGATGAATGACGTTCCCCCTGAGCATGAACTTCGCGACCGATCGCTGTCGCGGCAGGATATCGAGAGCTTGCCTTCCTCTAGGCGCTATCATCTTGTCGACTGCGATCTTGAAGAGCGCGATTTGTCCGGGCTCGACCTTATCGGCTGGCGCTTCGAGCGCTGCAATCTTCGGCATGCTGACCTCAGCGGCGCGATCCTGGAAGGCACAGGCTGGCATGGCTGCCGTGGCGCCTTCGCCAATTTCACCGGCGCCGCTCTTGCCGAGTCCAGCTTTCACGCCAGTGATTTCAACAATGCCGCCTTTCGTCGAGCGAAGCTCTACGCTGCCCAGTTCACGGCATGCAAGTTGACCGGCGCGGACTTTACCGACGGCACCGCCATGGAGATCGGGATCGAGGAAACGCTGCTCATCAATGCGCGGTTGCCCGGCTTCTCCTTTCGCAATGGCAGGTTGCGGAAGGTTGATTTTTCCCAGGCCGACATTCGAAAGTGCGATTTCCGGCAGACTGTCTTCGAGCAATGCAGCCTGCGGGACGCGAACATGACAGGCTCGCGGTTTGACGGCGCGGATCTGCGTGGCGCCGACATCGGCGGTCTACGCCTCGTTGATGCAAGCCTCTTCCGGGGGGCCACCATTTCACGCGAGCAGGCCGGGGAACTGCTGGGCGAATTGGGGCTGAAGGTGCGCTAGCGCCCGCCGGCTCCCACCACTCTTCGGCGCACGGTGCCGAACGGACGCACGCCTGGATTGACCGTCGCTCATCTTCGGGAGGGTGGAGGGGCTCGTCTCGGCAAGGCCCAGTATGGCGGGCGGCGACGCGGCTGTGCAAGGCCGGCGGCCCCTCCAATTTTGCCGGGAGATTGAGCGCGCTGCGCGCGCGTTTTGTTTGTTGCCGGCCCGACAAAATCGGTTCCTCCGCCGCCGCTGACGCGGCGCTTCGCGGCCCTGACAGCCACGCCGCCGCCCGCCCCGAGAGGTCTGTCCTCGATGAGGAGGACGGATCGAAGGATGGAGGCATGTCATGGGCATCATTGATTGGAACATCGCTGGGGATTTCGCGGAACTGATCGCTGCGGAGGAAGTCGATTTTCTCTGGGAGGCGCGGCAGGCCGAACGCTGGCTGGGCGGATGGGAGGGCTGCGATGAGGATGAGGAACTCGACCGGATCGCGATCATGGGCAGGCTGGGCGGCGCATGGTTCAACGCCATCGTCCTGGTGGATGGCGAGGGCAGGGTCCAAGGGCTGCTTGGTCGGCACGATGCGGCGGGCGAGAGCGCGGCGCAGGCACGCTGGGAGGCGGGCTGAATGCCGGCTCCCGATCGATGCGCGGCGCCAGACCATCGGCGCCGCGCATGGTCATTCAGCCTCCGTCGGCAGTGGGCTTAGCCGTTGAGCTGACAGGTCCATCCCCCATCGTGGTATCATGCCGCACGGGATTTCCACGTCGATGAGGCGCGGGTCGCGCCATTGTCTTATCGTTGGAAGGGGAAAGAGAACTCCGCCCTCTCTCCCCCGCAACGGCAATCGGCCGGGCCGTGGCTCGGCTGCGCCTGCGCCCGCACCACCCCGGGCAGATTGCCGCTGCCCCCCTCTCTCCCGCTGCTCGCCGCGAGGCAGGGGCCAGGCGCCGATGACGGAGCCTGACCCCAGCATCAGGAGCTTCAAGACATGGAAAAGACACCGCTAGAGGAGGCGCGTTCGACGCATATTCAGTCACGCGCGAAGCGCGTTCCCCGCAACCGCATCGCCCAGGGCGACTGCATCGAAAAGCTGAAAGTGCTACCCGATGGCGCGGTCGATCTGGTCGTCACCGACCCACCCTATATCTGCCGATACCGTTCGCGCGATGGACGCAGGGTCGCCAATGACGATAATGCGCAATGGGTTCGCCCAGCCTTTGCCGAGATCGCGCGGGTGATGAAGCCGGGCAGCTTCGCCGTCAGCTTTTATGGCTGGAGCGCGGTCGAAAAATTCATGCTGGCCTGGCGTTCGGTCGGGTTATATCCCGTCGGCCATATCGTATTCCGCAAACATTATGCCTCAGCGACGCGCTTCCTGCGATACGAGCATGAGCAGGCTTTCTTGCTTGCCAAGGGGCGTCCGGAGCAGCCTACGCACCCGCTGCCGGACGTGATCGACTGGCCCCGCTATACTGGCAACAGGCGGCATCCGACCGAGAAGCCGGTGGAGATTTTGCGGCCGTTGATCGAGACATTCAGTGCGCCCGGCGACATTGTTCTCGACCCCTTTTGCGGCTCGGGATCGACGTTGGAAGCGGCGCAAGACTGCGGGCGCGCCTTCCTTGGCGTCGAACTGGACGGCGAACATTTTCGGACGGCAAGCAGTCGCATGGGGCTGCTGTCCTGAATAGGATATGGGGCGTTTCTGTGAAAGGAAACGCCCTATTTTCCGCGTCGAATATCGCG